>CAZFJE010000007.1:0-40057 GCA_964519555.1 uncultured Thermoleophilia bacterium
GTCGTAGTTGACGATCGAATCGATTGCCTCTTGGATGAGCTCGTCTCGGTTGGCCGTCATGTGCGCTCCTTAGCTATTGGACCAGCTGCTTGGCGAGCTCGACGGCGGCGGCGGCGTTGGTGCCGTAGCCGTCGGCGCCGATGGAATCGACGAACGCCTGGGTGACCGGAGCGCCGCCGCAGACGACCTTCACGCCCTCGCGCAGGCCCTCGGCTTCAAGCAGCTTGACCGTGTCGCCCATCTTCGGGATGGTCGTGGTGAGCAGCCCGCTCATGCCGAGCAGCTCGGGCTTGTTCTCTTTGACGGCAGCCACGAACTGCGCCGGCGTGATGCCCGTGCCCAGGTTGATCACGACAAAGCCCGCGCCTTCGAGCATCATGGCGACGAGGTTCTTGCCGATGTCGTGCACGTCGCCCTCGACGGTGCCGATGACGATGGTGCCCAGGTTGCCCGAGTCGCCTTCGGCGAGACGGGGCTTGAGGAGCTCGAGGGCGCCCTGCATGGTGCGCGCGCTGAGCAGCACCTCGGGAATGAAGCACTCGCCCTCGCGCATGCGCTTGCCGACGATGTCCATTCCGGGCAGCAGGCCGGCATCCAGGATCTCGCGGGCACTGACGCCGTCGTCGAGCAGCCGCTGGGCGAGCTCGCGGGCCCGGTCGCCGTCGCCGGCGATGATCGCTTCCTGAAGCAATGCGTAACTATCTGCCATGGTCGTCCTCTCGTTATAAGTCGCGCGGTCTCCGGCCTGCCCTTTAGAAGGCGACCTGAGCCGGTTCGATGCCGAGCTCTTTCTCGGTGGTCTCGACGATGTCGCGCAGCGCCGCCAGCACCTCGGGCGACAGCGGCTCGGGCGCATAGGTCTCGAGCAGCCTGCGGGCCTCGTCCGTGGCCCTCTCGTGAAGGTCGGTGCTGCCCCCCGCCGCCCACTCTTCGCGCACGCGGCGGTCGATGAGCTTGGGCTTGGACTGGGCGCGCATGTACTTGTAGGTGCTGTCGAGGCTCAAG
Organism: uncultured Thermoleophilia bacterium; assembly: GCA_964519555.1. Lineage (GTDB taxonomy): Bacteria > Actinomycetota > Thermoleophilia > UBA2241 > UBA2241 > Bog-752. Next base: position 1,006 of record CAZFJE010000007.1, read on the forward strand.
AAGTCGCCGCTCGACCCCACCGCGTGGATGTCGTCGGTCATGAGCAGCTCGTCGGTCACCGGAATGCCGCCGATGGTGAACTTGATCAGCCGCGCGAACTCACAATCCATGAGAAGCTGACCGTAATCGAAAGTGACGCCCGACTCGAGCATCCCCAGGCCATAGATCAGGTTGGCCCCTGCCAACGCTGGGAGTAAGCCTGTGAGAGTCTTCTCGTGACCGGACTGCGCGTCACCGAGTTTGGCGTCGCCCTACGCACCAGCCACCCAACTCGGCAGCAGGTAGAAGCGCGCCATCTGGGCCACGGCGGCGTTGATCAGCCCGCACTCGGGGCTGCCCACCGACGCCGACGCCAGGCGCAGGTCCATGGCCGTGGTCGAGCTGCCGTAGACCACCGGAGCGCCGCGCTTGGTGAGCTGCGCCAGCGTGATGCCGGCGAGCACCTCGGCGTTGTGGGTGACGAGCGTGCCCGACATGGACACCGGCGACGAAGCGCCGGCCATCGCCATGCTGAGCACATTGACCGTGGCCCCGGCGCGCGCCGAGCCCATGATGATCTCGCAGCAATCCTGCACGAGCTTGAGCGGGCTCACCGGGCAGGTGATGAACGACACCAGCGGCCGGCGGCGCAGCGCGTCGGCGCCGCCCACGACGGCCGCCGCCATCTCGAGGATCTTCTTGAGCAGGCGGCCGTTGATGGGCCCGATGAAGACGTGTTTGGTGGTGTTCGAGAGGATCGCCTCGGCGTTGTGCAGCGGCACCGCGTCCTGCGGCACGTCGTGGGCGCCGATCGGGCGCTCGACGACGTCGATCTCGGGCAGGGCGTCGATCAGGCGGGTGGCGTCGGCGACGTCGCGCTTGGTGGGCTCGCGCAGCTCGCCCGACTCCATGTCGGTGACCTTGATGCCCTCGCCGAAGTTGGTGAAGCCGACGCGGCCCGGCTCGAGCACCACATCGGAGTCGGGCGTGCGGCCGCACAGGGTGAGGGTCGGCGGCGCGCAGCGGATGGCGTCTTCGACCACGTGCGCGGGAATGCGCACGATCTTCTCAGCGCGGTCGACTTCGGCGCCGCCCGCGGCGAACACGTCGAGAGCTTCGTCGTCTTCGACCCAGACGCCGGTGCGCTGCAGCACCTCGAGCGTCGAGAGATGGATGTCTCTGAGCTCATCGTCGGTGAAGACGTTGAGGCTCAGACCGCCGGAGCCGCGATGCCCGGCGTGGGCGTTCCTCTTCATGGCGACCTCCTCAGGGGCTTTCGCATCTAGCGCCGTCCCGCCTGCTCGAGCGCGGGGTCGCGCACCAGACCGGTCTTGCGCATGAGCCGCTCGACGCAGTTGATCTTGATGTCGAGCAAGTCGGCGATCCTCGTTTTGGCTTCGAGTCCCTTGGCCACGCCCGGCACGGCGGTGACCGTACCGATGTCGAGCTCTTCGCGGACCGTGCGCATGAGCGTCGAGTCGGACAGGTCGAAGGTGCTGACGCCCAGCTTGTCGGCGACATAGGCCTTGGCTTCGGTCAACCTCATCTTCTTCAGCTGCATCCTGGCTACCAGATCTCCAGCAGTCTTGATGCCGCCGATCGACGAGGCCAACGCATGGGCCATGGCCATGCCGTTGGGGTCGCCTGTACCCACCTATAACCCGTCGGCTTTGCCGATCTCGATCATGGCGGCGCTCGCGCGCGTGACCATATCGAGCGGCGAGACTTCGAACATCGGCACGCCGCCGACGCCGTTGCCCACGTTGGGATGCACGGGGATCGTCGCCTCTGCGGTGCAGGCCTTGACGAAGGTCACGGCGCGGGCCACGTTCCAGGCGCACGACTTCTTGGAGTTGTTGTTGACGACCGGGCCGAAGATCGACGCGCCCGCCTTCTCGACCAGCTTCATCTGCTGGTGGGGCCACAGGCCGGCCAGGCGCGTGCCGTCGTATTCGAGCTCACCGTGGAAGCCCAGCACGACTTCGGCAGCCATGCCGATCTCGACCGCCATGTCGGTGGTCTTGGTGATGTGCTCGCAAGCGCGCAGCGAGGCCAGGAACTCGGCGTCGCCGGTAGAGGCGACGGTGTCGTAGTTGATGCCGTCGGCGGCCACCTCGACCATCTTCTCGCTCAGCCAGATGGTGTCCTGCTGGCAGGCTTCGAGGGCCTCTTCCTGCGTGCGGCGGGCCTCTTCGATCTTGCCTGTGGGCAGCAGGTCGGAGGGGTTGGCGTAGGCGCCGTCGGGCCGGTAGTAGAGGCCCAGGTTGGGCATGAAGCCGTAGAACAGCGGCAAGATGGTGATCTGCTGCAGGAGCTCCATGTGCTCCTGCTCGACCGTCGCCAGGAACTTGCAGGGCTTCACGGAGTAGTCGGTGTGGCCGACCTCCATGGAGTCGTAGGCAAAGGCGGTCTCGAACAGGCGGATGGCCGCCTCGCGGCCGATCGGCGCAGCCACGCCGCTCGACAGGCGCGACGAGCACAGCGTGTTGACCGAGCCGTCCTTGCTCATGACCGCCTCGTGGCCGCGCTCGACTCCCCAGATGCGGCTGGGACAGGCGAACATGTCCTCGAGGTAATCGAGCTCGTTCTCGGTGAGCATGGGGATCTTGCCCCTCTTGGCGGCCATCTCGGTGCCCTCGATGAGATCGCGACGCAGCTCGTCGCGCGTCATCTCGACCGAAGCTCCGTCGCCCATGCGTGTCGTGATCTTGCTCACAACTTTCGCCACCTCCTAACGTTCGTTCGGCGCGGGAGCGCGTTTGCCCAATCTCGTCATCCTTGTCATGCCGTCCGGGCGCGAAGGTCCGGAAGCGCGTGGATGCTATCCCACCCAGGTGGATAACACAACGGGACGCCGGACGCGAGCCTCAGGAGGCCTCGTGCCCCTGCCGGGCGAGCTGCGCGAGCTGCTCCATGGAGTTGCGCAGGAGCAGCTCGAGCGCCGCCAGCGGGCGCTTGAGGTCGAAGTGCGCGGGGTCGAGACCGGCCTGTATGGAGAGCCCGTCGGGGATGGCCGCGATGAGCTCGGCCAGTCCCATGAGGATCTCGTGCTCGTCGTTGGCGGCGCCGTCCAGGGCCAGACCGAGCCACTCCAGGTTCTGGCGGTACCACCAGCGGTAGAGCTCGAACATGCGCTCGCGCAGGTCGTCGTCGCGAAAGGCGTGCGGCAGGATGTCGAAGAAGCCGCGAAACGAGTCGGCGCCGGCGATCATGCCTTCGATGCCCACCATGGCGGCGTGCAGGCGGTCGTCCTCGTTCACGGTGCGCAGGTCGGCCGCCAGGCGCAGACACTCGTCGTGGATCAGGGCGTCGACCACGGCCGCCACAAGGCCCGCCTTGTTGCCGAAGTTGTAGCGGATCGAGGCCTTATTGACGCCCGCCTCGGCGGCCACGTTCTCGAGGGTGAGCGCGGCGTAGCCGCGCTCGGCGAGCAGCCGCGAGGCCGCCGCCAGGATCTTCTGCGCCGTCTCGGGGATGGTGGACAGAGGGTCTTCGAACGGCACCCAGGCGCTGCGCCTCTGGACCGACCGCCCCCTGCCCGCGATCTCGGTCACCGGACTCCGATCGACGACCGCGCCTTCGCGTTACGCATGGCTGCCCATCCTCTCCACGTCGCAGATCGCCCGCAGGGCGCTCAGCTGGTCGTCGCTCAGGTGGGAGCCGCGCTCCGCCCGGGCGGCGAGAGTCTCTTCGACGATGCCGACGGCCACGTCGAGCTCGGTCGTGCCCTGAGCCTGCCAGGCGTCGTAGGGCAGGCGCGAGGCGATGCGCGGCAGGAAGTGCTCGCCGGCCCTGATGCGCTGCCGCGTCTCTCTTTCGCGCAGGAAGTTGCCGCCTATGCCGACGCGCTCGATGGTCTCGCGGGCCATGGTCTGCGGCGAGAACTCGACTGAGCCGAGCAGGCGGCGGATCATGCCGGCGATCTCGCCGTCGACCACGATCTGCGGCAGGGAGAGCGTGTTGACGGAGTCGATCAGCCCCATGCCGCCGCTCAGCAGATCGGACCCGGCGCCGACGGTGACGATGCCCTTGAGCGCCTTCTCGAAGCCATCCTGCAGGCCCAGGTGCTTGGCGTCGGTGCCCAGGCCGGGAGTGATCACCGGCAGACCGAGCGAGTGCAGCACCTCGGTGAAGGCGGCGTTCATGAGGCCGCCCTCGACGGCGCCGTAGCAGATGCTCGTGGAGCGCATGTCGAGCACCGTGCCGGAGGGACCGCAGATCAGGCGCGCGCCGGGGCTCAGGATCTGCATGGCAGCGACCGCGCCGAGCAGCTCGGCCACGCCCTGCACGACCACGCCGGCCAGCGTGACCGGCGCCGTGGCGCCGGAGATCGGCACCGTGAAGATCTCGATCGGCGTGCCGTAGTCGGCCAGGCTCGCGTGGAAGTCGAGCAGATGGCCGTCGATCGACAGCGGCGAGGCGACCGTGAAGAGCGTGCTGATGCGGGGCCGCAGGCGGAACGCTTCGTGGCTGCCGCAGAGCACCTCGACGATCTCGAGGACGGGCTCGATCGCGCTGGGGCAGTCGACGAAGGTCACGTGCTTGTCGGTCTCGGAAAGGACGGTGTAGTAGGCGAGCTTCTCGCGACGCTCGAGCGGCACGTCGTTGGCGGTCACGATCGTCCACTGCACGTCGAGCTCGGGTGTCTCGTCGAGCAGGATGGTCGCGCTGCGCAGGTCTTCGAGCGTAGAGGCGCGGTGCTCGCGGGTGCGGTGGTCGAGCGTCAGCGCCGCGCAGCCCGACGACGAGAAGCGCGAGGGCGCGCCCTCGGCCAGCACGACATCGTTGGCAGGCGCGGCGCCGGCCATGACGATCTCGCGCGGGCACCGGCGACGCAGCGTATCGACGAGCGCGGCCGGGAACTTCACGACGCCCGACGCGTCGTCGACGATGGCGCCGGCGTCGCGCATCTCGCCGAGGCGTCGCGAGCCGGCCATGCGCAGCCCGACGCGCTCGAGCAAGACCAGTGCCTCGTCGTAGACGAGGGCCTTCTCAGTGTCGCTCAGCCATGTGGTGCGGGCTTGCATGGGCTTCCTCCGTCGCTGCTCGGTTACGTGAAAGGCTTCGTCGCCGGTCTGGCGGCGGGGCTGCGGCCGGCGGGGCGGTCACGATCAGCCAGCGGCTTCGCGCGGCCCAAGGCGCAAAGAGAACAGCACGACGTCGTCGCCGGTGCCGTGCACGTCGCGGGTGATGGGCACGCCGTCGACCAGGTCGTCGCCGTCCTCGAAGGTAAAGCCGAGGCGCCCGTGAAAGGCGATCGACTGCGCGTTGAAGGCGCCGGTCTCGGCTTCGATCACCGTTGCGCCGTGCTCGCCGGCGAGCACGAAGAAGCGCTCGTAGAGCTCGCGGCCGAGCCCCAGGCGGCGGTAGTCGGGGTGCACGCCCATGAAGTGCACGTAGGCGCTGCCGGGATGACGCTGCGAGAGCATGCCCACAAGAAACGCCACCAGCTCGCCGCCGTCTTCGACCACAAGGCAGGTGTCGCCGAAGTGTTCGAGGAACAGGGGATGCACGAAGTGCCGCAGGTGCCGGGCCCACCAGGCGTCGATGGCGGCGGAGATGGCGGCGGCGTCGCGCGGCCCGGCGGAGCGCCAGCCAAGGCCGGCGCGCCGCTCGTAGGACGCCCTCTCGTTCACGGTAGACAAGCGGCCTGCCTTACTCGTCGACGATCGGCGCGGGCGCCGCGGCGCTGCGGCCAGACAATACCGACGCGCCCGCGTGAGCGGGCGGCGCGGAAGCCTTGACGGCTGCGGGAGCGTTCACGGCTGCGGAGGCCTTGACGGCTGCGGGAGCGTTGACGGGCTCAACGCCCACGTCTTCGCCCTCCCAGTTGTAGAAGAACTTCTCGGTGCGCAGTACGTGCCAGGTCTCGGCGTAGCTGATGCCGTCGATCTTCTCGAGATCTTCGTTCAAGAACTTGAAGACACCCTCGGTGTCGGGCAAGAAGGCCTCGATCATGATGTCGAAGCTGCCGGCCAGGTAGGCCAGGTAGGCCACGTTCTCCATGGCCGCCAGCTTGCGGCCGACCTCTTTGACCCGGCCACGCACCACCCGCACACCGATCATGGCGTCGATCGGAAAGCCGATGGGCGCGGGGTTGATGCGCGCCATGGTGACGATCGCCCCGACATGCACCAGTCGGTCGACGCGCTTGCGGACCGTCGGTTCAGAAACGCCAACCGTACGCGCGATCTGCGCGTAGGCGAGGCGTCCATCGTGGCGCAGCAGCTTCACGATCCGTCGGTCGAGATCGTCGAGCTCGACCGTGCCGTGCGGCATGGAACCCTGGCGAACGATGGCTTGAGTTTCTGGATGCTTATCGTTTTTGGCTTTCATAATCAGGAAGTATAGCGATTCGGCCATTCCCGTTCAATAAAGCGTCTGAAGACGTCATCTTTGCCGTTGCATACGGTTCTTGCCCCAACTCCTAGGTATCGGTCGGGATTCGGGGCTTGTTCTTCACGACATCGTCTACGTATGCGAAGAGTAGCTATGATTCCGTCGTACCGTGCTTGCCACTGTCTCGGCAGGATGCTAATGTTTTGCCGCTCATCTTGACAAAAAGGTGGGGCGTCGACGATAGTGCGTTCCATGACGGCTACCCACCCGGGTGGATAGTATCGCACTTCGCAGACACGTGCGATCATCCGAGCACACGTGGGTCGTCATCGCAAGGATCGGCCAGGGGGGTGGACTCTCGCTTTCTGACTTCCGTACTGGGCAGACGCCGCGCAGGCATCTTGACGCGTCCGACCCGACGGACATCCCGGCGACTTCTGCCGCAGACCGCGGCAGTCCCAGCCTAGAGGACAATCACCAGAATGGGGGACGTTATCGTGAGTGATCAGGAAGGCAAGGCGGGATTCGACCTCAGTAAGATCGACGAAGTAGTCAACTCGCACAAATACACGCGACGCACTGTGCTCAAGGGCGCCGCGGCAGCGGGCGCGCTCGCGGCTGTCGGCCCGGTCCTTTCCGCCTGTGGCAGCTCGAGCCCCAGCTCATCGTCCTCGCCGTCGACGGCCGCCGGCCCCAAGAAAGGCGGCCACATTCGCTCGGGCATCGGTGGCGGCTCCGCCAAAGACACGCTCGACGCCCACCTCCCCACCAGCGAGGTGCAGATCGGCACGCAGTGGCAGATATACGATGCGCTGCTTGGCTGGGATGAGACGCACAAGCTTGTCAATCTCCTCGCCGAAAGCTACACGCCGAACTCCGACGGCACCAAGTTCCAGGTCAAGCTCAAGTCGGGCCTCGAGTTCCAAAACGGCAAGTCGGTGACCGCCGACGACGTCGTCTACAGCTTCCAGCGCATCCTCAACCCGAAGACAGCGGCGGTGGGCGCGTCCGACCTCGTCGGCCTCAAGGCGAGCGGCATCAAGAAGATCGACAATCTCACCGTGGCGTTCGAGCTCTCGTCGCCGAACGTCATCTTCTACGAGGCGCTCGCCGACTACCGCAACGCCATCGTGCCGGTGGGCTATGACCCCCACGGCATGACGGGCGCCATAGGCACCGGCCCCTGGAAGGTCACCGGGTTCGAGCCCGGTCAGCAGACCGAGTTCGCGGCAAACCCGAACTACTGGGGCGTCGGGCCCTACGCCGACCAGCTCACCATGATCGAGTTCGCCGATCCCACGGCCAAGCTCAACGCGCTGCAGGGCGGCACCGTCGATCACATCACGCTGCTCGCGAGCGCGCAAGCGAGCGTCGTCCAGAGCAACCCGGCCATGCAGCTCCTGCAGTCCAAGTCGGGCGCCTGGGAGCCCTTTACCATGCGCATGGACCAGAAGCCGTTCAACGACGCGCGGGTGCGCCAAGCCTTCCGCCTGATCGTCGACCGCCAGCAGATGATCAACCAGGCCAAGGGCGGCTACGCCTGGGTGGCGAACGACATGTACTCGCCGTACGACCCCGGTTACCCCAAAGACGTACCGCAGCGCGTCCAGGACATCGCCCAGGCGAAGTCGCTGCTCAAGGCGGCCGGTTACGGCAACGGCCTCACCGTGCAGCTGACCACGTCGACCGCGATCGGGGCGGGCGACGTCGCTGCCGCCCAGGTGTTCGCTCAGCAAGCCAAGGCGGCCGGCGTCACCGTCCAGATCAACAACGTCGACCCAAGCGTCTTCTACGGCAACAACTACCTCAAGTGGACGTTCGCGCAAGACTTCTGGGCCACCCGCAACTATCTGCCTCAGGTCCAGAACGGTTCCGCCATCACGGCTCCCTGGAACGAGTGCCACTGGAAAGATGCCCAGTGGCAGGCGCTCATCAACCAGGCCTTCAAGACGATCGACGACACCAAGCGCAACGAGCTCGTGAGCCAGGCAGAGAAGATCGAGTACGAGCGCGGCGCCTACATCATCTGGGCCTTCGACATCTCGATGGATGCCCACACCAAGAAACTCCAGGGCGTGGTCGCGGACAACTGGGGCGCCAACTCCGCCTGCCGTTGCCGCTACAACCTGATGTACTTCGCCTGATACACCTCAGGTCCGTTCTGAGCGGGACCGGCGCGCCATCGTGAGCGCCGGTCCCGCCCGTACCCTCATGGAGGTGGGCGCGAGTTGCCACCGCTGCTGAAGATTCTCATCCGCCGCTTGGCGCTCGGGGTGTTGACGCTGTTCCTCGTCTCCCTCCTCGTGTTCGCCGCCACCCAGGCGCTGCCCGGCGACACGGCTCGCGCCATCCTCGGCCGAGACGCCACGCCCGCGCGTCTGGCCACGGTGCGCAAGCAGCTCGGTCTCGACCGGCCCGCGGTGGTCCAGTACGGCGTCTGGCTGAAAGGCGTGGCCACCGGCAACATGGGCAAGTCGCTGGTCGCCCAGGAGCCGGTGACCAAGCTGCTCGGCAACCGCGTCCGTAACTCTGCCATCCTCGTGTTGCTGGCTGCCCTCATCAGCGTCCCCCTGTCGATCCTGATCGGCAGCCTGAGCGGTCTGCTGCGCGACCGCTGGTTCGACTCGACTACCTCGCTCGGCACCCTCGGCCTCGCCGCGCTGCCCGAGTTCGTCATCGGCCTGCTGCTCGTCATGCTGCTGGCCACCCCGATCTTTCACATCCTGCCGGCGGTGTCGTACGTCAACCCGGACGTTTCGTTGTGGCACCAGCTCAACATCCTCGTCCTCCCGGTCGCCACCCTGGTCCTTGCCGTTTCGCCGTACATGGTCCGCATCTTGCGCGCCTCCATGATCGAGGTGCTCGAAAGCGAGTACGTGCAGATGGCGCGCCTCAAGGGCATGCCCGAGCGCATCGTGCTGCGCCGTCACGCGCTGCCCAACGCGGTGATCCCCGCCATCCAGGTGATCGCCCTCAACCTGGCCTGGCTCGCCGGCGGCGTCGTCGTCGTGGAGTACGTGTTCAACTACCCGGGCATCGGCACGGGCCTGATCGACGCGGTCAGCAACCGTGACGTGCCCGTCATCCAGGCGATCGTGCTGCTCATCGCCGGCCTCTACGTGGGCTTCAACCTTCTGGCGGACATCCTCCAGATCCTCATCAGCCCCCGTCAAAGGACAGGTCTCCAGTGAGCGACAACCTGATCCCCGTGAATGGCGCGCCCGTCAGCGACCTCGACCTCGGCCCCGACGCGGGGCTCGGCGAACCGCTCGAGCCGCGCCTTGGGCACGACCTCGGCAGTGCCCCGGCGCGCACCAAGCGGCGGCGGCGCGAGTGGGTACAGCTCCTGATCGACGCCGTCCACTACCGGCGCACGCAGATCGGGCTCGTCCTCTTCTGCTTCATCCTGGTCGTCGTGCTGTTCGGTCCGTACGTCGCGCCCCACTCGCCCTACCAGTTCGTCGTCAGGCCCTTCGCCCACCCCTCGTCGACCGCCTTGCTTGGCGGCGACTCACTCGGCCGCGACGTGCTCAGCCGCGTGCTCTACGGCGGCCGCTCAGTACTGGGCCTGGCCATTCTCGCGACCGTGATCGGCCTGGGCCTGGGCGTCTCGCTCGGCTTGCTCGCCGGCTATGCGCGGCCCGCCATCGACGACGTGGTCATGCGCCTGCTCGACGTGCTGCTCGCCTTCCCGCAGATCGTGTTCGTGCTGCTCATGGTCTCTGTGCTGGGGCCCAGGCTCTGGCTGATCGTGCTCACCGTCGGTCTGTCGCACGCCCCGCGTGTGGCCCGCGTCACCCGCGGCGCCACGCTCGAGATCAAGGAGCGCGACTTCATCAAGGCGGCCGAGTCGCTCGGCGTCTCGCGCATCAAGATCGCCTTCGCCGAGATCCTGCCGAACATCTCGAGCCCCCTGCTGGTCGAGTTCGGCCTGCGCCTCACCTATTCGGTGGGCCTCATCGCGGGCCTTTCCTTCCTGGGCTTCGGCATGCAGCCGCCGACGGCCGACTGGGGCCTCATGATCAACGAGAACGCTCTCGGTATCTCCATCCAGCCCTATTCGGTCTTCATTCCGGTCGCACTCATTGCGATCCTCACGATCGGCGTCAACCTGGCCACCGACGGCCTGTCACGCGCCATGATCGGCATCGAGCGCGACACGGGGGCATCATGAGCCGCATCATCCTTACCGTGAAGGACCTCGAGATCGCCCTCGACCCTTCGGGCGTCGAGATCGATCACGAGGTCAACTTCGAGCTCGTCGAAGGCGAGGTTCTTGGCCTGGTCGGCGAGTCCGCCTCGGGCAAGACCACGGCGGCTACGTCGCTGCTCAACTTTCAGCGCCGTGGCGCCGCCATCTCGGGCGGCTCCATCACGATCGACGACCGCGACCTGCTCACGCTTGGCGCGACACAGCTTCGCCAGTTGCGCGGCGGCGTCATCAGCTACGTACCGCAAGACCCCGGCTCGGCCCTCAACCCCGCTCTGCGCATCGGCTTGCAGCTTCGCGAGATCCTCGAAGTGCACGGTTTCGGCTCATCGCACGCCGAGCGCGAGGCGCGCATCGTCGAGATGATGGACGAGGTCGTGCTGCCCTCCACCAAGGAGTTCCTGCGGCGCTACCCGCATCAGCTCTCCGGCGGTCAGCAGCAGCGCGTGGCCCTCGCCATGGCCTTTGCCTGCCGGCCCAAGATCATCGTGCTCGACGAGCCCACCACGGGCCTCGACGTCACCACGCAGGCCCACGTGCTCGACACCATCCGCGACCTCACCCGCGCCCACAAGGCCGCGGCCGTCTATGTCACCCACGACCTCGCGGTCGTGGCCGAGCTCGCCGACCGCATCGCCGTCATGTACGCCGGGCGCCTGGTCGAAATCGGCCCCAGCAACGAGCTCTTCGATGGCGCCAGCCACCCCTACACGCGGCGCCTGCTGCACGCCATCCCCGTGCTCACCGGCCGCCGCACGCTCGAAGGCATCCCCGGCTTTGCGCCGCGCCCGGGGCGGCGTCCGCCGGGCTGCTCGTTCGCGCCGCGCTGCGCTTACGCGGTCGAGCAGTGCTCCGCCGCCATGCCCCCCGAAGTCGTGGTGAGCGAGATGCACCGCGTGCGCTGCTGGCGCCACGAAGAGGTGCGCGCCCAGGCCCCGGTCCTCGCCAAAGAAGACTCGGGCAAGCCCGAGAGCAGCGGCAAGGACGGTCTCGTCACAGTCCGAGGCCTGACCGCCTGGTACGGCTCCAAAGAGATCCTGCACGACATCGACATCACGCTGCGGCCGCACGAGTGCCTGGCGCTGGTCGGCGAGTCGGGCAGCGGCAAGACCACGCTCGCCCGCTGCCTCGCCGGCCTGCACCCCTTCAAGATCCAGGGCGACATCGAGTTTCGCGACAAGCCTCTGCCGCGCTTGGCGCGCAGCCGGCCGCGCGCCGTGCGGGGCGCCATCCAGTACGTCTTCCAGAACCCGTACAGCTCGCTCAACCCGCGCAAGACGATCGCCCAGATCCTCTCGCAGCCGCTCGAGATGTTCTTCGAGTTCAACACGTTCGAGTACTCGAGCAACCGCGAGGAGCGCGAGAAGCGTCTGCAGAAGGTACTCGAGCTCGTCTCGCTCGACGAGACGCTGCTGGGCCGCTACCCAGACCAGCTCTCGGGTGGCGAACGCCAGCGCGTGGCCATCGCCCGGGCGCTCGCGGCCGACCCCACGGTGCTGGTCTGCGACGAGATCACGTCGTGGCTCGACGTGTCGGTGCAGGCCTCGATCGTCGAGCTGCTGGTGCGCCTGCAGCGCGAGATCGGCCTGTGCATGCTGTTCGTCACCCACAACCTGGCGCTCATTCGCAGCATCGCCTACGACGTCGCCGTCATGAGCGAGGGGCGCATCGTCGAGTACGGCCCCACCGACGACGTGCTGGCCAACCCGCAAGCCGAGTACACCAAGAAGCTGCTCGCCGACACGCCGACGATCGAGTCGCGCGCGCTCAGAGCCTGAGCGCCGCGCGATCGCCCTGGCGATCGCGCGGCACGAGCACACATCCACGAACAAGAGGGCGCGCCGCAAGGCGCGCCCTCTTCGTTTCCGACGAGCAGCAGGTATGAGGAGCGTACGCGCGGGGCGGCAGCCGCTGCAGCGGCTGCCGCCCCGCGCGTCGACGGCCTGTCGCGGCCTTCGTGTGGTGCGTTGCCAGCCCCCCGAGCGCGGCCTTCCTGATGCGCGTCAGCGCCCGGGCGCGGCCTTGGTCGAGCGCTGCAGGATCTCGGCGACCTCGGGGCGCGTGAACCACTCGGGCAGCTTGACACCTTTGGCGAGGTACTCCTCGCGCACCTGCGTACCCGAGATGGAGCACACCCGGGCGCCGGGGGCGACCCGACCGGCCTCTTCGTAGCGGTCTTCGTCGGCCAGGTAGACGAGCTCTTCGAACTCGATCGGCTCGACGCCGATCTCGGCGGCGTACTTCGTCGCCATGATCTGCGCGTCGTAGGGGCCGTAGAAGGGCGCGCCGTGCGAGTCTTTGCCGGGGCCGGCGTGGTCGCGGCCCACGATCAGGTGCGAGGCGCCGTAGTTGCGGCGGATGATGGCGTGCCACACGGCCTCGCGCGGTCCCGCGAAGCGCATGGCCAGCGGCATGAGCGAGAGCAGCGTGGTGGCCGGGTCGTAGTAGTTGCGCACCAGCACCTCGTAGGCTTCGACACGCAAGGCGTGGTGCACGTCTTCGGGCCTCGTCACCCCCACGGCGGGATGGATGAGCAGCGAACCGCCCACGGCGCGCGCGGCGCGCTTGGTGAGCTCCTCGTGGATGCGGTGCATCGGGTTGCGCGTCTGAAAGGCGACCACGTTGCTGTGGCCGAGCGCCGCCAGGCGCACGCGTGTCTGGGCCGGAGTGAGGCACAGCGGACCGTGCAGGCGGTGGCGCGGCAGGTCGAGCACACGCGGCCGGCCCGCCAGGTAGTGCGTTGGCCAGCCGGCCGATTCGGCGACCAGCGGGTGGGCCGAGTCGGTGGCCCCCAGCACCGCGCGCATCTCGCGCAGCGAGTCGTGCGGGTAGATCTCGTCGACTTCGAGCACGGCCAGGATGGCGCCCTGCTCGTCGGTGAGGGCGACCTCGCTGGGCGCGCCCCGCAAAGCATCGGCGCGCACCGGCACGGCGAGCGGTATGGGAAACACCGTGCCGTCGCGCAGGCGCATCTCACCGAGCACGGGCTCGTAGTCGTCGCGCCCCATGAAGCGGTCGAGCGGCGAGAAGGCGCCCACGGCCAGCATCTCAAGGTCGTACTGGGCGCGCAGCGAGAGCGGGATCGGGTGGAGCTTCTCTGCTCGCGCGAGCAGGGCAGGCCGTTCGTCTTCGGTCGCCACCAGGTCCACCAGGCGGCCGCCGAAAGGCGTGATCAACTCGCCGTCTCGTGCTGCTACAGGCATGGCTCGACTCGTTTCGGTTGAACCCGGGAGGGCGCGCCTTGCAGGCGCGCCCTCCCCCGCGGACGTCTCTACGAGCTTAAGGCGATGGCTACGGGCGGATGCGCTCGTCGTACATGGCCTGGTAGTAGGGCATGCACTTCTCGTACATCTCTTTGAGGCGCGGGACGTCGTTGACGGTGAAGCCGAAGTCCTCCATGCCCTTGTTGAAGCCGGTGCTCTTGGCGGCGTCGAGGTGCCACGACTCCCACGACTTCCACTCGGGCTTGAACTCGGGCTTCCAGGTGAGCGACTCGGGCATGAACTCGATACCGACGATCTCGCAGTACTGCCTGACCACGGTGGCCGGGCTTTCGATCAGGTCTTCGGCGTCGACGATGGCCGGCACCTTGCCGGTGATCTTCTTGACCATCTCGAACATCTTGAACTGGGTGTCGTAGCCGGCCTCGGTGAGGGTGAACTCGGGGTTCATCTTCTGGCCCGAGACCAGCGTGATGGCCGGGTCGCGGATGATGAACGTGTTGACGAAGAGCTTCATGAAGTCTTCGTTCGCGCCGTCGAAGGCGTGGTACGACATGTCCTTGAAGAAGACCGGCTTGGTCTCGGCCGCGGTCTTGATCATGGCGAGGGTCTCGTCGTACTCCTGGGGATGATCAGGGTCGACGTTCATGCCGACCGCGGCCGCACCCTGCGCCTTGGCGTAGAAGTAGTAAGAGAACGGCTCGTGGATGACCTTGAAATCGCCGCGTTCCATCATCATTCGCTCGAAGCCTGTCGAGACCGAGCGCGGGATGGACCAGAGAGGGACGATGACGTTCATGCAACTCTCCTCGTCAGGTGGTGGAAGTAGTGGAAAAACCCTAGCATCGCGGCCGGCCGGTGGCAAGCCGCGCGCGACGGAATCACAGCGATAGTAGCCGAATCGGCGCAGTATTGAACGATATAGGCAGAATTACTATACTTACTGATTGTGAAGTCCGGAAACGATACGAATCCCGAAAACCAGTCCCTCATTCGTCAGGGTTCCATGCCACACGGCGTCATCTCGCTCGACGAGCTCGACCGGCGCATCGTCAAACTGCTGCGCCACGACGGCCGTCTGGCCTATGCCCAGATCGCGCGTACGGTCGGCGTATCAGAGCCCACGGTGCGCAAGCGCGTCGACCGCCTCGTGCACGGCGGCGCGGTGTTCATCGAGGCTCGGGTCAACCCCGCGCCCATCGGCTTTCCGATCGACGCCCTGATCGGCGTGCGCGTGGTGCCGGGGCGCGTCCAAGAGGTCGGGCGCAAGCTCGTCGCCATGGAGAACGTCGCTTACCTCGCCTACGTCGCCGGCAGCTTCGACATCATGATCGAGGCCTTCCTGCCCGACACCGAGGGCCTCTTCAAGTTCTTGAACGAAGACCTCGAAAAGGTCCAGGGCATCAGCTACACCGAGACCTGGCACGTGCTGCGCACCGAGAAGTTCTTCTACAACTGGCCCGGCGAGAACGTCGGTGTCGAGCCCAGCGGCGATCGCCTCGACGAGTCGTTCGACGACGAGGCCCCCAGGTGAAGCGGTCGTCGAGCTACCTGCCTACCCGCGCCACCCTGCCGCGCGACGTGCTCGCCGGCCTCACCGTGGGGGCGGCACAGATCGGCAACACGATGGCCTACACCATCCTCGCCGGAGTGCCGCCGGTCCACGGCCTCTACTCGGTGATGGTGGGCACGCCGGCCGGGGCGCTCACCGAGGGCTCGGAACGCATGACCATCGTACCCACGGCCGCACTCTGCCTGGCCGCCGGCGGCGCCATCGCCACCCTGCCACCCCAGCACCGCGTGGCCGGCATGCTGGTGCTCACGGTCATGACCGGCTTGCTCATGCTGGTCGCCGGGCTCCTGCGCGCCGGCAGCCTCGTGCGCTTCATCGAGCACGCCGTGATGGTCGGCTTCATGGCGGGCGTCTCGGTGCAGATCGTGGCCGGCCAGATGACCTCGCTCACCGGTTTCAAGAGCTCGTACTCCAACAAGGTAGAGAGCGCGGCCGACACGTTCGTGCACATCGGCCGCGCCGACCTGCCGACGACCCTCGTGGGACTCGCCACCATCGCGCTCATCATCATCATGATGCGTTCGCGTATCAGGCTGTTCGCCATGGCCACGGTGCTGGTCGTGGTGACCGCGGTCGTCGCACTGCTCGGCCTGTCGTCGGTCAAGGTGGTGGGCGACATCGCGCCCATCCCGAGCGGCTTCCCTCTGCCCCACCTGCCCGACCTCGCCCTGGCGCCCGGCCTGCTGCTGCCCGCCCTGTCGCTGGCCATCATCGCGCTCGTGCAGGGCTCCGGCATCGGCACGTCGGTGCCCAACGCCGACGGCGCCTACGGCGACACCAGCCGCGACTTCGTGGGTCAGGGCGTAGCCAACGTCGCGGCCGGCTTCTTCGGCGGCGTCACCATGGGCGGCTCGGTCAACGCCACCGCGCTCAACATGAGCGCGGGCGCGCGCTCGCGCTGGTCGTCGGTCTTTGCCGGCGTAGTCGTGATCGTAGTGGTGCTGGCCGCCGCGCCGCTCGTGAGCAAGGTGCCCCTGGCGGTGACGGCCGGCATTCTCATGGTGGCGGCCATCAGCATGATCCGCGTGCGCGCCATCAAGGAGATCTGGGTAGCCGACCGCTTGTCGGCCGGCGTCATGGCCATCACTTTCGCGCTCGTGCTGATCGTGCCCCTGCAGTACGCGGTGCTGGCCGGGGCGACCATCTCGGTGCTCAAGTACATCTACCTGGCCTCGCTCGACGTGCGCGTGGTGCAGGTCGTGATCGGCGACGACGGCCGCGCCCGCGAGATCGCCGACAAGCCCGCGCTCGGCGATTCTGCCGTCACGGTGCTCGACATCTACGGCAGCCTCTTCTTCGCCGCGGCGCCCAAAGTCAGGGCGGGCCTCCCGCCCGCCGCCACGGCGCGCCGCGCCGTGGTCGTGCTGCGCCTGCGCGGACGCGGCGCCCTGCACAGCGCTCTGCTCACCCTGCTCGGCGACTACGCCGCCGAGCTCGCCAAGGGCGGCGGGCGCCTCTACCTCGCCGGCGTCGGGCCCGAGACCGAGGGGCAGCTGCGCCGCACCCACCTGATCGACATGCTCGGCGCCGACGCCGTAGTGCCGGCTACCGACGAGTTCTACGGCGCCTGCGAGACGGCGCAGCGCCGCGGCCGGCAGTGGCTGGCAAGCGCAGCGGCCCAGTCGCCCGAGGCGCACGACGTCGCCGCGACGCAGGCCGCCGACCGTCAAGACGCCGCCGCCCTGCGATCCCCCGACGAAAAGGTCGTTGCCGCGCCGCGCAGCGACCGTTAGGCTCTCGCACATGGCTACCGACCGCCTGCGCGTGCTGATCGTCGCCAACATGTACCCGTCGCCGTCGCGGCCCTCTTACGGCGTGTTCGTGGCCGATCAGGTGGCCGCGCTGCGTGCCACCGGCGAGGTCGAGGTCGAGGTCTTTCACTGGGACGCGCGGCGGCGCCCCTGGCGCTACGCCCTGGCCGCCCTCGAGCTGCGGCTCACCCGCGTACAGGCCGACGTCGTACACGCCCACTATGGCCTGTCAGGCGTGGTCGCCCTGGCGGCGCCGCACCGCCTGCCGCTCGTGCTCACCGTGCACGGCCGCGACTGTCACGACCCCGTCGTCAGGCGCCTCACAGGCCTGGTCGCGCGCCGCGCCGCGGCGGTCGTGGCCGTGTCCGCCGAGCTGGCTGCGCACTGCCCGTTCGCGGTGAGCGCGGTGATCCCGCCCGGCGCCGACCTCACCGCGTTCCGGCCTCTTCCCCGCTCCGAAGCGCGCGCCCGACTGGGCCTCGACGCAAGCCCCACGCACCGTTTACTCGTCTTTGCAGCCGACCCGGCCCGCCCCGAAAAGCGCTTCGCCGACGCCCGTGCGCTGGCCGAGCGGCTGGCGCTCACGCGGCCCGACGTCGAGTTGCGCGCCGTCTTCGGCCGGCCGCGCGCCGAGATGCCGCTTTGGCTGAACGCCGCCGACGCCGTGCTCGTCACCTCGGAGCGTGAGGGGTACGGCCTGGCCTGTGTCGAGGCCCTGGCCTGCGACGTGCCCGTGCTCTCCACGCCGGTCGGAGTGGCCCCCACGCTGCTGGCGGGAGTCGAGGGATGTCTGTGCGCGCCCTTCGAGGCGTCGCGCTGGGCGACCCACGTCGAGGGGCTGCTCGGCGGCGCCGATCCCCGGGTAGCCGGACGCGCCGTGGCGGAGACCCAAGGTCTGCCCGCGACGGCGCGCCGTCTGCTGCGGCTCTACCGCGAGCTCTGGACTCGCGAGACCCTGTAGCCGGCGACCTGATCGTCGGCTGCCAGGATGCCCGCCGACTCGCCCTCGTGCGTCACGGCCGCGTGCACCCGGTACTCTTCGCCTGCGATGTTCACGACGTGGCCGGGCCGGGTCGCGAAGGGAAGGCAGATACGAAGGGCGATGCCGCGCTTGCGGACGTCGTGGAGGGCGGTTCTGAAGGCGGCGTAGTCGATGTGTCCGTTCGTTGTCACCCCATGGGTATCGGACACGGCGCGGGTGGGCTGTAGCCCTCTGACGCAGGCTCCGTGTCCTGCCCTGACGACGGAAATCGCCGCGAAAGGGACCCCGTCAGGCCGGGCAGCGGAACTCGCGGTCGTCCTCGACGCGCAGGGCGTGGCAGCCGGTGCAGCG
The DNA here is from genome assembly GCA_964519555.1 of uncultured Thermoleophilia bacterium. GTDB lineage: Bacteria > Actinomycetota > Thermoleophilia > UBA2241 > UBA2241 > Bog-752. The sequence goes on from CAZFJE010000007.1 coordinate 19,412, forward strand.
CAGCGCGTAGGTATGACCGATCGGCACGCCGTGAGACTCGCAGAAATCGATCTGCACGGCGAGCACCTCGAACTCCTCTTCGTCGCACAGCGCGCAGGGCGTGAGCACGACCTCGCCCAGTCCGTAGCTCTGGCGCAGGCCGCTCATGGCCTCGCGTTCGCCGGGGTGAAATGCGAGGTCGGCTTCGAGCTCGGCGCCGGAGGGCCCGGCGACGGACCGGCCTTGGCCGGCCAGCTGCCCAGGCAGGTAGGCCAGGTGAAAGCCGAGCTCCTGGAGTCTGTCCTGAAACCGGCAGCCGGACGCGCAGTGCGCGCCCTTGAGCTCGACCGCGTGCTCGCGCAGCACCGCCCGGGTGACGGCAAACGCGCGGGTATCGATGCGTTCGACCTCGTGAGGCGGCCGCACCTTGGGCGGCCGTCCGCGGCGCGGCGGCTCGTCGTCGAGCACCAGACCCAGCATGCCGATCTCGGGGTCGGCCTGCAGCACGCCGACCACCGCGTCGAGCCAGCCCGGCGCGAACTGCAGGTCGTCGGGCAGGCGCACGACGATGGCGCCGCTCGACAGACCGAAGGCCATGTCGACGCCGCAATGCGCCACCTCGGTCTCGCAGGCGGCGAGTGCGATGGCGGCGACATCGCCGCGCAGGTAGTGGCGCATGAGGTAGTCGAGCACGCCGTCGTCGTGCCTGGCGGCCAGCACGATGATCTCGACCTCGCGGTCGACCGTCTCGCGCACGCCACGCAGCGTCGCGCGCAGGGCCGCTACGCCATGGGTCGATACGACCGCCAGGCTGACCGGGGCATGCGGCCCGCCGGCGGTCGGGGGCCCGCCGAGTTGCGCAGCTCCCCCGCCGGCCCGAGAAACGCCGCCAGGAGCTTGCTCGCTGAAGGCTAGAACTCCTGGGGCAGCGTGGCGATCTGCGCCGCGGTGAACACGGGGCCGTCTTTGCAGACGTAGACCGAGCCGATGTTGCAGCGCCCACACTTGCCGACACCGCACTTCATGCGGTTCTCGAGGGTGGTGAAGATGGCGTCGTCGGCGAAACCCAGACGTTCGAGCACCGGCAGCGTGAGCTTGACCACGATCGGCGGTCCGCAGAGCACGGCCACCGCGTTGTCGGGGCTCGGCGCCGTCTTTTCGACGACCGGCGTGACGTAGCCCACCTCGCCGGTCCAGTCGGGCGTCTCGCCGCCGGGGTCGACGGTGGTGACGAGCTTGACGTCGGCGCGCGCCGCCCACTCTTCGAGCTCGCGCTTGTAGACCAGGTCGGACACGCTGCGCGCGCCGTAGACGATGGTGACGTCGCCGTACTGGTCGCGCAGGTCGAGCACGTTCCAGATGACGCAGCGCACGGGCGCCAGGCCGATGCCGCCGGCGATGAAGACCATGTTCTTGCCCTTCCAGTCGTCGACCGGAAAGACGTTGCCGTAGGGCCCGCGAAAGCCGAGCACGTCGCCGACGTCGACTTCGCGCAGCTGGCCGGTGACCTTGCCGGCGGCCTTCACGGTGCACTCGATGTAGCCCTTGCGGGTGGGCGGGCTGGCGATGCAGAAGGTCGATTCGCCGGCGCCGAAGACCGAGTACTCGCCGAACTGGCCGGCGCGGAACTCGAAGCTTGCGGCCTTGGCTTCGTCTTTGAAGCGCAGCCGGAAGGTGCGCGTGTCGGGCGTCTCGTCGACGATCGATTCGACCACCACGAGGTCGGGCTGATAGATGCTGGCGGCCTGCGGCGCCGGGCTGTCACTTTGAGTCTGCTGTGTCACGGTCATGAGGCATCCTCGGCGGCGCGAGCGTCGATTGCGGTCAGGATCTCGGCCATGTCCTGACCGGTCGGGCAGGCGCGCGAGCAGCGACCGCAGCCGGTGCACAGCACGTCGCCGAACTTGAGCGGATAGGCGAGGAACTTGTGTTCGATGCGCTGGCGATAGCGCGCGTTCTGGTCGCCGCGGGGGTTGTGACCCGAGGCGTGCAGCGTGAAGACGCAGGTCTGGCAGGTGTCCCAGTTGCGGCGGCGCACGCCGCTGCCCACGCTTTCGGGTTCGTCGACGATGTCGAAGCAGTGGCACGTGGGGCACACCGAGGCGCACACGCCACAGCCGTTGCAGCGCGGTCCGAGGCTCGCCCAGAAGGGATCGTCGAAGTGGTGGTCGAGCCAGTCGCGCAGGCGGCCGTGGTCGACCTGCAGATTGCCGGCGACCCGCTCGCGGGCCGCAGCCCGGAACTGCTCGGCCTGAGCGCTGTTGGCAGAGGCGTCGGGCAGGTCGGCGAAGGCGTCGGCGTGGGCGGCCACGAAGGCCGCGCCCTTGTCGGTGAAAGCCTCGACCAGATAGCCACCGTCGACCGGAGTGAGCCGGCCGTCGGAGCCCTTGAGAGCGGCCGGCTCGAGGAACACGGCGCTGCAGAAGCAGGAGTCGTCTTCGACCTTGCAGGACAGGCTGAACACGGTGGTCGCCGCACGCCGTGCGTTCCACAGCTCGTCGGCGTAGTCCCAGTTCATGACCTTGTCGACGATCGGCAGGGCGGCCACGTCGCACGGTCGCGCGCCGAGCACGACGGTATCGCGTGCGGCTTGGGCGGGCGTGAGCTCGATGTCGGCGCCGTTGCGCTTGTACGAGAACAGGACCTCGGTGGGCGGCAGGAAGAACTGTTTGAGGGAGAGGCGCGGCAGCCGCTCGCCGAGGGCGAGCTCGGCCGCGCCCGACACCACGCGGTACTCGGTCTCGGGGGCGTCGCCGACGCCGCCGGCGGCGCGGCCGGCATCGCCGGCCCACGCCGGCGCCACCGCCGGTGTGCCGGCAGCGGCGAGGCCTTCGACCAGCCGGCCGAGGGCTTCGCTTGTGAGAAAGCGGGCTTCGCCCAGCGCGAGCGGTTCGCTCGCGTCGGCGACCTGGGCCGCGACGACCGAGCCGTCGGCCGTGGACGCGGTGCCCGCGACGGCGGCGTCGGTGACCGGTGTGGCGGCCTTGCTCGAAGCGCTCTTCTTCTTTTTCGTGTCGCTCATTTGATGAAGTCCTGAGTGTCGTCGGTGGCGTAGGCACCGATGGGCGCTGGCACCGCGGGGTCGTCGGAGACGGTGTAGTCGTAGAGCTCGAGGACGACCTGCTGAAGCTTGCGGTTGATGAGCGCCAAGGGTATGCCGACCGGACAGGCGCGCTCGCACTCGCCGCAGCCGACACAGCGGCCGGCGAGGTGCTGGGCGCGCGTGAGGTGCCAGGCGAAGTTGCCGCGCGGGTGCGGCGAGGTCTCGATCCACTGTGGTTCGGTCTTTTCGACGATGCAGCGCTCGCAGTAGCACAGCGGGCAGGCCTGACGGCAGGCGTAGCACTGGGTGCAGCGCGAGAGCTCGTTGGTCCAGAAGGCGAAGCGTTCGTCGGGACCCAGCGCGTCGAGCGCGGCGATGCGCTCGTCGAGGGTGCCGCTGCCCGGCGGTTCGGGCTGGGCGTCGCCGACCAGCACGTCGACCAGGCCGGGCTCGCGCACGTCGCACGCGAAGCAGCGCGAGGCGACGGTCTCGGCGGTGAGCGCCGGGGCGTCGGGCGCGACCGGGCTGCCGACCACGCCGCCGCAGCGCACACCGATGAGCACGACGCCGTCGCGCTCGATCTGCGCCTCGCGCAGCAGGCCGGCGACCGCTTTGGCGTCGCAGCCCTTGACCACGAGGGCGGCCTTGCCGAGGCTCGCGACCTGCGAGCGGCGCGGGTTCAAGAAGGTGGCCAGGTTGTGCACGCAGCGCGTGTCGAAGACGAGACGGTCGCAGTCGGCGGCGCTGGTCACGAAGACCGGGCGCACGCCGCGCCGGCCTTCTTCCCAGCCGATGACGACCTTTACCTCGCCTTCGTCGAGCAGGCGCCGGGCGGTGTCTTGCAGTTCAGTCACGACGCGCCCCCGGTGTGTGAGGCCGGCGCGGCGGCTGAGTCGCCGGTCGCCCCGGCGGGCGTTTCGAAGGAAGCGAACGGGTCGTCGGCCGGCGAAGCCGCGCCGACCAGACCGTGGTAGGAGTCGAACGGGCCCATGGTCCGCACGCGCTCGACCGTGCTGTTCACGACGTCGGCCCACTTGCCGCCCTCGGAGGCCGAGACCCACGAAAAGGTGACGCGCTTGGGGTCGATGCCCAAAAACGCGAGCAGCTCGCGAAACACGCCGAAGCGGCGCCGGGCGTGGTAGTTGCCGGCCGTGTAGTGGCAATCGGCCGGATGGCAGCCGCTGACGATCACGCCGTCGGCGCCACGCTCGAAGGCCTTGACGATGAACATGTGGTCGATGCGTCCCGTACAGGGGAGACGGATGATGCGCACGTTGCTTGCCATGTGCAGACGGCTGGTGCCGGCCAAGTCGGCCCCGGTGTAAGTGCACCAGTTGCACACAAAAGCGGTGATGCGCGGTTCGAAGTCGGCCACGATTACCACCCCGCCAGTGCGTTGATCTCTGAGTAGATCTGGTCGTCGGTGAAGTTGGCCAGCTCGACGCTCTTGCTGGGACAGACCGCGACACAGGTGCCACAGCCCTGGCAGACGCCAGGGTTGACGTAGGCGACGTGGCCACAGACGTGGCCGTCGACGTCGCACACGTCGCGATGTTCGATCGCGCCGTACGGACAGACGCGCTCGCAGTTGAAGCAGCCGATGCAGGTGCGCTCGTTGACCTTGGCGACCGACGGGTCGCGTTCGAGCTCGTCGGCGCTGAACAAGCCGAGCACCTTGGCGGCCGTGGCGCTGGCCATGGCCACCGACTCGGGAATGTCACGCGGAGCCTGGCAGGCGCCGGCCAGGTAGACGCCGGCGGTGTTGGTCTCGACGGGGCGCAGCTTGGGGTGCGCTTCGTTCAAGAAGCCGTCCTGGTCGTAGCTCACCGAAAGCTTCTGGGCGAGCTCGCTGATGCCGGGCTGGGGGCGCACCGCCGTGGCCAGCACGACCATGTCGGCTTCGACTTCGACCTGACGGTTGCTGAGGGTGTCGTAGCCCCAGACCTTGACCTTTTCGCCGTCGCGGAAGATGCGGCTGACGCGCCCGCGGATGTATTCGGCGCCGTCTTCTTCGATGGCGCGCCGCGAGAACTCGTCGTAGCCCTTGCCGGCCGCGCGGATGTCCATGTAGAAGACCACCGTGCGCCCGTCGTGGACCTTGTGCTTGTACAACATGGTGTGTTTGGCGGTGTACATGCAGCAGATCTTGGAGCAGTACGAGATGCCTTTTTAGGGGTCGCGCGAGCCCACGCAGGCCACGAACACGACCGTCTTGGGCTCGGTGCCGTCGGAAGGCCGCAACATGGCGCCGCCGGTGGGACCCGAGGCGCTCGCGAGACGCTCGAACTGCATGCCGTCGATGACGTCGGGCACCTCGCCGTAGCCGTACTCGCCGTAGCCCTTGAGGCCCTCTGGCTGGTCGCGGCCGATGTCGTAGAGCTGGAAGCCCGTGGCCACCACGATGGCGCCGACCTCTTCGGTGACGAAGGCGTCGTCGCGGTCGTAGTCGATGGCGCCCTTCAGGCAGGCCTCTTTGCACTTGCCGCAGGCGTCTTTGGCGAGACCCTTGCGGCGGCCCTTGAAGAGAGTGCAGTTCTCGCGGTCGAGTACCGGGATGTTGGGCACCGCCTGCGGGAAGGGCACGTAGATGGCGGTGCGCTTGCCGAGGCCGGCGTCGAACTCGCTGGCGATCTTGCGGCTCGGGCAGGCGGCCTGACAGTCGCCGCAGCCGTTGCACAGGTCTTCGTTCACCGAACGCGCCTTCTTGCGGATGGTCACCGTGAAGTTGCCGATGTAGCCGTCGACCTTTTCGACCTCGCTCCAGGTGTGGAGCTTGATGCGCGGGTGCTGGTAGGCCTCGACCATGCGCGGGGTGAGGATGCACTGCGAACAGTCGAGCGTGGGGAACGTCTCGGAGAGCTGGCTCATGTGGCCGCCGATCGAGGCGTCTTTTTCGATGAGCACCACGTCGTGGCCGCCGTCGGCGATGTCGAGCGCCGCCTGGATGCCGGCGATGCCGCCGCCGATCACGAGGGCGCGCTTGGTCACCGGTATGCGGATGGTCTCGAGCGGCTTGTTGTGCTTGACCTTCTCGACGATGGTGCGGCCTATGTCGATCGCCTTGGCGGTCGCCTGCTCGCGGTCTTCGTGGATCCAGGAGCAGTGCTCGCGCACGTTGGCCATTTCGACCAGGAAGGGGTTGATGCCCGCCTGTTCGGCCGCGCGGCGGAAGGTCTTTTCGTGCATGTGAGGAGAACAGGCGCAGACCACGACGCCGGTGAGGTGGTCGTCGGCGATGGCCTTTTTGATGAGCTGCTGACCGGGGTCGGAGCACATGTACTTGTAGTCTTCGGCGTGGGCTACGCCGGGGTGCTCGCGCAGCGCGTCGGCGACCGCGGCGCAGTCGACGGTGCGCCCGATGTTCTCGCCGCAGTGACAGACGAAGACGCCGATGCGGCTCATGACACACCCGCTTTCGCGGCGGTCTTGGCGGCGGCCTTGGCGGCCTTCGCGGCGGCCGCCTCGGCGGCCTCGGCGGCGGCCGTGTCGGCCTTTTGGGCGAGCTGCGTGAAGAGCGGCTGCGTGTCGACGAAGTGCCGCGCGAAGCCGAGCCTTTCGGGGGGCAGGCCCAGGGCCAGCCCGACCAGCTGCGTGATGTAGAGCACCGGCATGGGCGGGTCCAAGTTCATGGCGCTCTGCCGGAAGTCGAGGTTGCCGTGACACATGGGGCAGGCGGCCAGGATGGCGTCGGCGCCCGAGGCGCGGGCGTCGTCGATGATCGCCCGGCTCAGGCGCAGCACCGAGCTGGTGCGCGACACCGAGAAGGCCCCGCCGCAACACTCGACGGCCATGTTCCACTTGACGGGGTTGGCCCCGCAGGCGCGGATGACGTCGTCCATGCCCGTGGGCTGCTCGGCGTCGTCGAAGCCGGTGGTGGCGGCCGGACGGACCAGCAGGCAGCCCCAGTAGGCAGCGATGTTCAGCTGCTCGAGCGGGTTGCCGCGCCAGCGCCGGCGGTCGAGCCGGCCGATGCGCTCTTCGATGGCCGGCGCCAGTCCCTGCAGCAGCTCGACGATGCTGGTCACCTGCACGGAGTTGGTGAACGGGCGGCCCAGGACTTCGGGCACCTTGGTGGCCAGACCGGGCTCGTCGGCCACCGCATGCGCGGCGCCCGAGAGGCGGTTGTAACAGGCCGCGCAGGGCGCCAGGACTTCGCTTGCCCCCTGGGCTTCGGCAAGCGCCAGGTTGCGGGCCGGCAGGGCCACGGCGAGCAGGTGGTCGGCGATGTGCGCCGAGCTTGCTCCGCAGCAGCTCCAGTCGTCGATCTCGCGCAGTTCGATCTCGAGGGTGGCGGCCACGGCACGCAGGCTCTCGTCGTACTCGCGAGAGGTGCCATGCATGGAGCAACCCGGGTAGTAGGCGAGCGTCATGGTGCGACCTCGCTGTCGGCGTCGGGGGCGGGACCGACGGTCGGTGCGTCCGCGGTGGCGGCGAGAGCCTCGGCGGCCAGGGCCTGTTCGCGGGCGCAGGCGGCCATGATGCTCTTGATCTCGGCGTGTCCCCTGATGCGCGAGGGCACCAGCGGCAGCTTGCCGCGCTCGAGCATGGCAGGCACGACGGCGACGTCCTGGAACAGGGCGCCGCTGCGCATCTTGTACTGCATGATGAGGCCGACCTCAGAGAGGCGACCGGTCATGCGGATCTGCTCGAGGAACGACTTGTGGAAGGCGGCGACGTTGCGCGGGCCGTGACCGGCGCCCTCGAGGGCGGCGAGCTCGCGCAGCGCGTCGATCACGCGCGCCGGGTCGACGTCGTTGGGGCAGCGCGCGCTGCAGGTCTCGCAGGTGAGGCACAGCCAGAGGGAGTCGTCGTTGAAGAGGCGTTCACGGTCGCCGGCGATGGCGTAGCGCATGAGGTCGTGCGGCGGCAGTGTCATCTCGCCGCCCATCGGACACCCAGCCGAACATTTGCCGCATTGGTAGCAACTCGCCACGTTGATGGCGGTCGTGCGGCGAATGTACGAGGCGAGGGTCTCCGGAGCCTTGGTGCTGCGTTCGGTCGAGGTGCTCGTGGTGCCTGCCTTTCCGATCGGGGGGCCCAGAGGCCCCGATACGGGATGGCGAGCCAGCCTTGCCCAGCGCTCGCCCCAAAAAAAGGTCTGCGTGAATAGTGTAGCCACAGCCCCATAATCGGGCAACACTTGTTTCTTTTGTCACAAGCGCCCTGGGAGCGACAATAATGCCCGGCGCCTCGCTACGCAACCTAGCACAGGAACGCCCCGCCGCAAGCGGGCCGAGCTGTACAAAGTTGTTCCTGCGTAGAGGGCCTTTGTGGCCCGCTTCCGGGGGTGTCGGGTGAGGTCGCGTCGGCGGCGCCGCGCGACACTTCTGCGCGAGCCTCCCGGCAGCGCCGCGGCGGCCCCAGCGCGGCCGCGCACGGGGCGAGGCTGGGCCTCAGCGCCGCTTTGGACGCCGCGCGATCAGGCGGTCGCGCGGCGCACGCATGCGGCCGCACGACGACAAGCCTCTGCGCTATTTGGCACGACCCACCCCGGTAGCCTACAATCTGGCGGCGTCCACTCGTGGGCCGACGTAGCTCAGCTGGCAGAGCACATCACTCGTAATGATGGGGTCCTCGGTTCGATTCCGAGCGTCGGCTCCAAGGACATCCCCCTGCGGCACCCCGGTTCCCCTCTTCCCCACCTCCTCCGACGCCCCTCTGCTCACGCCAGGCAGCGCCTCACTTCCGAAAGAGTGGGTCATCCCGAGAGCGAGCAGCAACACTTCCCGCGACGACGGACCTTGTTCGACACCCGCCCCGCCGCGGCGCCAGCGCAGGCTCGTGGCTGTCGCCGAACAGGTGCATGGTCCCTCCAAAGCGCATTGAGGCCGGCCTGCCGTAGCCACGCGGGGCTCCGACGTGCCCGCCAGCACCACCCCACTGCGGCCCGCTCCCCCTACGCCAGCCGCAGCACGACCACCTGCAGATCGTCGCGCAGCCGCCCGCCGAAGCCCAGAGCGGCGTCACGCACGCCGTCGGCGACCTGCTGGGCGGAGCCGCCGCGCAGCTCGGCGACGACCTCGACCAGGCGGGCCTCGCCTAACAGCTCGCGGCCGCGACGCGCCTCGGTGACGCCGTCCGTGTAGAGCACGAGGTAGTCCTCGAGGGTGAGCATGGTCTGAGCGTTCACATAGTCGTGCGTGAACGAGCCGAGCGGCGGCCCGAAGGCGACCTCGAGCGGCCGGCAGGCGAGCGCGCTCAGATGGATCGGCGGCGGGTGCCCGGCGCTCGCGTAACGCAGCTCGCCGGTGGCCGGGTCGAGCACGGCGACGAAGGCGGTCACGTGCGGCTCGTCGGGGTCGAAGCGCCGCAGCAGCTCGTTGCTGCGCGCCAGGATGAAGGCCGGTGAAGGCTCGATGGTGGCGAAGGCGTGCACGGCGCTGCGCACGGTCTCGGTGAGCCCGGCGGCGCGCACGCCCTTGCCGGCGACGTCGGCGATCAGCACGACGACGTGGCTGCCGTCGATGGCGAAGACATCGCTGAAGTCGCCACCCACGAGCTCGGGCTCGTAGGCCGTCATGGCGGCGACGCCCAGCTCGAGGCCGTCGACCACCGGCGGCTCGCGTATGAGGTTCTCCTGCAGGATCACCGCGATGCGCTGCTGCTCTTCGTACATGCGAGCGTTCTCGAGGGCCGCCGAGATCGCCCCGGCCAGCCGGCCGGCAAAGTCGACCGTCTGCGGGGTGAACTTCACGGCGGCGCGGTGGTGATTGAAGAAGATGACGCCCAGCGCTTCGTCGCGCGCGATCAGCGGCAGGCACAGCACCGAGCGCACCCCGAAGCGCCGCTGCACGGCGGGGATACAGCGCGGGTCGGTGTCGCAGTCGTCGATGGCCACCGGCAGCCGCTTTGTGATCGCCTCGATCATGAAGGGCGCCTCGTCGCTGCGCACGCTCTCGTGGATGACGCCCGGCACCTCAGGGTGACCGTACTCGGCGACCCAGTCGTCGCCGCGGCGCAGCGCGACCATGGCGCTGTCGGCCCCCACGACCCCGACCGCGTAGGCCACGACGCGCTGCATGATCTCGTCGACCTTAAGGGTGGAGTGGATCACGACGTCGATCTCGTTCAAGGCGGCGCTGAAGCGCTCGCGCACGGCGACCTCTTCGTGCAGCCGCGCGTTCTCGATGGCCGCCGTGGCTTGGGCGACGATGCCCTCGACCAGGCCGATGTCGCGCTCGGCGAACTCGCGACGCTCGCCCGGGTCGTCGATGACGAGCAGCCCGACCAGGCGGTCGGCGAAGACTAGAGGCACGGCGAGCAGCAAGTGCCATTCCTCGCCGTCGGACGTGCCGCGCTCGGCCGGCTCCAGGCCGTCGTGGTCGACGATCGTCGTGACGCGTTCGAGGACCGCCCGCCTGACCGGCACCGAAAGCCCGTCGAGCGGCCACGCCAGTCCGCGCCGAAGCGCCGACCGGCCGCGCGACGTCGCGATCTCGAGGCGCTCGCCGCCTTCGTCCCACAGTCCCACGGTGACGCGGGCGTGGCCGGACGCCCGCAGGACGATGCGCGCCAGCCTGTCGAGCACCTCGTCGACCGCCAGCGACTGCGTGAGCGAGCCGATCGCATCGGACAGCACGACGGTCGTCTCGAGCTCCTGGCGGGCCAGCTCCTGGGCCGCCTGCAGCTCGTGGGCTTGAGCCTGCGTCTGTTCGAGCAGGCTCTGGAGCTGGTGTTCGGCACGCTTGCGCTCGGTGATGTCGCGCCCCACGACCACCGACCCGACGATCGCCCCCGCGCTGTCGCGGATGGGGCCAAAGCTGTAGCTGCCGACCCACGTCTCGCCCGTGTCCTTGCGCCGCAGGTTGTACTCGGCATCGGTCATGACCTCGCCGCGCAACGCCCGCGAGACCGCCCACTGATCGAGCGGCGCCACCGTGCCGTCGGGCAGGGAGACCTCGAGAAAGTCGGAGTACTCCTCGATGGTGGCGGCGCACTCCTCTTTGTCGGCGAAGCGATGGAACGTGGCGAAGGCGTCGTTGAAGTCGATGAAGCGCCCGTCGGCGTCGGAGATGACGACGGCGTCGGTCATGCTGGCGAGCGCCGCCCGCAGTTGCTCGCGGCTGTCGCGCAGAGCTTCTTCGGCGCGTTTGCGCTGGCTGATGTCGGTGATGAACGAACGATAGTGCAGCAGGGCGCCGTCGTCGTCGAAGACGGGCTGAGCGAAGACCTCGATGGGCACGCGGGTGCCGTCTTTGCGCAGGTACTCCTTCTCGTAGCGCACCGGCCGGCGCGTCGCGACGGCCTCGGCGAGCAGGGGCGCCTCGGCGCGCCACCAGTCGGGCGGCGTGAGTCCCGCCGCCCACGTCGATGAGCCCTCCTCGAGCTCCTGACGGCTGTAGCCGGTGAGATCGGCGAAGGCCTGGTTGAAGGTCACCAGGCGCCCGTCGGGCAGACGGATGGCGAAGGCCATGTCGGCCTGTTCGACGACGTCGGCCAGAAACCGCGCCCGGGCGCTGCTGCGCGACAGGTCCGCGATGAGCTGCTCGCGCTCGAGCTCGACCAGCTTGCGCCGGTTGATCTCGCGGTAGTAGGCGCTGACGCCGGCGTCGGTCGGGTAGATGCGCACCTCGAGCCAGTCGTCGGTAACGACCGAGCGGTGCTCGACCACGGTGGGCCGGCCGAGCTCCATGGCGTCGTGGTAGGCCCGGCCGAGAGGCATGTCGGCGATCGCCGGAAAGAGCTCCCAGGGCGTGTGGCCCAGCATCTCGTCGAGCGACTTGTGCGTGATGCGCGACGCCTGCTGGTTGGCGTAGACGTAGCGATACTCCCAGTCGAGGGCGAAGAACGCCTCGTCGATATCTTCGAGCAGGGCGCGCGTGCGAGCCTCGCGGCGGCCGGCGGCGCCGGCGGCGCGCGGCTCGCCCAGGCCGCTTTGCAGCGACAACGGATCGCAACGCGCCTCGGCACGACGCCTCATGAGCACCTCGAGTCCGCCGTTCACGCGCAGCTCGAGGCCGTCCATGAGCCTGGCGATGATGAACAGGCCGCGGCCGTGATCGGTCAGCAGGTCGGGCAGCGCCTCGGGGTCGAACGTGGCGACGTCGAAGCCGCAGCCGCGGTCCCTGACGGCGGCGACCAGCTCGCCGCCCTCGAAGTACAGCGAGAGCTCGATGGGCTGCTCGACGCCGCTGTGACGGATGGCGTTGGTGGCTGCCTCCTCGATGCACAGCACGACGTCGTCGATCACGAGGGCATCCGTGCAGTACTGGCGCAGGTAGTCGCGAATGCGGTCGCGAGCGCGCAGCAGGTGCGAAGGTCGGGGGGGTACGCGAAAGTGCAGTCGGGGGGGCGCGATCTGCGGCGTGGCGCTGCTTTGCGACAAGTGGCTCCCCGCGTGAGGTCGGTCGGACAGGGATCCTGCCATTTTACGGCTACGCGGCGGCAGCGCCGCCGTTTCTCCAGACGGCGCTGCCGTCTGTCTGAGCATACGCTCTCTGCCGTGGATCACGCCCCGGGATGTTGGTGAACGGCGCCGGGTCGGTGGCCCGGTCGCGCACGCCTCAGGCGATCGGCTCGAGTTTGGCCTTGAGCGACTCGTGGGCCAGAATCACCAGGCGTTCGAGCGCCCTGGTGCAGCCTACATAGAGCGCAGAGCAGGCCGCGGCCGAGTCGAGATCGGCAACGTCGGTGAGCACCACGGCGGGCGCTTCGAGGCCCTGGAACCGGCTGATGGCGCAGTACCGCGTGGCGCTCGGGCGCAGTTCGACGACGTCGAGATCGGCGGTGGCGCCGGCGACGAGCAGGGGCGCAAGGCGCTCCGTCCAGGGGTTGCCGGCCAGACCGTGGGCGCAGCACTGGTCGTCGTCGCGGGGGCTCAAGACGACCGTGCGCCGGCCGCCGAAGCCCTGTTCGTCGAGCTCGAGGAGTGCGTCGGCGAGCAGCGCGGCCTGCTGCGCCTCATCGTGCCAGTAGCGGATCTGCGGCTCGAACTCGTCGTCGGGGCGGCGCACGCGGCTGTAGCCGCGCGCCATGCCGGCGCAGGTGCAGGCGAGTTGCGCCACCCGGGGCGTGTTGCGACAGTTGACGCGCAGGTCGTAGCGCACCGCGCCGGCGCACGGACCGCCCGGTGCCAGCAGTGCGGCGAGCGCCGTGGGGCCGTCGCCCGCGTCGAGGCCGGCTGAGTCGCTCAGACCCGGGCGGCCGAAGTCGCCGAAGAACCGGTAGACGCCGCCCGCAAGGCCGCCGGTCAGACTGAGGTCGAGCGCCTTGAGAGAGTCGGGGCGCAGCAGGTCCTGGGCTTGGTCGACGACGATCTCGTCGTAGCGCTGGGGCGCGTCGCCGGCCAGGCGCAGGTGCTCGTCGATCGTGCGCGCGACGATTCCCGGCCCCGACGCCGCGGCGTCGGCGGCGCCCGCACCGGGCGCGCCTGAGTCGCCTGCCGGCAGCAGCTCCCGCGTCTCGTCAGCGAGCCAGCGGCCGAGCGGCTTCCTTAAGCACAGCAGCAGCACCCTTCGCCCGGCGACCGCGCCGCGGCGCGCCGCTTCGACTGCAAGCATGGTCTTGCCGGTGCCGGCCGGCCCGTCGAAGATGACGCGCGGATTGGCGTCGATCGTCTCGAGCGCCTCGAACTGTTCCTCGGTGTAGCGGCGCACCTCGTCGTCGACGCGCTGCGCCCGCGACTTGGGGCTCTCGAAGAACTCGAAGTCGCCGCGCAGGTTGCGCAGCAGCTCGGCGACCTGCTGTTCGCGCGGCTCGTGGCGCTCGGCGTGGAACCAAGGCTCTTCGTGGGCGACGAGCTCCTCCCGTGCGTGGTCGAGCACGCTTTCGCAGAGCTGCGTCAGCGACCGCTTGGCCAGCGCCCGGCGGTCGATCACCTGCCAGGGGTGCCACTCCTCAGAGGTCTCGGCGAAATCGACGAACGGAAAGCAGACCGCCGACCAGAACACGACGCGGGCCAGGTCGCGATGCTGGCGGACGAGCCGTTCGCGCAGGCTGTGCATGGCTTCGGAGGCCTGCTTGAAGGGACCGCGTTCGTCAGGACGCTGGTCGGAGCCGTAGAACCACAAGCCGTCGTGGCGGCGCAGGTGATGGGCACCTTTGACTTCGAGCACCACTACACCCTTGCCGGGCACGATGACGAGAAAGTCGATCTCGCCTGCCAGGCGGCGCTGGTGGTTGGCCAGGTCGAGCGAATGCAGCACGATCCAGTCGTCGGCGCCCTTGGCTGCAGCGAAGGCGGCGAACACGACGCGTTCGCCCTCGCTGGGTGTAGACAGGGGGATGGACGGAGGAATCAGGCGGGGCGGCACGCTCATTCCTCCCCGCTGGAGGGCAGTCTCATGATCCTATGATATCAGGATTGCCGCACCGGGTGCGGTCAGGCTCGCCGGCGCGGCGCTTCCCGGCCCGCGGGCGTAGCGCGGCGAGGCTCCCCGGCGGTCTGCCGGGGAGCCTCGCCGCGATCGGGGTGGTATCGTGGCGCCAAGCGAAGCGAGGTTTGCGGTGCCGAGACCAGTCATCATGTTCGACCACGACGGCGTGCTGGTCGATTCCCTCACCGTCTTCACGGCGGCGTTCGGCGCGGCCTGCGGCGCGCACGGGCACCCCGAGATCGCAAGCCAGGAGCAGGTCGTGGCGCTGTTCGCCGACAACGTCTACGACACCATGGCGACCCTCGGCATGAGTCGCGAGACCATCGCGGCGATCATCGGCGACACGGCCGCGGCGCTGTCGCTCTCACCCGACCTGCACCCGTTCCCCGGCGTGCCCGAGCTGCTCAGCGGACTCGCCGAGCGCTTCGATGTCGTGGTCGTCACCTCGAACGCCGCCGGCGTCGTGCACGACTTCATGGCGCGCGAGCAGCTCACCGACTCCGTGAGCGACGTGCTCGGCGTCGAGGTCGACGTGAGCAAGGTGCGCAAGATCGCGACGATCATGGCACGCTACCCCGACCAGGCGCGCTACTTCTACGTGGGCGACACCCGCGGCGACATGCGCGAGGGTGCCGCCGCCGGCGCCACGCCGCTCGGCGCCGGCTGGGGCTGGCACGGCGCAGCGGCGCTGCGCGACGCCGGCGCTGCCTTTGTGGCCACCACGCCGGCCGAGCTGCTCGCCTTCGTCACAGACGAGGAGCTCAGCCGGCCCTCCTGACCTCGGGCCCTTAGGCCTGCGCGGGCTCGACGCGGGCACCGACCACCAGGTACGACAGACCCTCGGGCCCGGCGACCACCTGGCGCTGCGCCGCCGGCTCGACCAGCACGTAGCGACCCGGCTGCATGGCGACCGTCTCGCCGTCGATCACCAGGTGGCCCGCCCCGGCGAGCGCCAGGAAGAACTCCTCCTGGCCGCTGCGCAGCTCGTCGTGGGCGTGACCTTCCTGACCGGGCTCGGCATCGAACTGGTTTGCCTTGATGGCGACGGCGCCGAGCGCCTGCGCGACGGGCTTGCGCCGGCCCTCGACGTCGCTGGTATCGAACACGGTGTAGGCCATGAGTGTCTCCTTCGTGGACTCTTCGGGCGCGCGCCCCGGTGGGCACGGCACCCAAGGCTTATGAGGCGGGAACGACCGACAGAAGTATAGGGCCGGCGCACCGCGATGACCGAGCCGCCGGCGCACCGCGACGACCGAGCCGGCCGGCACGCGGTTCGTCCCTACGCCGAGGTCCGGTAGACGCTCCAGCCCTGCCCGTCGGCGATCGCGACCGCTGCAGCACCGCCGGGCGCCGCTTCGCCGCCGGCCGCGTCGGCGCCGGTCGCCTCGCTGCCGGTCGCCTCGCTGCCGGTCGCGGCGGCCTCGCCGCCGAACGTCGTGTCAAGCGTGAAGAACTCGTCCTTGGGCTTGCCCGGCACGTAGTCGAGCACGCGATGGACCGAGACCATGGCGCCGGCGCTCAGCAGGCACACGTGAAAGGCGATCTGCTTGGCGCGCGGCTCGTAGGTCTTGCCCGAGGCCAGGTAGGCGGCGAGCTTGTAGGGGTTGCTGAGCTGCGAGATCGCCGTGTCGAGCGTGCGCAGCAGCCCCTGCAGAGTGGTCTCGCTCGCATCGCGCACCAGGTGGAACCACAGGGCGGCCGGCTGTTCGGCCAGCACCTTGGCCATGTCCTTGCGGATGTTCTCGTCTTGCTCAGACCTGCCCGAGCGCCCCCCCGACTTGAACTCGACGGCCAGCGCCGGGGTATCGGGGTCATCGCGATAGAGGGCAAGGTCGGTCAGGGCACGGTGCGCCCGCGGCCCGGCGGCGCGCCCGGCGAACCGGTACGAGAGCCTGGTGGGCGCCTCGGCGGCGAAGGCCCAAGGGGCGCCAGCCGGATCGGCGAGCAGCGCCGCGATGAAGGCCACACGCGCTTCGTGCTCGCCGACGCGCGGCTCGTGCCCCTTGAGCGGGAACAGCACGCGCGGCCACGGTGCGTCGCTTGCCCCCTGCGAGTACCGGTAGCCGGCCCAGAGGATGTCGTCGGTGCGCTGGCAGAGCTCTGCCAGCCAGTCGTGGTCGATCGTCTGCTGTGCCATGGTCCTCCCGGAACCTCGCTCGCCGACCGTCAGTGTACAGAACCGGCGGGCGACACGACGTAAAGCGCGGGGCAGCGGCGCAGCCGTGCCGATCGCTGCTTGGCCCGCGGCGCACGGCTACAACGGCTCTCGGGAAGGTCTGCGCCGCGCAGCGCAGAAGACGTGCCTAAGGGGCGATCGCTCGCCGGCCGGGCGCCCCCCCGCGTGCTTGGCTTACGCGCCATGTGGGGACCGTTTAGCGGGGAGGGTTTTGAAGGTGAAGGCGAACGGCCGGATGGTCACTGCTCACGACATCAGCGAACTGCAGTCCATGCGCGAAGAGCTGCGCCTGTATCTGCAGAGACGTGCGCTGCCGGCCGACGTCACCTACGACGTTCTGACGTGCGTCCAGGAGGCCTGCATGAACGCCCTGCGCTTCGCGGCGAGCCCGCGCGGCGTGCGCGCCTGGATCGTGATCAACAGCAACGAGGTCGTGGCCACCGTACGCGACTACGGCGGCGGGCTCGCCCTGGCGGTACCGGTGGCCTGCCCCGAGCCCGACGCCTACTGCGAATCGGGCCGCGGGCTCTTTTTGATGGTCGAGCTGATGGACCGCGTCGAGTTTCGCGTGGCGGGCGGCACGCAGGTACGCCTGCATAAGCTGTTGCCGGCCCCTACGATCGCCGAAGCGCGCGTCGCCTGACGGCCGCACCGACCGCGCCACCCCAAAGGCCCGGCGGCGTTCGTCGGCTCGCCTAGAACGCCGCCACGAAGTTCTCGACCAGGCGGCGGCAGAGCAGCCGCGAGTCGGCGACCACCTGCGCGATCGAAGCCACCAGCCGCGCGTGGAGCTCGGGGTCGCGGCGCGCCACCCCCTTGTTGTCGCGCGCCAGCCAGAACCGCAAGATGCTCTCGTCGACCTCGGCGTGGAACTGCACGCCCCAGGCCCGGCGTCCCATGCGAAAGGCCTGCACGCCGGGATCGCCCGAGCGCAGCGCGAGCACCTCGGCCTCGGCCGGTACGGTGAACGACTGGGCGTGCCACTCCAGCGCGCAGAACGGCGACTCGATGCCGCGCAGCAGGCCGTCGGAGCGCACGATCTCGACCGGCAGCCAGCCCACCTCGGGCACGGCGCGGGCGTACACGCGGCCGCCGACGGCGGCCGCGAGCTGCTGTCCGCCCAGGCAGATGCCGAGCACGGGCAAGCCGGCTTCGACGGCCGCCACGAGCAGGCGGCGCTCGCGGTCGATGAAGGGAAACTCGGCAGCCTGGTCGGCGTTCATCGAACCGCCCAGCACGACGAGTCCGGCGATCTCGCCGAGCTCCTCGACGGCCGGCACGCGGGCGCCGGCGTGGAGCTGGCGTACGTCGACGGTGAGCCCGGCGTTGACGAGCGTCTCGAGCAGCGTGCCGGCGTGCGCCGCGGCCTCGTGCTGCACGATGACGACGGGGTCGTCTGTCGGTGCGTGGATCATGGCAGAAGGGTACCCGCTGAGCGGCGCCCACGCGACCAGAAGCACCATCCGGGGCATCATCTGGGCGCAGGCCGACCCGGCGACCGGGGCGCCGGCGCACACGCCAGCAAACCCGGCGCATCCACAAGGCCGCCATCAAGGTCGACACGCTGACCGACCGCGTGAAGGCCGTCGTGCAGGGCGCCTTCGCCGGCCGCCGCATCGTCATCTTCTCGGGCGGCGAGGCCAAGGGCATCGACGCCGTCCTCGAAGAGAACCGCCAGTGCGCGGCGGGCGGCGCATTCGGCACGATCATGGGGCGCAACTCGTTCCAGCGCCCCCACGACGAGGCCGTCAAGCTGCTCCAGGCCGTCATGGACATCCACGCCGCCGCTCCGGCGCCGGGCTCGGTACGCGACTAGCTCGCGCAGGCGACCCGCACGGCGAGGCCTCTCCCCCGGCGGGCCGCACCGTGCCACGCCCGACCCGCCCATGGGCGCAAACAGTGAATCGGCACGCAACCGCCTACGGGCGGGTACCCCTCTTCTATGCGGGCCGACAGACGGCCCCATGACCAGAACGAGGGAGGTCTCGATGAAACAGACACGCACGCGCCTTGCCCTGCTCGCCGCCGTCGCCCTGATAGCGCTGCCGGCACTCCTGCCGGCGTCGGCCGACGCCGCGTCTCGCAGTCTGGGCTCCGGAACGATCGTCGTCACTCTCGACCCATTCTTCGCCACCTTCGTCGGGGCGGGGTATCCTCTCTATCCGTTCGCGCCCGCCGTAGAGCGGTTCAACGTGCCCGGACCGCGCGTCGTCATGCCGGTCTACGGCGGTACGTGGAACACCTCGACCCTGCAAGGCACGTTCAGGTCGAAGGGCGGGATCGTGTTCATCCACTACGCCGCCGGCACGCTGCGGACTCTCACCCTCCCGGCGTGGCGCGCAGGGGTCGGCACGACGGCCGGCTGGACCGCCCTCGTGAACGGCACTCGCACGACGATCCTCACCCAGAGCCTGGCGGGCATGCACATCACGTTGCCGCGCATCCACGGCCGCACCTACGTGAAGGTCACCGGCATCGCGCTCTCCTATAACGCCAACTTCCTGGGCGCCTTCAACGCGGCGTTCGCCACAGGCCTGGCGGTCGAACCGCTCGGCACGGCGACGCTGCAGGCGCCGCTCAAGTAGCGACGCGGCGCGCTCGAAGCGCGAGCGTCACAGCGCCGGGCGCGGCGGCGCCGGGAACGACACGCCGACAAAAACGACGGCGGGGGCGCGGCTCTGCCGCGCCCCCGCCGTCGTTTCTTCGTCGTACAGACGATCGCCGCGCTTACAGCCCGGCGCGCTCCTTGAAGCGCTCGACGCAGTTGATGGGGATATCGAGCGTGCGTGCGATGTTGAACTTGGCCTCGATCATGCCGGCTTCGCCGGGGCGCACCGCCGAGGTGTGAGGCAACAGCCCCAACCCCTTGTCGCCGCGGATCTGCTCCATGGCGATCGGATCGGACAGGTCGCGGACCCCGCAGCCGAGTTTGTCGGCGACGTAGGCCTTGGCCTCTTTCAAGCGCATTCTCCGGGTCATTTGCATGCGTGCCACGAGATCTCCCGCGGTGCGCATTCCGCCCATGCCCGAAGCCTGCACGTGGGCAGACTCCATGCCTTGGGAATCGCCCGTGCCTACCTAGTAACCGTCGATCTTGAGGATCTCGACGAAGGCTTTGGAGGCGCGTGACGTGGCGTCGGCCGGCGGGTAGACGCAGGTCGGCACGCCGCCGACGCCCATGCCCACGTTGACGTGCACCGGGATCTCGGCGATCTCGGCCGCCGGCTTGATGAACGTCATGGCCCGGGCGATGTTCCAGGCGGTCGACTTGCCGGTGTTGATGTTGATGGCCGGACCGTAGATAGAGGCGCCGGCCGCCTGCACCATGCGCACCTGGTCTTTAGGCCACATGCCGGCCAGGCGCTCGCCGTCGAAGGTGAGCTGGCCGTGCATGCCGAGCACGAACTCGCTCGCCATGCCGATCTCGATGCCGAGCCACGGGTACTTCTCGCGCAGCATGCGGCAGGCGGTGAGGCCGGCGAGGAAGTCGGCGTCGCCGGCCGCGCCGGTGGTGTCCATGTCGATGCCGTCGGCGCCGGCTTCGATCATGTGGTCGGCCACGTAGTTGATGTCTTCGACCAGCATGTCGCAGGCTTCGAGCTGAGCCGCACGGGCCTCGTCGACCTTCATGAGCGGCAGCAGCTCGGACCAGTTGGGAATAGGTCCGTCGGGCTTGGAGTAACGGCCCAGGTCGGGCATCGCGCCGTACTGCACGGGGTTCGTGCAGAGCATCTGGGCGATCTTCATGGTCTGGCCTTCGTGGGCCACGTTGGTCTTGATGGCCTTGTACGAGTAGTCGATCTGCCAGAGCTCGACCATGTCGATGCCGACGACCTGCTCGTAGGTCTGCAGGTCCTGCACCCGGTTACCGATGTGCTTGGTGCCGGTGCCGTCGTTGCTCATGATGACTTCTTCGCCTATGTCGACCGCGGTGAAGCGCGCCGACGAGGCGTAGATGTCGAGCAGATGGTCTTGCTCGTCGGGCGTGAGCGGCTCGGTCTTGGCCCGCTTGGCCGCCTGCTGAGTGCCGTCTTCGATATCGGCCTTGATCTCGGAGCGGGTCATCTCGACGAGCGAGCCGTCACCCATGCGGGTAGCGATCTTGGGTTCCAAACGCATCACCTCCACTGCTT
>CAZFJE010000008.1:0-36672 GCA_964519555.1 uncultured Thermoleophilia bacterium
ACCTCACGGTACCCCGTGGGAGGCTGGCCTTCTCATCCCATCTGCTAGGCCGTCGGGCGCCCACAGCAGCCGCGACTCTCGGCGGCGTTGCCGGGCTGGTGCTCGTGCGACGCGCAGAAGCGGCAGGTGCAGCCGTCGAGGTGGTGCCAGCCGTCGTCGAGGAGATGCTCGGTACCGCGCAGGCTGCTCGGCCTCACGGTCATGGGAGCGGAGTCCGGGGCGCTCGCCTTCGCGTCGAGGCCGACCGACGTGAGTACCCGCAACAGGGTGTCGTTGGCAAAGATGTAGTGCAGTCCGTGCCACGCGAACACCCTGGCCTTCTTGACCTGCTCGAAGGTCAGGCCTTCAGCCATTTCAATCGCCCCCTTTGCCCCACTAAACGCCGGGAGCGTACGTGCTGAGCGAAGTTCCTGCAAGCCGCGTCGTCGCACGCGACGGTGCGCCACGCGTCTCGCGAGGTCGCCAACGACCGTCGAGGAGTCACATCGACGGGAGGCGGGTAGTCACGTCACGAACACCCGAGGTGTGGAGGACAGCCATGACCAAAAGCAGCGAGGAACTGACCTTCGTGGCCATCGAGGGCACAAGTCTGCCCCACTCGCACGCGGTTCTCATCGAGACCTCGCGCGGCTGGCACGTCGAGCTTGAAGACGTCCCCTCCGACAGCTGCCCGCTCGTCAGGGCGGAGTGTGAGATCACCTTCGATACGTGGGAAGGCGACCGTTACGCCGGCACCGTCGCGGCGAGCTACGTCACCGACAATGCCGGCTACGTGCTGCTCACCGGCGTCAGCGAGCTGCAGCACGTAGCCGCCGCCGACGTGACGTAGCCCGACGACTCCGGTCGCGCGCTAGACCAGCGTCTTGCGCACCGCCTCGGCGAGCGCGGCGGGCGGCTGCGCGCCGCTCACCAGAAACCGGTCGGCGATCACAAAGCCGGGCACGGCGCGAATGCCGAGGTCGGCCGCCAGGTGTTCCTCGGCGCGCACGGCGGCCGCGTGGTCGTCGCCGTCGAGGACGGTCGCGACGCGCTCCGGCGACAGGCCGGCTGCCGCCGCCGCGTTCGCCAGCACGTCGCGCAGGCCGACGTTCTCGCCGCGGGCCCAGTAGGCCGCGAACAGCTCGTCGCCGAGCGCCTGGTGAAGGGCGACGCCGTCGTGCAGGGCCGCGGCCAGCAGGCGATGGGCATCGAACGTATTGGGCCGCGCCGACGGCGCGCCCAGGTCGCGCATGGGCAGACCCTCGTCGTGAGCGATGTCGGCCAGACGCCCGTGCATCTCCGCGACCAGGTCGGGCGGATACTTGCCCTTCATGTGGTCGTGCGCGTCGACGCCCTCGGCCGGCACGTTCGGGTCGAGCTCGAAGGCGCCGTACCGCCAGCTTACCTGCGCGGCGCTCTCGCCGAGCATCCGCAGTGCTACTCGCCAGCGCTCCACGCCGACATAGCACCATGGTCACACCACATCGGACCAGATCACGACGTCGATCATGGCGACTCCTTTGCTCACGCGGCCTGGTCGGCGCCGCCCAGATGCTGCGGCGACGGCCGTTCGGTCGTCTTGACGGCGGGGCCGGGAGGCGCGCCGGCCCTTACCCTTGTAGTCTAAGCGCTCACGGCATGCTTGACGCGTTGTTCGACTAAGCAGGAGATGACAGTGACCGATCCCCACGCCGCCCTGGAGCCAGAGTTTGCCGAAGTGCACGAGCTGGTCGCCGAGGGACGTGAGCAAGGCTATCTGAACGGCGCCCACATCGCCGACGTGATGGCCGAAGTCGACCTTACGCCCGACCAGATCGACAACGTCTTCCTGCTCTTCGGCGACCTCGGCATCGACATCGTCGAGGCCGACGACGGCCTTTCCGGCGTGGTCGGGGCCGGCGTCGGCGAGGCGATCGTCCCGGCCCTCGATCTGTCGATCAAGACGGCCAGCAACGACCCCGTGCGCATGTATCTCAGGGAGATCGGCAAAGTGCCGCTCCTCACCGCCGAAGAAGAGGTCGCCCTGGCCAAGCGCATAGAGCGCCGCGACATGGCAGCCAAGCGCCGGCTGATCGAGGCCAACCTGCGCCTCGTGGTGTCGACCGCCAAGCGGCACGTCGGCCGCGGCCTGCCCCTGCTCGACCTGATCCAGGAGGGCAACCTCGGCCTCATGCGCGCCGTCGAGAAGTTCGACTACCGGCGCGGCTTCAAGTTCTCGACCTACGCCACCTGGTGGATCCGCCAGGCCGTCAGCCGCGCCATCGCCGACCAGGCGCGCACCATCCGCATTCCGGTGCACATGGTCGACAAGATCAGCGGCGTGTCGCGCGTGCGGCGGCACCTCACGCTCGAGCTCGGCCGCGAGCCCACCCCCGAAGAGATAGCCGCCGAGATGGAGTCCACGCCGCAACAGATCCGCGAGATCCTGAAGATCAGCCAGGAGCCGGTCAGCCTGGAGACGCCGGTCGGCGAAGACCAGGACGTGCAGCTCGGCGACTTCATCGAAGACCGCGACGCGGTCGAGCCGCACCAGGCCGTCAGCGAGATCATGCGCTCCGAGGAATTGAGCCAGGCCCTCTCCACGCTCACGCAGCGCGAGCGCAAGGTGATCGAGTTGCGCTTCGGCCTGAAAGGCGAGCACCCCTGCACCCTCGAGCAGGTCGGGCAGATCTTCGGCGTCACGCGCGAGCGTATCCGCCAGATCGAAGCCAAGACGCTCGCCAAGCTCAAAGCCTATCGCGAGTCGCGGCGGCTCAGAGAGTTCCTCGACTAGAGGTGAGTCCGGCCGCTCACAGACGGGGCGGCGGCGCACGGCGACGGCCGCCGCAGCCCGGCGTGCCGGCGCTGCCGCCCGGACTCTCGCGCATGGACGCGGCCGGCCTCGCTGCCGAGTCTGAGCTGTTCGACGTCGAGCTGCTCGACCTCGACTTGCGTGACGAGCAGCTCGGCGCCTCGTCGCTCGAGACGGCCCGCGTGAAGGGCTGCCGGTTCGAAGGCGCCGAGTTGCGCCGCCTGCGCTGCCGCCAGGTCGTCTTTGAGACCTGCGACTTCGCCAACACGCGCTGGTTCGATTGCGAGCTCTCCGACGTCGCCTTCCTCGACTGCCGTTTCATCGGCGCCAGCATCACCGGGGGCGGCATGTCCGCCGTGTTCCTGCGCGACTGCCTTGCGCAGCTCGCCAAGCTCACTCATCTGGGGCGTCCGCACGCGCTGCTCGAAGGCTGTGACCTGCGTGGCGCGCTGCTCATGGAAAGCGACCTGAGCGAGCTGCGCTTTTCGGGCTGCGACCTCGAAGGCCTTGAGTTTGCCGGTGTCACCCTTGCGGGCAGCGACCTGCGCGGCAACGAGCTCGCGGGCCTCCGGGGCGTCGCCTGCCTGCGCGGCGCCACGATCGACGCCCTGCAGCTGCTCGCGCTCGCGCCTGCCCTGGCGGCGCACCTCGGTCTCGTCGTCGAGCAGGCCAGCCTCGACGCCTAGCCCAACGGCCCCCGGCAAGGGGAGCCCGTCAGGGCTTCGGGGCTGAGGACCTCGTCGAGCCGCTCGCGCGTCAGCAGCCCGTGCGCCAGCACGATCTCCTGCACGGTGCGGCCCGTCGCGGCCGCCTCTTTGGCGACGGCCGTGGCTTGGGCGTACCCGATGATCGGGTTGAGCGCGGTGGCCAAGCCGATCGAGCTCTCCACCTGAGCCCTGAGGTGGTCGACGTTCGCCGTGATGCCGCCCACGCAGCGCTCGGCGAGCGTGAGGCAGCCCATCTCGAGGTGCGTGATGCTCTCGAACAGGGAGTGAGCGATGATGGGCTCGAAGGCGTTCAGCTGCAGCTGCCCGGCCTCGGCGGCCATGCTCACCGTGACGTCGTTGCCGATCACCTCGAACGCGATCTGGTTGACGACTTCGGGGATGACCGGGTTGATCTTGCCGGGCATGATGCTCGAGCCGGCCTGTACCGGCGGCAGGTTGATCTCGCCGAGCCCCGCCCGCGGGCCCGACGACAGCAGCCTCAGGTCGTTGCAGATCTTCGAGACCTTGACGGCGATGCGCTTGAGCACGCCCGAGACCTGCACGTACGACCCCGGGTCCTGGGTGGCCTCGATCAGGTTCGGTGAGATCGACAGGGCGATGCCGGTGAGCTCGCTCAGGTAACGTATCGCGGCCTCCGAGTAGCCGGGCGGCGCGTTCAACTTGGTGCCGATGGCGGTGCCCCCCAGGTTCACCTCTTCGATAAGCCGGCAGGCTTCGGCCAGGCGGTGCTCGTCTTCACCGATCATGACCGCATAGGTGGTGAACTCCTGGCCGAGCGTCATGGGCACGGCGTCCTGAAGCTGGGTGCGCCCCATCTTCACGGCGTCGGTGAGCGTGGCGGCCTTGGCGGCAAAGGCGGTGCGCAGCACGTCCATGGCATCGAGCAGACGGCCGGCGGCCCAGCGCAGCGCCACCTTCACCGCGGTCGGGTAGACGTCGTTGGTGCTCTGCCCCTGATTGACGTCGTCGTTCGGGTGCAGGAACTGGTACTCGCCGCGCTCGTGACCGAGATGCTCCAGGGCGCGGTTGGCGATGACCTCGTTGGCGTTCATGTTGGCCGAGGTGCCGGCGCCGCCCTGGATGACGTCGACGACGAACTGTTCGTGGAGCAGCCCCGAGCGCACGTCGTCGCAGGCCCTGATGATGGCGGCGGCCTTCTCGGCACTGAGCAGGCCGAGGTCGCGGTTGGCGGCGGCGGCGGCGTGCTTCACGGAGGCGAGGGCGTTCACCAGGTCGGGGTAGGTCGACACGGGGATGCCAGTGATGGGGAAGTTCTCGCGCGCGCGCAGCGTGTGGATGCCGTAGTAGGCGTCGGCGGGCACCTGGCGCTCGCCCAGAAGGTCGTGCTCGACGCGGGTCTCGGCTGCGGACATGAGTGCCTCCGGCGGGTAGCGTTTGATCGGCGGCTCCTGACTTACGTCGGATCGCCGGATGCCCAGTGTGCCGCCGAATCGCCCGGCCCACAAGCCTGTGGAGACCTGTGGACGAGTGTACTCCCCCTACAAAGCGAGCAAACTCGAGACACAACTTATTGCGTTGCAACCACCAACGTGCTTAGACTTCCACAAACTTCCTCACCGGGAGGGTTGCGACGTGGGCGATGCAATACCCGAAGAACGACGTCTTGTAATCATGGAGCGCGTACGCAGCCGCTCGCTGGTCAAGCCCGCCGAGCTCGCCGGCGAGCTCGGCGTGTCGATCGAGACCATCCGTCGCGACCTGGTAGCCCTCGAAGAGGACGGCTTGGTGCGCCGCGTCTACGGCGGCGCCACGCGCACGACGGGGCGCGCCTTCGAGCCCACCTTCGAGAAGCGCCGCATGCGACACCGCGATCGCAAGATCGCCATCGCCCGGCTGGCGGCGAGCCTCATCAAGCCCGGCGACACGCTCATCCTCGACATCGGCACGAGCGTCGCCGAGCTGGCCGCCGAGCTGCCGCGCAGTCACCGCGGCATCGTACTCACCAACTCGCTGCTCGTGGCCAACGCGCTGGCCGACCGCGAGGGCATCGAAGTGACCACGTCGGGCGGCCGGGTGCGTCCCGGCGACCTCGCCTGTTTCGGACCGGTCAGCGAGGCCTTCTTTCGCGACTACTTCGCCGACAAGGCTTTCCTGGGCTCCGGGGGCGTACACCCCGAGATGGGCCTCACCGACTACTACCCCGACGAGATCGCCTCGCGCCGCGTCATCTTGCAACACGCCGCCGAAAGCTACGTGCTGGCCGACTCCTCCAAGCTCGGCAAGGTGGCCTTGCGCAAGGTCGCAAACGTCGATGCCCTGACCGCGGTGATCACCGACGACGGCGCCGACGAGCAAGAGCTCGAGCGCCTCGAAGCGGCCGGCGTGACCGTGCTGATCGCCCCTGTGGAACGGGCGGAGTCAGGGGAGCTCGCCGAGAGTCTCGTGCACCAAGGAGGGCCCCTGAACGAGCGCTGAAACCGGCCGTCGTTTTCGTGACGCAGGCGGCCGTCGGGCCGCCGACAGTACTACAAGGCAAGAGAGGGGGAGTCCCGTGGAAACCAAAGCCGCTCCCGAAAAGGAGCTCAGCAAGTTCGGCTACGAGCAAGACTTCGACCGCACGCTGCACCGCTTCGCATCGTTTGCGATCGGATTCTCGTTCATCTCGATCACAACCGGCATCTTCACCACCTACGGCGCCGTCCTGAACTCGTCGGGGCCGCTCGGCATCTGGACGTGGCCGATCGTCATCGTGGGGCAGCTCATGGTCGCCCTGGTGTTCGGCTCGCTCGCTTCGCGCATGCCGCTGGCCGGCTACACCTACCAATGGATGTCGCGCCTGGCCAACCCGCTGATCGGCTGGCTGGTGGGCTGGTTCATGTTCGCATTCCTCATCGTCGACGTCGTAGCGGTCGACTACGCCGTCGCCTCGGCGGTGGCGCCGGCGCTGTTCGGCTATACCGGCACAACGGCCAACACCTGGATCGTGACCGCCCTCGTGATCGGCGTGCAGTGCCTGCTGATCATGTTCTCGACGGTCTGGTCGGAACGCGTCAATAACGTCGCCGTGGGCACCGAGCTGATCGGCATCGGCGGCCTGACCATCCTCATCGTGGTGGTGGGCGCCATCACCAACAAGCTCTACTGGGGGCATCTCTTCAGCCGCGGCGCCGTCGCCACGCACCCCTACTTCGGTCTGGGCACCATCAGTCACGACAGTCCCTGGGTGCTGGCCTTCCTGCTGGGCGCCTTCACCATCGTGGGCTTTGAGGCCTGCGGCAACCTGGCCGAAGAGACCAACGAGCCCGAAAAGGTCGTGCCGCGCGCCATGTGGATGTCGGTGCTGCTCTCGGGCGTGCTCGGCTTTCTCTTCCTGGTCGCCATCACCATCGCCACCTGGAACATCCCGTCGCTGACCTCGTCGGGCACGCCGGTCGCCGACATCGTCGACCACGTGCTGGGCTCTGTCGTCGGCAAGATCTTCCTCGTCATGGTGTTCTTCTCGATCTTCGCCTGCGGCCTCGTGATCTACATCACGGCCAGCCGCGTGGCCTGGGCCATGTCGCGCGACGAGCGCTTCCCGGGCTGGAAGGCCATGCGCCGTGTCAGCAAGTCGTACCGCACACCGCTCATCGCGACGGTCGTGGTGGGCGTCGTACTCGAGATCGTGCTGGCCGCCTTCGCGCAGAGCACCGGTGCCCTGTTCAAGCTGTTCAGCGCCGCCACGCTCATGCCGGCGATCATCTACTTCATCACGGTGATCCTCTTCATGTTCGCGCGCAAGAAGCTGCCGCACGTGCCCGGCGGCTTCAACCTCGGCGCCTGGGAGTGGCCCGTCATCATCATCTCGCTGGTGTGGCTCGTCTTCGAGCTGTCGATCTTCCGTGACGCGTCGTTCAAAGACCCCTGGATCTACGTCGTCGTCATGGTGGCTATCGGTCTGGTCTACTTCGTCTACATGCTGGCGACCGGGCGCTCCATGACCATGCCCGGCGAGGCGATCGACCCCGAGAAGGTCTCCGCGAACTCGGAGCGCTGACAGCGACTCCGCTACCCTGCCGCCCGCTCGCGGGCGGCGCGAGCGGCGCGACGGCCCGCCCCCCCAAGTGGCCGTCGCGCCGCCCTTACCCCCAGGTCGTCGAGGCACCCCTCTCGTGGAAAGGCGAACGCGCATGGCAAAGAAGTACATACTGGCCCACGACACGGGCACCGGCGGCGACAAGGCGGTCCTGACCGACCTCGAGGGCCGCATCGTCGAGTCCGCCTACCAGCCCTACGAGATCTACACGCCGCGCCCCGACTGGGCCGAGCAAGACCCCGACGAGCTCTGGGACGCCGTCGCGGCCACCACCCGCGAGGTGCTCGCCAAGTCCGGGATCGACCCCGCCGAGGTGCTCGGCGTGGGCGTCTCGGCGCAGATGTTCAACCTGTTGCCGGTCGACGAGCAGTGCCGCCCGGTGACGCGCATGCTGAGCTGGCTCGACGTGCGCAGCGTGGCGCAGGCCGACCGCCTGCTCACCGACGAGATGCAGGCCTTCCTCTATGAGCACACCGGCAACATGCCGACCGCCAAAGACGTGGTGCCCAAGATCCTCTGGCTCAAAGAGGAGCGCCCCGACCTGTGGGAGCGCACCCGCTGGCTGCTCGACTGCAAGGAGTACATCCTCTTCAAGCTGACCGGCGAGGTGGCCATCGACTGGCACGGCGCCAGCGTCTTCTTTTTGTTCAACCCCCACACCAAGACGTGGGACCAGGAGGTCTGCGACCGCCTCGGCATTCCCGTCGACAAGCTGCCGCCGGCGTTTCCCTGCACCAAGGTGATCGGCGAGGTGACCGCGGCGGCGGCGGCGCAGACCGGCCTGCCGGCGGGTACGCCGGTCGTGCTGTGCGCCGGCGATGTGGCGGTGGCGCAGTCGGGCTCGGGAGCCAACCGCGAGGGCAAGGCCCACCTGTGCATCGGCACGGCCACCTGGGTGGGCGTGTCGAGCTCGACGCTGCGCAACGACCCCGACAAGCCGTTCTGGGCGCTCAACCACATCGACCCCGACAAGTTCGTGATCGCCGGCGAGATGGAGACCGGCGGCGGCGCGCTGCAGTGGTACCGCAACCTGCTGGGCGGCGAAGAGGCGCGCCTCGCCAAAGAGCGCGGCGTGTCGACCTACCAGGTCTTCGACGAGCTCGCGGCGACCGCCCCGGCGGGCAGCGACGGCCTGTTCTTCACGCCCTGGCTGTCGGGCGAGCGCGCCCCGGTGCTCGACCACTATGCGCGGGGGGGCTTCCTGGGGCTCTCGATGGGACACAGCCGGGCCCACCTGACGCGTTCGGTGATGGAGGGCATCGCCTTTCACATCCGCTGGATCATCGAGGCCATGGAGAAGGTGGGCTTCGCGATCGACGAGATGCAGGCCATCGGCGGCGGCAGCGTGAGCCCGCTCTGGACCCAGATCATCGCCGACGTCACCGGACGACGCCTGAACGTGGTCGAAAACCCGCTCGAAGCCGGCGCCATGGGCGCGGCGCTCACCGTGGCGGTCGGGCTGAGCGTCTACCCGAGCATGGACGCCGTCGACGACCTGATCCAGGTCAAGGCCGTCTTCGACCCGCAGCCCGAAAACCACGCGGTCTACGAGCGCATGTACGGCACGTACCGGCAGTTCTACGCGGCGCTGGCCCCGATCTATCGGGCCAGCGCGACACATGCCTAGGTGTTCTGAGTCACAACCTTGTTGACAGGTGAGGGCCCGTCCTTCATCGGTTGTTGGTGCCTAAGCCAAGAACCGAGAAGGAGGGCCCTCACGGCTCATGGTAACGCGCGCCTCACCCCGCTGGGCAGGCAGTTGCTGGTCGGACGCATCGAACGCCCGACGGTGATACTCTCAGTCGTCCGACCACCCCGCCGAAGCGAGGCCCGATGGAGCCGCTCACCATCACCCTGACGATGGCCAAAGAGACCAAGAACACGGTGCGCTACGAAGAGCCCGAGACAGACCAGCCGATCGTGATCGGCACGCTCTACGTTCACAAATGGGCGGTCAAGCGCCTCGCAGACCCCCAGACGATCACCGTCACCATCGCCCCGGCCTGAGAGCCGCACCTCACACGAAGCGGCCCCCGGCCGCGTTCGGCAAAGGCCGCCCCGCATGAGCAGCCTGCTTGCCGGCCTTCTCGTGCCGGCACTCGCCATCGCCGTGAACCCGGTGCCGATCGTCGCCGTGGTGACCCTTCTTGCCGGCGACCACGGGCGACGCAACGCCTTCACCTTCCTCATCGCGATGGTGGTCGTCATGCTCACGCTCGGCGTGCTGACGATCTTCGTGCTGGGCAGCGAGTCGGCACGCGGCTCCGCGACCACCGCGCAGGCCGCCGCCCAGACGCTGTTCGGCGTCGTCTTTCTGGCGCTCTTCGTGGCGCAGTGGCGGGCTCGACCAAGACGCACCGACGAAAAGCCGGGCTGGATGCGATTGATCGACAAGGCCGGGCTGGGCGCGGCCGTCGTACTGGCCTTCGCCCTGACCAACTACGCACTGCTCTCGGCGGGCGCCGGCGAGATCCGTACGTCGGGGTCGAGCACACCCCAGCAGGCGGCCGCGCTGGCCTTCTTCGTCGCCGTCGCCCTGTCGACCGTCGCCGCGCCGCTGGCTCTCTACCTCGTGCGCCCCGCGTGGGCGCGCGAGCAGCTCGGCCGGCTGCAGGGCTGGCTCACCCGCTACGACCGCGTCATCCTGATGATCGTGTTCGGGCTGATGGGCGTGCTCTTCGCCGCACAGGGCGTGGCGAACCTGCGGCACTGACCAGAGCTCAGTCGCGCAGCAGCTTGAGGTCGCCCTCGAGGATCTCGCGCATCGCCTCGCGACGCTCGCCGACGAGCTCGTCGACCGCGGCGGCAAAGGTCGACCACGGCGGCTCGCCGGGCTTCACGAGGCTCCTGACGTGCGCGGCGAAGGCCTCGCCGCCGGGCGTCGGCTCGACCGCCTCTACCGCGATCCTCCACGCCGACGGCGTGCCCAGCTGCTGATACATGCGCAGCGAGACGACGTCGAGCTCGTCGCTCACCAGCACGACGGCGCCGCCCATGAGCGGCTGCGGCACGACGTGGTCGACCACCCAGCCGCCTGAATTGACGACGCGCATGCCGCCCGCCGGCCACTCGGGATCGCTCCACCACTGGCTGAACGGCTTGTGCGTGTGGCCGACCACCATGGTCACGTCGCCGGGCAGGGGCCGGTCCCACTCCCGGGCGAAGCTGTGACGCACGGCGGTCAGGTAGGCTGCCAGACCGTGACGCGAGTTGGCGGTGATGACCTCACCGGTGCGGTCGCGCTCACGCTCGTGCAGGCGCGCCGCCACGATGTGGCCGGCGGCGCGTCGTATGCCCCAGCCCTCCAGCCTGGCGAGCAGCGGGTTCTGCCGTTTGGTGACGCTCACGGCCAGGCCGCCGAGCATGGTCTGCACGGCGCGCGGATCCTGCATGGAGTCGTAGAGCTTCTCGACCAGGGCGCCGGCGCGCGACGAGCGGCCCATCGAACCCCAGAAGAAATCGACCCAGGCCCAGTTCTCGCGCTCGATCTCGTCGACGTCAACGAGCGGCGGGGTCGACGGATCGGCCACTCGCGCCATAGCCGAAAAGAGCGTGCCCACGCGCTCCATGTAGTGGCCGTGCGTGATCAGTACGGCGCGCCCGCCGTCGGGCGAGGTCAGGGCGAGCACGGGGTACACGACGCGGATCTTGGCGCGCGCTGACTTGCGCAGGTAGTCGAGCGCCGCTTCGAGCAGGGGCGCCTCGTAGAAAGGCGGCCGCTCGAGGAACATCGACGACGTATGCCAGGACGTCGGGCCCTTCTCGATCGGCATGCCCGAGCGCAGGTAGTCGACCGCCAGCCGCTCGCGACTGAGCTCCCAAAGGTGGTGGTCGTGATTGCCCGGAATGAAGATGGCGTCGCTGGCCACGACCGGCGCCCCATCGCCCGCCAGCGCGTCGACGAACTGCGCCACCACCGGCAGGCTCAGCGACGGCGAAGCCAGCGACAGCTCGACCAGGTCGCCGGCGGCGATCATGGTGGGCAGCTCGCCGCTCTCGTTCCCCGACACGACGCACCGCAGGCAGTCGACCAGCACGGTCATGACCGGGCTCGGGTGCTGTACGTCGGCCAGCGTCGTGCCCTGCTGCAGGCGGGTGAGGATGCTGTTCTCGGCCCCGAGATGTAAGTCTGACAGGACGATGTAGCGCACTTGGCCGGCCAATTGCTCGCGCCTCCTCGAACGATATCCAAGCGCGCCCGGCCGGATCACGGGCACGGCGCGCCCTCGCGGTGCGCACGCCACGCGAGGGCGCGCGCACCTTACGCGTGAACGCTACATCGAACGAACGGTGCGACTCAAAGGAGAAGCACAGGAAACGCTCAGGGACTCTTCAGTGCGGCCGGTTACAACCGTAGCGAGGCAGAAACGCACACCGGGGCCGAGGGCCGCGCAGCGATCGCGCGAAGCGGTGCTCCTTACGGTGACAAGTCGAAGCTACGGAGGCACCATGTCAGATCCATCGTCGCCGGGCAGGCCGTACGACAGGCTCGATCCCGACGAAGCGCACACCACGCGAATCGACCTCGGACAAACGCCGGCGGGCGCGCCCAACACCCCCTGGAGCGCCCCGCAGGGCGACTGGGGCTCCCCGACACCCGGGCCGCGTACGCCGGGCGACCAGGCTCAAGCATCGATGCCGCGTGCCGTCGGCTGGGGCGCACCGTCGTCCGAGGCCGGCTGGACGCCCCTGCCGGGCGGCGGCTGGAGGCCGCCGCACGGAAGCGACGCGACGTTCATAGCGCCGCCTCGCCAGGACTTCGATCCCCCGCTGCCGCCCGACGAAGGCGTGGCGGCCCCCTACCATCCGGCGGCAGGCGCGCCGCGCCGCAAGCATCGCCTGGCGCGAGTCGGCGCGACCGCGCTGCTGGTCGTCGCGGGTACGTTCCTGGGCGTCGCCATCAGCCACGGCTTCTGGCAGTCACACCCCACCACGACGGCGCAGGCACAGCCGGCGGGCGGCTCCGCGTCGAGCGCCACCGGCGGCTCGACCGTCGGCGGCTCCGGGTCGAGCGGCTCGTCGGTCGGCTCCGGCTCCGGCTCCGGCTCCGGCTCCGGCGGCTTCCCGTTCGGCAACGGCGACGGCTCGTCGTCGACCGGCTCGTCGTCGGGCGGCTCGTCGAGCTCGGCGACCGGCGCACCCAGCAACATGAGCGCGCTCGCCGCGGCGGTCGATCCCGCCCTGGTCGACATCAACGTCACGCTGGGCTATCAGTCCGGTCAGGCGGCGGCCACGGGCATCGTGCTGAACTCTTCGGGCCTCGTGCTCACCAACAACCACGTGGTCGACGGCGCGACGGCGCTCAGCGCCACCGACGTGGGCAACGGACAGACCTACACGGCCACCGTGCTGGGCTACGACCGCAGCCACGACATCGCCCTCATCCAGCTGCAGAACGCCTCGGGCCTGAAGCCGGCGCAGCTCGGCGACTCGTCCAAGGTCTCAGTCGGCGATGCGGTCGTCGCTCTGGGTAACGCCGGCGGAGTGGGCGGCACGCCCAGCGCGGCGGGCGGTTCATTGGTCGCCCTGAACCAGCAGATCACGGCGGGCGACGAGACGTCGGGCAGCTCCGAACAGCTGAGCGGCATGATCCAGACCAACGCCGCCATCCAGCCCGGCGACTCCGGCGGACCGCTGGTCGACGCTTCCGGACAGGTGATCGGCATCGACGCGGCCGGCGGCTCAAGCAGCAACGGCTTCGGCACTTCGCAGTCCACCCAGGGCTTCGCCGTGCCGGTGAACACGGCGATGGCGATCGTCAACCAGATCCAGACGCACACGGCCTCGGCCACGGTGCACGTCGGCGCCACCGCCTTCCTGGGCGTGGGTCTCGAGTCAGCGGACTCCCAGAGTGGCTTCAACTTCGGTGGCGGCTCCGGTTCGTCCACCTCGGGCGCGCTCGTCGCCAGCGTGGTCTCCGGGGCGCCGGCGGCGCAGGCCGGCCTGACGGCCGGCGACACCATCGTCTCGCTCGACGGCCACGCCGTCGATTCGCCGACGACGCTGAGCACGCTGATGGGCAGCCACCATCCCGGCGACAAGGTGTCGATCGGCTGGACCGACACGTCGGGCGCGCAGCACACGAGCACCGTGCAGCTCGCCAGCGGACCGGCCGCCTGAGGCTAAGTGACCCAGCCGCGACTCAAGGCCACAAGCGCGCACAACGGCGCCCCGTCGCACACGCGACGGGGCGCCGTCCGCGCAGGGGCCCCTCGCTGCTCCTCGCCGTCCCGGTAAGCGGCAAGAGGGCGGCGGCGCGCGAGAACCTTCTCGCCATGCCGCGCCGGTCGGCAGGGTCGAGTGGGAGTCAGCGGCCGCCCAACGCGGCTTCGACCGCGGCGATGACCGCCTCGGGGTCGTCGACTTCGATGACGAGCTTCGCGTAGCTCTCGTCGCGCAGGCTGAGGGCGATCGCGCGCTCGGGGTGATGCACGTCCCAGAAGACGCGCTCGCCATGCTCGTGAAAGGTGCCGGCCGTGATCACGCCGGGCACATCCGTCCCCGGGGCCCGCACGCCGTGATGCCAGCTCCGCGCTTCCTCGGTGTCGCGGGCGACCCCCAGGACGTGTTCGAGGGGCACGGTCAGCTCGCTTTTCAGCGCCAAGATGCGATCGACGCCGGTGACGCGCACGATCAGCGCGCCCGACGTGAGCTCGATCTCAGCCATGCCCCGCCTTGATGGTTCAGCCCTCCTGCACCTCGTAGATCTCGTCGGCGACGAGACCGTGCGCCTCGCGGTGCACCTCACTTGCGTCCTGCGCGCTCGGCGCCTCTACCAGGCAGAAGATCCGGCCCGCCTGTTCGTCGACCCAGTACTTCTTGTAGTTCACGCCGCGTTCCTGCTGCGTGGCCACGTCTTTGCGATGCGCTTCGGCTACGTCGTCGGCAGAGACGCCGCCGTCGATCTTGTGGATGTCCATGTAGAGGGGCATGGTCGCCTCCGGGCTCGTCCTGACTTACGACTCATGCCGTCGGGTTCCCGCGCCAGCCGAGCGCAAAAACCGTTGTGCTACGCGCTGCGCTCCAGAAGCCGCTCCTCTTCGATCGTCAGTTCAGCGAGCGGATCGGCTTCCAGGCGTCCGTCGGGTATGGGCCGACCGCTCTCGATCGACTTGCCGTAGGTGCCCGCGGCGAGCCGCGCTTCGGCGCGCTCGAGCGCCGCGAGGCGCTGGTCCAGGCCGTCCTGCGACCCCTCCGCGTACTCGAGCTCGGTCAGGTCCGACGCCTGGTCGGGCGGCTGATCTTCGTTGGAAAGCTCGCGCCCGCTCTCGGCCTCGCGCAAGTCGGCCAGAACCTGCTCGATGCGCCGCCGTTCGACGGCGACGAGCTCTCGTGCGCGCTGTACGTCCATGGTGCTCCCTTTCGGATGTCCCTTGCGAAACGCTCGCTTCGGCTTTTGCTCCCAGGTCATGAGTGTCCCCCGACGGCGCCATGCTTTACGCCCCCGCCGCCCGGGTACCGTCTTCATGCACGTTTCCCGCGAAAGACAACCGGATTGCCGGCAGTACTTATCCACAGCCCGATCGCCCCGCAGCCCGGCGACGTCGTGGCAGGCAAGACCGGCATCGCCGACCGTCTGACGCGGGGCGCGCCGCGGCCTCAGGAGTAGAGGCGCGTCGCTCGCCAGGGCCGTTCGTCGCGGAAGTCGAGGTAGCTCGTGCGCTCGACGACCAGCGCCTCTGCGCCCAGGAACGGCCCCGATATGTGGCCCCGGTGAAGACGGATCGACTCGTAGTGCAGCGGCGCAACGGCGACCGCCTGACGATGCGCCGGATTGGCATGCCAGAGCTCGGGCCCGTCGGCGCGCGAGAACAGGACGAGGTTGCCGAAGCGCCCGTGCTCGGCACCGAGGTCGTAGTAGCTGAGCAGGCCGAGCGCGGCGTAGTCGGCAAAGGTCTCGGCCAACCTGGCCTCGATGTCGAACAGGATGGTGTGGTCGATCCCGGCGCGGAGTTGCCCGAAGAAGCCCACCGCGGTGACATCACGCGCGCCGGCCAGGGCGACCGAGTCAGGAACCACGAGCAGCTGCCGGCGGTCGTCATCGGCGCGTTCGCTCACCCGGGGGCCGGTGGCGTTCTCGACGACCCAGCTCCGGACGACGGAGCGTTCGCGGGCCAGCATGTCGGCCATGAGCGGCATGTCGGACCGGCTCGCCGCGAGGCGCGCGAACTCGTGCCCGCCGCGAGGCTCCCGCGGCCCCAGCCCCCGGGCGGTCTCGTGCACCGAGGCCGCCGCGGATGGCGGTCCCAGAACGGCTTGACGGGAACCGACCACCGTGGCGTCTTGCTCGGCCGCGGGGCGATGTCTCCTGGACGTTTCGACCTCCTCATCACCTACAGAAGCGACTGTCTACGTGCTCTGGAGTATGCCACCATCGGCCTGCGACCCAGACAGATGCGAGCGCCGACAAGGCCACGCGCGCGCGGTCGCGTGCGGTACCATGCGCGAAGCGACTCCCACGTGCGTCCGGATCGCGAAGAGGCTCATGGAACGACTGCGCTTCGCCACGTTTCTCGCGCCCACCATGTTGCCGGTCTACCAGGCCGTCACCGATGAGGTCGGACGCCGGCTCGGTGTCGCGACGGAGCTCGTGGTCGAGACCCACGCCGAGGCCTGGACGATCGACAGAAACGACGTCTGTTTCATCTGCGGCCTGCCGTACGTCTGGTTCGAACGCCGCGGCATCGCGCCGGCCGTGCCGGTCGCCGCGCCGGTGCTCGAGGGCGCCCGCTACGCGGGCCAGCCCCTGTACTACTCCGACGTCATCGTCCCAAGCGGCAGCGCCGCCACGTCGTTTCTCGACCTGCGCGGCGGCTCCTGGGCGTGCAGCGAGCCGCTGTCGCACTCGGGCTACGGCATCACACGCTACCACCTCGTCGAGATCGCGCAGACACACGGCTTCTTTGGCCGCGTCGTCGAGACGGGCTCGCACGCGGAGTCGATGCGCCTGGTCGCCGAAGGCGCGGTAGACGGCGCGGCCATCGACTCGCAGGTGCTCGCCGTCGCCACGCGCGACGACCCGTCACTGGCCCACTCCCTGCGCGCCGTCGACGCGCTCGGGCCCTCGACGAGCCCGCCGGTGACGGTGTCGAAACGCTTGCCGGCAACGCTGCGCGACGAGATCCGGCAAGCCGTGACGTCGCTGCACGAAGAGGCGCTGGTGCGCGAGCGCCTGGCGCTTGGCCTGGTCGGGCGCTTCGTGGCCGCGGACCCGTCGTCTTACGACGACGTCCGCAGGATGCTGGCCGCCTGCGAAGCGGCCGGGTTCATGCAGCTCAGGTGATGGCCGCTCCGGCGAAGGGCACCCGCTCCCCGGGCGCGCTGGCTACGACCACGCGGTCGCGGCCGCCCTCTTTGGCGACGTAGAGCCCCCGGTCGGCCGCGTCGAGCAGCTCGCCGAACCTGTCGTCCAGCCGGCTGTGCCGCGCCGTGACCATGCCGATACTCACGGTGCAGCGCCAGGGCGCTCCCTCGCCCCAAGGCGAGCACTGCGGGGTGGAACTGCGCAGGCGCTCGGCGATGGGCCGCGCCTCGTTGGAGTCGGTCGCCGGCAGCAGCACGCAAAACTCGTCGCTGCCCAGCCGACCCATCAGGTCACCCTCGCGCAACTGGTTCTGCCAGCCCACAGCCACCGCACTAAGCAGGCGGTCGCCGGCGACGTGGCCGTGCGTGTCGTTGACCACACTCAGGCGATCGAGGTCGAGCAGCAAGACGGTGAGCGGCGCCCCGCGCGCGGCGGCGCGGGCGACTTCGAGCTCGGCAAGCTCGGTGAAGCGGCGCCGTGCGAGGACACCCGTGAGGCCGTCGGTGGTCGCCAGGCGCAGCGCGTCGTCGAGCAGGGCCACGCGCTCGGTCACGTCGCACACCACGACGGCCAGGCCCAGCACGGTGCCCGCCCCGCTGGCCACCGTGGTGGCCCGCAGGTTCAAGACGTGAGGCCGGCGCACGAGCGGCTCGGCGTCCTTCGCAGCGCCGGCGCCAGCCGCATGGGATCCCACGGCAGGGACAGCGCCGGCGGCGGGGGCGCCGGCGGCGGGGGCGCCCGAAGCGGCGCTCTCGACGTCCCAGCTGCGTCCTGAAAGACGCTCCCTTTGGCCTGTTTCCGTCAATCCTCGCGCCGCCTCATGCAGAACGGCGCCGATGTCGGGCCGTGCGGCAAAGAGCTCGGCTATGGGTTTGCCGATGCAGTCCTTCTCGAGCTCGGGGAACGAAAGCGCGGCGGCGGGGTTGAAGTCGCGCAGGCGCCCTTGCACGTCGAGCACCATGACTCCGTCGGCCAGGTGCTCGATCACGGCGTCGCGCGCCAGCGGCGCCAGATCGAAGAGCCGGCACGAAAACAGGGCGTAGGCCATGAGCAGGCCCGAGATGCTGAGCACCGCCATGGCCGGGTTGTAGTCGGGCCACGGCGACAAGCGCAGCGCATAGGCCGTGCCGCCCGCCAAGGGCAGGATCGAGGCCACCACCAGGGCCAGCGACTGGCGCACGTGGATGCTGTGCGCGTGCGTCATGGTGCGCACCAGCAACAGGGCGGCGACCAGCAGAACGCTGTACTCGAGCGGCACCCAGCCGAGGCTCCACAACGGGCCGTAGTCGGGGTGCAGCGCGCTGAGCGCGCCGTGCGTGACCACCGTGGGGTGACCGCGGAACGACCCGTAGGGGTTGACCACGATGCCCAGATACAGAGCGCAGCCGGCCGCGCTCAGCCCGGCCCACACGATGCGCGACAGCCCGCGACGCCGGGTGTAGATGACCGCGACCTGCAGCCAGAACAGCGGCAACGCGATCGTGGCCGCGTACTCGAGATCGGCCCACACGATCTTGGCGTGCAGGCCGACGGCCATGAGCTCGAACGCGTACCCCACCGTCCAGACGAGCAACGCCGCGACGGTGGCGGCGAACCAGAGCGCGACGGGTTCGGCACGGTTGCGCCAGGCCACGAACAGCATGGCGGCGCCGAAGAGCGCCGAGACCACCAGGGGGATGATGAAGGGCGTGTAGTGGTAGTGCGTCATCTAGAAGGTCGCGTCGGCTGTTTGAGCAAGTCACGCACCTTGGTGTTGTCGGCTGTGGCCGCGCTCGCCTTGAGCGCGGCGTAGCTTCCGGGAACGTCGCCGCGGCGCCACGTTACCGCTATCCTAGACGCGACGAGACGCCGCAAGGCCGGCTCCCCAGAGCCGGGTGCAGCGCACCGATCCACCCGACGAAAGGCGCTCATGACCGGCTACACCATCCTCAATCTGCTCGAGATCGACGACTCGGTCTCGGGGCGCATGACGGGCCTCGAGGGCCGCTTTGCCCGCACGAGCCTCGAATCCCGCGACATCGGCGTCAGTCACTTTCGCTACGCCGCCGACCTGCGCTCCACGATGGGACACCGCCACGGCGCCCAGGAAGAGGTCTACCTCGTGGTCGCCGGGTCGGGCCAGGTGCTGCTCGACGGCTCGGTCCACGAGCTCCGCCAGTGGGACCTCGTGCGCGTCGCGCCCCAGGTGGTCAGAGCGTTCGCAGCCGGCCCCGACGGCCTCGACGTGGTCGCCATCGGCGGGCCCAGCCCGAAGGCGGCGACGGCGAGATGCTCGAAGTCACGTGGCCTGCCTGAGCCCTGCCGCGGCTACATCCTGCGGACGACCTCGCCCATCAGGTCCTTTTCCTGCAGGCCGCTCTCGATATCGGTGATGAGTGAACAGCTCGTCGCCCAGAACGAGACGTCGACACGCTGTCCTTCGTGCCACTCGTCGCGCTCAGTGCGAAAGAGGTTCTGCTGCAGGATCTGAGCCAGATGGCGGTCGCCGAGGCTCACGATGAACTGGGTCACCGAGCCCACATAGACGACCGCCTTGATCACCGCCGAAAAGACGTTCTCGCGATCGCCGATCGCCGTAGCGTCGTGCTCGGCGGTGATCAGCAGCTTCTCGGGCCGTACGACGACGCCCACCTTGGCGCCGACCGTCAGGTCGTCGTGCCCCCGCACGGAGACGACGACGCGCAGGCCTCCGTCGGTCACGCACTCGGCGACGTCGCCGCGCAAGGCCTTGACCTCGGAGGGGTAGATGTTCGACACGCCGATGAAGTTGGCCACGAAAGCCGACTGCGGGTTCTCGTAGATCTCGGCGGGCGAGCTCACCTGTTCGACGACGCCCTGGCTCATGACGGCGATGCGGTCGCTCATGGTGAGCGCCTCTTCCTGGTCGTGGGTGACGTAGATGAACGTGATGCCGACGTCGCCCTGCAGCTTCTTGAGCTCGAGCTGCATGGCCTTGCGCAGCTTGGCGTCGAGCGCGCCCAGCGGTTCGTCGAGCAGCAGCACGGTGGGCTGGTTGACCAGCGCCCGCGCCAGAGCCACGCGCTGCTGCTGGCCGCCCGACAGCTCGCTCGGCCGGCGCTGGGTCATCTTGTCCATCTCGACCATCTCAAGCGACTCGCCGACGCGTCGTGTCACGTCGGCCCGCGACACCTTCTTGCGCTTCAGACCGAAGGCGACGTTCTCCCAGACGTTCAGATGCGGGAACAGACCGTAGTTCTGGAACACGGTGTTGACCGGCCGCTTGTAGGGCGGCACCCCCGCCATCGGCGAGTTCGCCACGTAGATCTCGCCGGTCGTGGGGTGCTCAAAGCCGGCGACCATGCGCAACGTCGTCGTCTTGCCGCAGCCTGAGGGCCCAAGCAGCGAGAAGAACTCGCCGCGGCGCACGCGCAGGTCCATGTCCCTGACGGCCACGTAGTCGCCGAAACGCTTGGTGACGTGCTCCAGCACGACATCGTCCGACCCCGCTTCTTGCGTCATTGCGGCTGTGCCTCGCTTTCTGGCCGCAGCCCGAGCAGGCGCGGCGTCGACCAGGTCCAGGTGCGCTCGAAGAACGGCTCGTCGCCGTCGCGCGCCCTCAGCCGGGTCTCCACGTAAAACGCCTGCTCGTCGCAGCTCATGGTGCTGTCGACTTCGGTGACGGTCTTCCAGCCCGGACCGCCGATCTCCATGGTGCGCTCGCAGCGCACGTTCGCCGAGAGCGGGTCGCCTTCGACGATGGCGTAGGTGTTGCGGCCCCACTCGCCCACGACCAGCCCCGACGCGCTCAGGCGCACTCGCCCGGGCAAGCCGTCGGGCTCGACCACCATCTCGACGCGACGCGAGAGCAGGTCGTGGGTCGTGGTGGCGCGTCCCGCCAGGGTCTCCAGCACCTCGATCTCGAGGGGCGGCGCTACCTCGACAGGCGCGAACTGCGGCACACGGGCCGCCGCTCCGGCCCGGCGCACCGGCAGGGTGAGCCGGCAGGCGCTGGGCTGCAGCGTGAGAGTCACCGGTTCGGGCGAAGGCCAGACCCAGGGCCAGTAGGTCGGCGCTACGGTGAGCCGCAGGCTGTGACCTTGCGGCACCTTGTAGCCGATGCTGTTCAGCGTGATGCGCACCGCGTACGGCCGCCCGGGCTCGAGCGGCGCCGGGCGCTCGCGGTCGTCGCGGTGCTCCAAGTTCAGAACGCCGCGCGTGATCAGACTGACGGCGCCCGTAGGGTGCACGTCACACAGACGCACGGCCACGAACGCGTGGGGCTTGTCGGCGGCCAGCTCGAGGTCGACGATGGGAAATCCCAGTAGCTCGAGCGGCTCGGCCAGCGGCGCGGAGTCGAACGCCAGCGCCAGGGCGTCGTCGCCGCGCTGGTCGCCGGGCAGCGCTGCCTTGCCGGCGTGCGGGCACCACGTGCCCGCGGCAAGCCCCGAAGCCTCGACTCCCCGCACGCTGAGAGTCTCGCGGCCGCCCGAGGGTCGCGGCCCGAGCGTGTGCGGACCGAAGTGCAGCGTCGGGCCGGAGTCATCGCGAGCGACCGGCGCGACCTCGTCTACTCCGACCCAGTGGCCGGAGCGCTGCTCATACGACGTGGCCGGCTCTTCGGCGTCGACCACGTAGGCCCGCAGCAGAGGCTCGCTCATCACGCCGGTCTCGACGCCCTTGAGCCACTGGTCCCACCAGCGCAGGCACTCCTGGTTGAAGCCGATCTGCGGGCCGGGCGACGCCTCGTCGGGGTACTGGTGTGCCCAGGGGCCGATCAGGCCGCGGCGCGGCGCCGTGAGGTTGCCCAGCAGGCGCGAGACCGTGTCGTGGTAGGGGTCGGCCCAGCCGCCGACCGTGAGCACCGCGCACTCGATGGCGCTGTAGTCCTCGCAGACCGAGCCGTGCTTCCAGTAGTCGTCGTAGAGCTGGTGCGAAAGCCAGGCGTGCACGTACGGCTCGGCCGCTTCCAGACGCTCGCGCCAGCGGGCGCGCCACTCGTCGCCCAGCACCGCGGGGTCGGGTGGGCGCAGGTTGTAGGCAAAGGCGGTGATGCCCCAGGAGAGCATGTCGTAGGCCAGCACGTTGCCGCCGATGTAGTGACAGTCGCCGGCGTAGCGGTCGTCGGCGGAATGGACCGTGATGATCGCCTTGAGCTGTCTGGGTCGCAGCGCCGCCACCTGCAGCGCGTTGAAGCCACCCCAGGAGTAGCCCATCATGCCGACCGCGCCGGTGCACCAGGGCTGCCGCTCGAGCCACGCCAGGACGTCGAGGGCGTCTTGGAGCTCCTGTTCGAGATACTCGTCGTACATGAGCCCGTCGGAGTCTCCCGTGCCCCGCAGGTCGACGCGCAGCGCGGCGTAGCCGTGCCCGGCAAAGTACGGGTGCCGCAGCACGTCGGAAAGGATCGTGCCGTCGTTCTTGCGGTAGGGGATGTACTCGAGGACGGCGGGCACGGGATGTTGCTCGGCATCGACCGGCAGCCAGATGCGCGCCGCCAGGCGACAGCCGTCGCGCAGGGGGATCCAGGCATGCTCGATGGTGCGGACCTCGCGCGGAAATTCCGTGCGCACGATCCTCGACGGAGCATTCAGTTTCATCGAGGTCTCCCCACTAGTAGCCGAGGTCCCTGGTGAGGGAACGCTTGCCGGAGCCCGAACGGCCCATGATCCAGACAAAGACGAACGTGACGGCGATCAGCAGCACAGTGACGAAGGTGCCGATCGCGTTGACTTCGGGCGACACGTTGAAGCGGATCAGTCCGAAGATCAGCAGCGGCAGGGTCGTGACGTGCGAACCGGCCAGGAAGAAGGCCGTCACGACGTCGTCGAACGACAGGCTGAAGGCAAGCACGGCCGCCGCCAGGATGCCGGGCAGCAGGCCCGGCAGCGTGACCCTCAAGAAGACGCTCGCCGGTCTGGCGCCCAGATCGGCGGCGGCCTCTTCGACCGCCGGGTCGAGCAGCCGCACCCGGGCCTGCAGGATGACGGTGGCAAACGCCGAGTCCCAGACGCTCTGGCCGATGACCGTCGTGGCCACGCCCAACTGCACCCCGACGCGCGTGAAGATCAAGAAGAGAGCGGTCGCCGAGACCACCGCCGGCAGCACCAGCCGCACGTACACAAAGACGTCGAAGATGCGGCGTCCCCGCGGCGTGGCGCGACGCCACCACAGCACCCCCGTGAGCGCCGCGAACACCGAGACGACCGTGGTCAGCAGGCCGACCTGGAGTGAGGTGACGAGGCCCGAGCGTACCCCGGGGTCGCTCACCGCCTGCCTGATCCACCTCGACGTGAACCCGCCCCAGGTCACGAGGGTGGCGTCGCCATTCATGGCGTTCAGCACGACAACGAAGATCGGCAGCCACATGAAGACGATGCCGAGAACGCCGATCAGGGTCACCAGGGGATGTTTGCGAATGAACGTCACGTCCGCCTCACACGGCGCAGCAGCGGCTGCACCAGGAGCATGACGATCACGATGGCGATGAGGCACATGGCCAGCGCCGAACCGAATGACAGGTTGCCGATGTCGAGGAACTGCGTGGCGATCACGTTGCCCAGCATCAGCGTCTTGCCGCCCCCCAGGATCTGCGGCGTGACGAACTCGCCGGTGGCAGGGATGCCCACGAGGAGTGCGCCGGCGATCAACCCGGGCCTTGCCAGCGGGACGACGATGCGCCACATGAAGTGCCAGCCGTGACTACCCAGGTCTTCGGCGGCTTCGAGCACCGTGGGGTCGAGCCGTTCGAGGGCCACGTAGACCGGCAGCACCATGAGCGGCAGGTACCCATACACGATGCCGATGGCGATCGCCGTCGGCGTGTACAGCACGTTCAGTGAGCCGTGCAGAAGACCAAGGTGACGCAGGGCCGACTCGAGCAGGCCGCCGTTCTGCAGGATGTTCGTCCACGCGTAGATGCGGATCAGAAAGCTGGTCCAGAAGGGCACGATGACCGCCAGCAGCAGGAGCACCTGCGTGCGGCCCCGCTGACTGACGATGAAGAACGCGATGGGCACGGCGAGGACCGCACAGGCCAGGGTCGCGCTCGCCGAAAGCAGCAGCGAGCGCTCGATCGTGCCCAGGTACAGCGAACTGCGCAGGCTGGTGTAGTTGCTCAGCGTCCAGCCGAAGTGCGTGACGAACGTGACGATGCTCGTCGTGCCC
Source organism: uncultured Thermoleophilia bacterium (assembly GCA_964519555.1). Taxonomy (GTDB): domain Bacteria; phylum Actinomycetota; class Thermoleophilia; order UBA2241; family UBA2241; genus Bog-752. The sequence goes on from CAZFJE010000008.1 coordinate 23,964, forward strand.
AGCGAGTAGACGGCGATCAGCGCCAGGGGGGCCAGGAAGAAGACAGCGACGAGCAGCACGGTGGGCGCCGCCAGAAGCAGGCGCCCACCGTCAAGGCCAAAGTGCGACGTTCGTTTCAAAACGGAATCGAGTCTCGTCTACCGTTGCTCTTCGGACTCTGGGTCGGTCGTGCGGCTCGCCGTCAGGCCGCCTCGAACTTCGCCCAGGCGGTTCCCCAGAGCGCCGTCGCCTCGCCGATGAACTGCGTCCACTCGATCTTGGCCAGTTGCGCCGCGGTCGGCTTGAGCGGGGCGCTCGCGCGCAGGCCGGCGGTGACGTACGGATCGGCGGCCGACTCGACCCACGAGCTGCCCGTCGCGTTGACGAAGGTAGCGTAGACCTTGGGTTCGAGGTGGTAGTTCAGGAAGGCGTACGCCGTATCCAGGTGCTTGGCGCCCGCGATGGGGATGAAGCCCTCGACGTAGCCGACCGTCCCTTCGCTGGGCACGACCCAGCCGATGTTCTTGCTCGACTGCTGAGCGACCGCCGCGTCGTAGTTGTAGCAGTGCGCCATGACGATCTCGCCCTTGGCGAGACCCGTCGAGACGTTGACCGACTGGGCGGCCAGCAGATGCGGCTTGAGCTGGATCAGCGCCTTAGACGCCTGGTCCAGCTCCGTCGCACTCGTCGAGTTGGCCGAGTAGCCCAGATACTTGAGCGCGATGCCCAGCGTGGCCCGGTCGAGATCTTCGACGGTGACCTTGCCACTGTACTTCGTCGACGCCAGCTTCCAGAAGTCGGCCCAGCTGGTAAGGGGCTCGGTGACGATGTCCTTGCGGTAGCCGATGACCCCGAACCCATAGTCGTTGGGCACGGCGTCGGGATAGTCCTTGCGATAGGTCGCATCGACGTTCGAGAGATTCGGCATGGCTGCCCAGTCGGGGGTCTGGTACACGCCGGCGGCCTTCATCTGACCCAGGGTCGGCAGGTCACCCAGCGCGCAGTCGTACGCACCCGGGTTGTTCTTGATCAGCTCGACCGTGCCGGCGATAGTGCTCGGCATGCTGGTGTTCATATAGATACTGGCCGCAGGGAACAGCTTGTGAAAGTCGGCGACCTCGTGCGGACCTATCCAGTCGGGGAAGTTCGAGATGACGGCCTGGCCGACGGGATTGGCGGCAGACGTGGCCGACGCCGACGAGCTCGGCGAGCTGCTGCCGCAGGCGGCGAGGAACGTGCCGGCGAGTGCCGGCACGGAGAGCACCAGCGCGCCGCGCGCGAGGAACTGGCGGCGCGAGAGCGGACCGCTGAAGTACCTGGAAGGGCCTGAGGTGCCAGCGTCGTCTGTCACGTCTCCTCCAAAAGTAGCTCTTGGGCGACATTGTTGAGCGGTCATATCAACATAGCCGGGAAGTCTAGTGACAGCCGCAGTGGGTTGCAACCCGCTTGTGCGACTTCAGGGAACGACCCGGGATGGGGTAGGCCTGGCAGAATTGAGAGCGTCGAAACCCTATCATCGACGTTCCGCCTTCGCATTTCAAGCGCCCGACCAGGCGCCGTACAAGGGCGGCGGGGCACGGCCGGAAGGATAGGCTTGGGCCGCTCCCCGAAAGAACGGCGAGCCGGGTACCTAGAAGATTTGCTGCGCGGCGTGCGGTGCGCTCTACGGCGCGGCGGGCGGTGCGCTCTACGGAGCGGCGGGCGTGGCGGCTTGCGGCTCGGCCTCGAGCGCTTGATCGAGGTCGCGCAGTAGATCGCCGGCGTCCTCGGTGCCGACCGAGATCCGCAAGGTGTCTTCGAACACGCCGGCGCGCTCCTGGTCTGCGCGCGTCAAGCCGTGGTGGATCGACGTGGCGGGGTGGACGATCATCGACTTGGTGTCTCCCACGTTGACCATGTAGTCGAAGATGCGCACCCGTTCGAGCACGCGTTTGGCGCCGGCAAGCCCGCCGCGCACACGCACGCTGAGGATAGCTCCCGACCCGCGTGGGAAGTACTTGGCCGCGAGCTCATGATAGGGACTCGACGGCAGCGACGCGTAGGCCACCTCGAGCACGGCCGGGTGGCTCTCCAGGAAGATGGCCACTTTGAGGGCGTTCTCGGCGTGTCGCTGCATACGCAGCGACAGGGTCTCGACTCCGTTCAGTGTGAGAAAGGCGGTCGTGGGGCTCATGTGGCCGCCGAACTCGGCGAGGTAGCGCATGCGCAACCGCCGCGTGAAGGCGGTCTGCAGCAGCGCGCCCGGCTCGATGAAGCGCGCGTTGTCGTCGAGGAAGCGAGTGAACTGCGGAAAGCGTCCGTTGCGCCAATCGAACCCGCCCTTCTCGACGACGATGCCGCCGATGGTGGTGCCGTGGCCCGAGATGTACTTGGTCGAAGAGTGGCAGACGATGTCGGCGCCGAAGTCGAAGGGGCGCAACAGGTACGGCGTCGCGAACGTGCCGTCGACCACCAGCGGCACGCCGCGTTCGTGGGCGATGGCCGCGACCGCCTCGATGTCGATGACGTTGACCGACGGATTGCCGAGGCTCTCGATGTAGAGCGCTTTGGTCTTGCCCGTGATGGCCGCCGCATAGGCCTGCAGGTCGCCGGGATCGGCGATCCAGTTCGTGGTGATGCCGTAGTCGGGGAGCACGTCGGCGAGCAGTGTGGTGGTCCCGCCGTACAGCGTCTGCACCGCGGCGATCTCGTCGCCTGCCTGCGCAAGGTTGAGCAGCGTGCTGGAGATGGCGCTCATGCCGGAGCTCAGGCAGACGGCGGCGGCGCCTCCTTCGAGCGCAGCCATGCGCTTTTCAAGGACGTCGTTCGTGGGGTTCGAGAAGCGTACGTAGGAGTGCCCCTCCTCCTCATAGTTGAAAAGGCGCGTGCAGCGGTCGAAATCGCCGAGCTCGAACGCCGCCGTCTGATACACGGGCACCGCCTTGGAGCCGTTGTGCTCGGCGGGATCGTGGCCGGCGTGGAGCTGGAGCGTGTCGAACGCCAGACTCTGGTCGCTGTGGGCGTCGTAGGGCACCGCCGGTCCTTTCTTCGGCCAGGTTGAACGGTCATACTAGGTATTCTTGACCGGGTATGTCAAGAAGGCCGCCTGCGGGCTATCGTCGCTCGCGCGGACCGCGAGGCGCCCTGCCGCGCGAGCGCGCCCGCTTCATCTCGTACATGCGCCGGTCGGCCTCGCGCAGAAGGTCGTCGACGCCGGCTGAGTCGGCGGTATGCATGCCCATGCTTGCCGAGATCCGCGGAGTCTTGACGGCGTTGTGCCGCGCGATCGCTTCGTTGAGCTTGAACGCGACGCGCCGGGCGCCTTCGGCGTCGGTGCCCGGCATGAGCATCACGAACTCGTCGCCGCCATAGCGCGCCACGATGTCGGTCTCGCGGCAGCTCCTTCCCAGCAGCTCCGCCAGGTCGCGCAACAGCGTGTCGCCGGCCGAGTGGCCCTCGCTGTCGTTGACGCGTTTCATGCCGTCGACGTCGACGAAGAGGATGCTCACCACGCCGCCGTTGCGGCGCAGCTCCTTGGCCGTGCGTTCGAGCGTGAGCTCGAGGTAGCTGCGGTTGTACACACCGGTGAGACCGTCGTGCACTGCCATGGAGTCCTTTTCTTCCATGAGCTGCCGGTTGTCGAGCGCGATCGCCGTCTGGATGGAGAAGGTGCGCAGCATGGTCTTCTCGTCCTCGCCGAACTGCTGGGGACGCTCGTAGAAGAGGGCCAGCGCGCCGTACGTGCCGCGATAGGTATGCAGCGGCGCCGCGAGCAGGGCGCGGCAGTGGCTCGCGTCGGCCAGGCCTTCGCCGTCAGAGCCCGCTGCCTGCAGGTCTTCGACCGCGATGGTCTCGCCGTTCAGGATGACGCGACCGAGGAGAGCGTCCTCGAGGGGCACGACGAAGAGTCGCTCGTCTCGCTCGGGCATGCCGTGCGCGCGCTTGGCGACCAGGACGTCGCCGCGCACCACGAGCAGCGCCGACCTCTGGGCGTTCATCAGGCGGGTCGCCTCGGTAAGGATCGTCTGTTCGAGCGAGGCCGAGTCGAGACTGCGATGCACCATCTCGGCCGCCTCGAGCAGGTCGTGCTGGCGGTCGATCCGCCGCTGCTGCTCGCCGAACAGCAGGGCGTAGGCCCAGTCGCGGCGCGAGGGCTCCGAGGACGAGGGCTCAGAGGGCGAAGGCCCCGAGGGCGAGGGTTCCGAGGGCGAGGGTTCCGAGGGCGAGGGTTCCACAACGCTATGATGCCACACGCAGCGCGGCCGCCAACGCGTAACGAGTGCGCGAGCTAAAGCGACAAAACTGCCGGCCCACGCCCGGGGCGACCCGTTCCCGGGGTCACCTGCGCCCGGACCTGCTGCTGTGCCTGCCGGAGTGCGACCTGGCCCCGCCGTTGCCCCTGCCACCATGGCCGCGAGCGTCGCCTGCGTGTGAGCTGCGCGACGCGTGCGTACGCCGGCCCCCGCCGCTGCCGTAGCCGTGCCGGCTGCCGCCGTCCGCCGCGACGCCACGCGAGTGGAAGCGCGCGTGCGAGGACGAACCGGAATGCGGACGCGCGCCGAGCGAGCCGGGGTGCGAACGCGAATGCGAGCGCCCCAAGGTGCGTGCCCGCTGGTGCGACTGCCCATTGTGTCTGGCGTGGCGGTGGGACCGTGCCGCCTGGCCGGCGTGGCCGTCGCGGCTGAGACGCGCACCGACCGCCGCGTCGACGGCGCTCCCCACACCGGTGCCCACTGAGTGGCCGGCCGTGGTGCTCGGCCCGACGCCGCCCGACGGCGCGCTCCCGGCGGTCGGCGAAGCCGTGGCGCCCACCGTTGCGACGGTGCCGTCTGTGGATGTCGAGGGAGTGTCGCCGGAGCCTGCGGCGCCCTTGCCGTTCTGCGTCGCGCCGCTTGAGTGCACGCTCGTTAGTCTGGCGATGGTGATCACTGCGGTGCTCGCCGCTGTCACGCTGGGCGCCGGCAGCGTCACGTGTGCGGCCGCCGTGCTCGTGCCCTGACCGACGGCGTGGTGGACGACGGCGTGGTGGACGACGGCGACCTTCGCCGGCGCGCGCGGCGCGACGACGGCCGTCGAAGCGGCAGGCCGCGGCACGAACAGGATGACCTTCTGCAGCTCGCGATGGGAGCCGTACATGACGACCCCGACAAGCGCGGCAAGACAGACGGCGGCGACGGCATAGGCGGTCGCCTTGCTGCCGATCACCGCGCGGAACCTGACGAGGGCGCCGACGACGACGCCCATGCCGACGGCAGCCTCGGCGTCTGCGACCCGTGCCAGAGCGACCGGCGCTGCCCATGTGCCGAACACCGGCACTCTTTGCAACGCCTGCGGGAGTGGAGCTTCGCCGACGAACAGCGCGAGTCCGGCGGCGTCGAGTCCCCAGGCGGCGATCGTCGTGCGGCAGGGCTCGCAATAGCGGGCGTGATCGCGCAGCCGGCGTGTGTCGTCAGCCGACAGGCCGCGACCGACCGACGTGGCGGCCTCTTGCTCGGCAAAACGGCAGGCCGCGACGGTCTGGTTGCCCGAGAGCGCCTCGAAGGCGCCGCGGAACCGTTCGCCGGCGTGGAAGAGCAGGGCCTTGGCGGCGTCGGTCGACACGCCCATCACGATAGCTGTCTCGCCATGAGACAGACCGTGCACGTCGTTCAGCAGAAGGACCGCGAGGTCGCGGTCGCTCAGGCCCGCTGAGGCCTGGCGGAAGCGCCGCGCGAGATCGCTCTGCTGATCGACATCGGGCGCCGGGTCGCGCTCGAGCGGCACGCGCAAGGTCTGAGAGCCGGGGAGCGAGGCAAGGTGGTCGCGGCAGGTGTCGAACGCCACGCCGTAGACCCACGGTCGCAGGTCGATCGCGCCGCTGTGGAGCAAGATCTTGCGATAGGTCCGGACGAAGATCTCGTGGGTGATGGCCGCCGCGTCGCCGTGACCCCGCATGAGGCGCACCACGAAGCCGTAGATGCCGGCTCGATACGTCTCGAAGAACCGTCGGAAGGCTTCGCGATCGCCGCTGCGCAAGTCGTCGAGAGAGGCGTCGAAGCCCGGGCCCGCGACTGAGCCCAGACCGGACGACGGCGTGGTCGGATGAATCTGCCTGGTCATACACACTGTCTATCGGCAGGACGGCCAAGGTACTGAGGGCGCAGATCAAAGGTTTTCGTGAAATCCGTCCGCAATCCGTCCGCGAGCCCAGCTTACGCTCGCCGACCGCGGCCGCCGCGCCCTGTCGTTCGGGCCCGCGGCGCGCCGTCGCGGGGTGGCAACGGTTACCGCCCGCGAGTGCCGCGGTACAAGCCCCATCGGCTAGTCGGCAGCGCAGGAGGTTGTGGGGATGTACGGTTCGGCAGTGATGATCGGCGGGGCGACCGCGGTACACGGCAAGAAAGCCTTGGCAAGCGCCGACGAACGTCCGCGGACCTACGGCGCCGGGCGCGTCTGCGCAACGGACGGCTGCGGGACGGTCCTGTCGAGCTACAATCCCAGCGCCGTCTGCTGCCTGCACAGCCAGGGCTGGACGGCGAAGCGCAGCGCGGTCGAACGCCGCGTCCACGAACACCCTGAGCTCGTCGGAACCTGCCAGAATGCACAATGCGGCACCGAATTCGTCACGACCAACCCGGCCAAGAAGTACTGTTCCGACCGCTGCCGCATGCAGGCCTTTCAGGCGCGCGTCGCGGCTGAGCACAAAGGCTCAGTAGCCGCCTGACTGGTCGCGGCCCGAGCGCGCGGCGCCGCTACTCGCCCGGATGCTTCTCTGGATCGCTTTGCCCGCGCAGGCCGTAGCGCACCGCCGTCGGGGTGGACGTCCAGACACGTGAGCCAGAGCGGCCGAGCGGTTCGAGAGCGGCGGGATCGGGCGCGTTCGCGGGGTTCGCGCACAGGTCGCAGCGGCAGCCCTCGCCGTGGCGCCAGCCGCCGTCGACGGTATGGTCGCCGTCACGCAGCGTCGAAGGCCTCACGGTCAGCACGCCCTGATATCCGCCGGTCGCCGGCGGCTCCAGGCGCACGGCGCGAAACAACTCGCCGTCGATCCAGAGGTAGCCTTGGGGATGCCAGGCAAACTGAGGGGACCCGCGCACTTGCAAGAGGGTGAGGATCTGAGCCATTGGAGCGCCTCCTGACCTTGCCAGAGCTGCCTCCCGGGCTCGTGTACGAAACAAGAGCGGGCATCCAGCTTACGCCCGCCCCAAGCGGAGTCAAGTCTCACCGGCGTTGAGCCTGCCGATGTAGAGTCCTGGTTAACGATCTTCCCGGGGGAGGGCCATGCGGCCGCGCAACGCACTGCACGTCATGCTGCTCACGGCCGCGCTCGCCATGCTGGTCGCGAGCGGGGTGACGATCAGCTTCGTCGATATCGGGCTCATGAGCGCGGTGCGGGGCAACCGGCCCTGCAGTAGCGACCCGCCGCGGTAAGGGCGCACGTTTCCCATGGTCTACCTTCTGGCGACGATCGCGGCCCTGGCCAACGCGCTCACCAGCATCCTGCAGCGCATGGGCGTGCAGGATGCCCCCGACAGCGACACGCTGCGCCTCAGCCTGCTGACGCACGCCGTCAGGCGCGGCGTGTGGCTCCTGGGATTTGCCTTCATGATCGGGTCGTTTCTGTGCCAGGCGGTGGCGCTTCACCTCGGCAATCTCAGCCAGGTCCAGCCCATCCTCACGACCGAGCTGCTGTTCTTGGTGGTGATCCTGGCCACCTGGTTTCGCTTTCAGATCGGCCGGCGAGGCTGGCTTGGCTGCCTGGCCGCGGCCGGCGGCCTGGCCGGGTTCCTGATCTTCGCCCAGCCGACCACCGCCGACGTCGTGCCGTCGACTTTGGCCTGGATCGTCACAGGCGCTGCCTGTCTGGGCGCCATGGCGCTCACGGTGGCGCTCGCCCTGCACGGTCCGCGGTGGTGGCGCGCCTTCATGTTCGGGGCGGCCAGCGCCATCGGGTTCGCCCTCACCGCGGCGCTCGTCAAGACGGTCGGCGACTATGTGGCCGCGGGCTGGATGACGCCGTTCGCGCACTGGCAGACCTACGCCTTTGCGGCGTGCGGTCTTGCCGCGCTGTTCCTGGCGCAGAACGCCTTTCACGCGGGTCCCATCGCCGCCTCACAGACGTCTCTGGTGTTGGTCGACCCCCTGGTGAGCCTGATCATCGGCATCAGCCTCTACGGCGACGACCTGCGCACGTCGGGCGCCTACGGGCCGCTCGAGGCGCTGTCGCTGCTCGTCATGTTCGTGGGCGCCGCCGAGCTCGCCCGCTCGCCGCTCGTCGCGGGCATCAGGGAGCGCGACGGAGGCTACTCGGAGTGGCTCGCGGCGCGCTCGCCCGGCGGGCAAGGCCCAGAGACGCCCGACGCCGAGCCGTGAGCGCCTGAGGGTCAGACCGGGCCCGACACGCCCTACGCAGAAGTGGCGCGAGTCTGTGCGACTCGCGCCACTTACGTATTGGTTCGAGTGGTGCGCTTGCGTGTGGTCGCCTTCGGCTACCCGCACCGCGAAGGCCGCGACAGAGCGGGGGGCGGGACGGCTGTACGGCCGTCCCGCCCCCCGCTCTTCAGGTCACGCGCCAAGCGGCTTTACTTTTCGTGCTTGCGCGCGCCGAAGGCGTGCTTGAGCTCTTTCTCCTGCTCCGCAGTCAGGTTGGAGCGCACCAGCTTGGCGCCCGTACCCTGCACGGCGGCCATGAACTTGTCTTCGGTCATCTGGCTGATGAGCAGGAACCAGCCGGCCTTGCCCGGCGGTACGGCGTCGCCCATCTCCTGCAGCACTTTCGAATCGATGCCGGTCTTGCCGAGCTTGCCGAACAGGGCGCCCATGCCGGCGCCGATGGCGAGGCCCAGGAAGGGCACGAAGAACAGCAGGCCGAAGAGCATGCCCCAGAAGGCGCCGCCCATGGCGCCCGCGCCCACGAGGTGGGTGTCGTGCTTGACGTGCGGCTTGCCGTCGGTGTCGCGCACGACCTCGGCGGCGTCCTGCAGCTGGACGATCATGTCCTTCTGCATCTCGGCCAGCTTCAGGCCGAAGCGGTCGGCTTCGAGCTCGTTCTCGAAACCCAGGACCATCAGTTCACTCATATGCGCTCCTTGTTTGTGCTGTACGGGCCGTAGTGCACGCGAATCGGATGCGCCCGTGCGGCGCATGACAGGCGCCCGGTGCGTAGTACAGGAAGAAGGGTTTGTCGGGAGCGATCGCCTTGGCGTCGCTGATGAACTCGATCGCCTTGTCGGTCGGTCGGGCAGAGGTGCCACTTGCCGACCATGTAGGTGTTCCGGCCGATGTCCCACCACTCCTTCTGCGTTTCGCAGGCCTTGAGCCGGACGGCTCGGGGTCGCCCCAAGACCCCCCCGGAGGGGCGCCTGAGTCCACGGAGCGGCGGTCGCATGATATAGCTGGGTCAACGGCGCCACGGCGCGCATGCGCAACCGTGCGGGGCGATGGTTCTACGGCGCGCATGCGCGATCGCGCGGAGCGATGTGTCTACGAAACGCGGGCGACGCGAGTCATCGACTGCGTCGTCGCCGCTCAGGCATGCGTGACTTCGTCGCGCGCCTAGTAGCGGCCCCCGCCGCGCGACTTGCGCTTGCGGGCGATGGCATCGAACTCGTCGAGGTACATGCCTGAGCCCACGGCGACGCAGGTGAGCGGCGATTCGGCGAGGTGGATCGGCATCTGCGTCTCTTGACGCAGGCGCTCGGGCAGCCCTTGCAGAAGCGAACCGCCTCCGGCCAGCATGATGCCGCGGTCCATGATGTCGCTGGCGAGCTCGGGGGGCGTCTTGTCGAGCGTAGCCTTGATGGCGTCGACGATGGCCTGCACGGGCTCTCTGAGCGCCGCCCGAATCTCCTGCGAGGTGAGCACGATCGTCTTGGGCATGCCGCTCACCATATCGCGCCCGCGGATCTCGGCCTGCTCTTCTTGGGGAAGCGAGTGGGCCGAGCCGATCTCGAGCTTGATCTCTTCGGCGGTCTGGCCGCCGATGAGCAGTTTGTACTCTTTCTTGACGTAGCTGATGATCGCTTCGTCCAGCTCGTCGCCGGCCACGCGGATGGACTGCGAGACCACCACGCCGCCCAGCGAGATGACCGCCACCTCGCTGGTGCCGCCGCCGATGTCGACGATCATGTTGCCGGTGGGTTCGGCGACCGGCAAGCCGGCGCCGATCGCGGCGGCCATGGGCTCTTCGATCAGCTCGGTCCAGCGCGCACCGGCCGAACGGGCGGCGTCTTCGACCGCGCGTTTCTCGACCCCGGTGACCCCGGAGGGCACGCAGATCACGACGCGCGGGTGTGACCACTTGCTCTGGTTGGCCTTGCGGATGAAGTGGCGCAGCATCTGCTCGGTCACTTCGAAATCGTTGATGACACCATCCTTGAGCGGCCGGATGGCACTGATCGAGCCGGGCGTGCGGCCGATCATGCGCTTGGCTTCGGTGCCCACGGCGTGCACCTCGCCCGAACGATGGTCGATGGCCACGACCGACGGCTCGGACAGCACGATGCCGCGGCCGCGGACGTAGACGAGCGTATTGGCTGTTCCCAGGTCGATGGCGATGTCGCGCGCGCCGAAGCCCGGGAGGAAGTCGAAGAGACCGATGACATGCTCCTTTCGGTCCGGATCGGTGAGTCATGCTACATGGCGGCCCGGGCGCTGCCAAACGGAGCAGGGCTCCACGCGTCAGCAGGTGGTGCGCGCAGGGCGGGCCGCGTGATCGTCGTCGGGCTCTGCCGGGGCGTCGCGGCCGGACGGGTCGCCGCCGGCGCGCCTGCCCTTCCGCCTGCCGACCGCCTCGCGCAGGAGCCACTCGACCTGGGCGTTGACTGAGCGCAGGTCGTCGGCGGCCCACCGTTCGAGCTCTTTCCAGAGCTCGGGATCGACGCGCAGCAGGAACTGCTTGCGGGCCATCAGAGGCGGCCGGTGGCGGCCGCGTGGACCGCCGCCGCGCCTGCCGGTGCCGCGGCGGCCGCGGTCCGCCAGGCCACTCTTGCGCACACCCTCATTGGTAGAGCGTGCCGGCGTTGATGATGGGGTTCACCTGCTGCTCGCCGCAGAGCACCACCATGAGGTTACTCACCATGGCGGCCTTGCGCTCTTCGTCTAACTGCACGAGCTTACGCTCGCTGAGCAGGTAGAGCGCCCGATCGACCATGCCCACCGCCCCCTCGACGATCTTCTGGCGGGCGGCGATGATCGCCTCGGCCTGCTGGCGCCGGAGCATCGCCTGGGCGATCTCGGGGGCGTAGGCCAGATGAGTCAGGCGCGATTCGTCGACATCGACGCCGGCTTTGGCAAGGCGCTCCTGAAGCTCCTCTTTGAGCGCCTGGGAAACCTCGTCGACGTTGCCGCGCAGCGTGATCTCGGTCTCGGCGCCCTCGCCGTGGTCGTAGGCGTACGCCGTGGCCAGGTGGCGCAGCGCCGTCTCGCTCTGCATGCTCACGTAGCCCTCGAAGTCGTCGACGTCGAAGACCGCCCTTGCCGTGTCGCTCACGTGCCACACGACGACCGCCGCGATCTCGACCGGGTTGCCGGCACGGTCGTTGACCTTGAGCTTGTCGCCGTTCAGAGTGCGCGCCCGCAGCGACACCTTGTAGCGAGGCAGCCGCCGACCGTCCTGCCTGTCGCCGGAGTGCGCGTGCAGCCTGCCGAGCGGCTTGCCCTGTCCACCTGGGCCGTTCGAAAAGAACGGGTTGCCCCAGAGAAACCCGCCCTGGCGGGTCGTGCCTCTGTACTGGCCGAAGAGGATCAGCAGGCGCGCCTCGTTGGGCTGCAGCGTGAAGTAGCCAAACGATGAGAGGATGGCCAGGGCGAGCAGGGCGAGCTCGAGCAGCAACATCCAGCCTTTCGTGCTTGAGGTGATCATGAGCCACACCGGCACGACGCACAGCGCGATGGTGAAGGGCAGCGGTATCCAGCCACTCAGTGCCCGGGCTTGGCGTTCGCTGGTCATGGCGCTCCTTCCCCTGGTGGCCGGCGCGCTGTCTCGAGCGCCGCTGTGCGATAGCTTCATGATATCACTTTGCGATGGTCCACAGCGGCGTTGCGCCACGTCGGTCGGAAGCCGGCGTCGGGAGCCAGGGTCAGTCGCCGGAGTGAGTGGCCGAGGTCAGTCGATGACCGGAAGCAGCTCGGGCTCGGCTTGCTGGCCGCCCGGCACGGCGCCGCGACGGGCGGCCAGCAACCCGCGCACCGCCAGCACCGCCAGGGCCACGATGATGAGCGTCATGCCCACACCCTCGAGGAGCGCCGGCGCCTCGCCGAGCTGGATCCAGGCAGCGATCACGCCGACCACCGGAATGGCCAGCGTGCCGATGCCCGCCGCCCCGGCCGGCAGAGAGTGCAGCGCGTAGGCCCACAGCACCCAGCACACGGCATTGGAGAGCAGCGCCGAGTACGCCAGAGTCCACACGAACGTGCCCGACCACACCGGCCAGCCGCTGTGCGTCAGCAGGGCGGCGGCGATCAGCGGCAGACCCCCCAGGCCCATCTGCCAGGCGGTCAGCGAGATCGCGTCGACCTGGGTCCGACGCTGCAGCAGCTTGACCACCATCGCGCCGGCCGCCCAGGAGAGCCCTCCTGCGCAGGCCAGAAGACCGCCGAGCGCCCCGCCTATGTCCCAGGGCCGCACGACCAGGACGAGACCGGCGAAGGCGAGAGCGACGGCCGGCCACTGCAGGCCGTGCAGGCGTTCGCCCAGGAACAGCCAGGCCATCAGCAGCAGCCAGAACGGCATGGTGTAGGCAAGCACTGAGACCTTGCCGGCGCCGCCCTC
>CAZFJE010000009.1:0-36299 GCA_964519555.1 uncultured Thermoleophilia bacterium
AGGTCCAGTCGGCCACCCACATGGGCTCGCGCACGCAGCCGTGGCTGGCCGGGTACGGCGGCACCTCGGGGTAGCCGTGCATGGCGAAGTTGCCGTAGAAGTCCATGGTGCGCCACAGGGTGGCGGTGCCCAGCCAGGTGCTGGTCGAGGGCGCCTTGCGCAGAATGTGAAAGCGCCCGACCGGCGTGTTGCCGGTGCGCCCGGTCGAGACCGCGATGATGCCGTACGGCACGCCCTTCTTGACGACCATGAGGATCTGGCGCGTCTTGTCGATCTCGATGTGCGTGGCCGGCGACTTGTGCAGCGCCTTGATGATGCGGGCCGTGTCGAGCTTGCGCCAGTCGGCGGCGGCGAACACGTAGGTACGCGACAGGCCGTAGGCCTTCTGGAAGGCGACGATCGAGTCGCCGGCCTGGACCGACAGCGTCGACGACATGCCGGGCACGCGGAAGCGCAGCGCGGCGAGGCGGCTGAGCAGGACGCGCACGTACGGGCCCTTCGAACCGACGGCGATGCGCTTGAAGCCGGCGTGCAGGGTGGCCGTCTGCTGCGGCGCGGCGCCAAGGTCGCCGGCCGCGGCGGCCAGCACGTGCAGCGGGAAGGCGCCTATGCCGAAGGTGGGCGCCGCGAGCGTGAGCTTGCCGTTGGCGGCGTGGCCGTCGACGACCGCGACCTGCTTTGAGTGGTGGTAGACGGTGACGGTCACCTGGCCCGCGTAGCTCGCGGGCGCCACTGTGAAGAAGAGCTTCGTGTGGCCCCACGGCATGGTGGCGCCGGCGTGCCACGTGACCCTGGGAGCGACCAGCAGATCCGCCGGAGTGCTCGTCGTGCCGTCGGTCAGGACGACCGTGATCGCGCCGCCGCCCGTCGGCACGAAGGTGAGGCTGAAGGCGCCGTTTGCGTCGGTGGTGGCGGTGAGGCCGGGCTGAGGCACGCCGTCGACGGCCACGGTGACCGTCGCGTCGGCCACGGGCGACGTGCCAGACCCCTGCAACGTGACCGTGCCCTGCGCCGTGACCGGGTCGCCGTAGACGACCGCCAGGGGCGCGAGAGTCCAGGTGATGGTGGGCGCCGGGTCGCCGAGGGCGCTCGCGGCCGATGAAGCCGCCCCCGCCGCCGGAGCAGCCGACGTGCCGGGCGTAGCCTGCGAGCTCGATGCCCAGGCGGCGCCGGCGGGCGCTGCGCAGACGATCAGTGTGACCAGCGCGACGGCGACCGCCCACCGCCCCCTGCTGCCGAGTCTCCCGCTGACTGCGCGCATGCCGACTCCCCCCCGTCGATTGCCGTGCCGCTTCGATTGTAGCGACAGGCGCGGCGCCGACGCCAGTGACCGCGTCGTACGTCGTCACCGGTTGCAGAGCGAGGCCCGGCGGCGCACAGCGCGGCGCGCAAGCCGTGGCCGCGGCGCGCAGCGCGGCCCAGGCTCAGTTCCCGCTCGCGCTCAGTTGCTGCCAGGTCCCGGGCAGCACGTTCGTGCTCGTCGTGGCGGCCGTGATCTGCAGGTTGGCGAGCACGCTCGGGCTGTAGCCCACGTTGCCGTTGTTGGTGAAGTCGACGTCGCCGGTCGCCATGACCGCGCCGTCGACGAAGAAGCTGTAGCTGTTGGGGGGCACGGCGCTGCCGCTGTTGTTCAGGTTCACGCCGCCGCCCATGTTGACGAGCAGGCCGATGAAGACGCCCTGCGCGCTCAGGTTCATGGGCGCCGTGGCACCCGGAAGGCCGAGCAGCACCATGGGCTGCGTGGTCGAGCCGAAGCTACCGCTGCCGCTCGTCGAGACGTTGGCGGGCGTCACCAGCAATGGACAGAGGATCGAGGCGTTGTTTCCCGAGAAGTTCACGGCGCCTGCCACGTACACCGGGCCGAGGACGTCGGTGAACGGTCCGCCGGCCGACGTGAAGGTACCGCCCACATACATCGGGCCCGGGGCCGTCGCACTGTTGGTGTAGTCGGTGGTCTGCTCGTTCAGCGCGCCGTTCCAGTTGACGCTACCACCCACGTAGATGGGCCCGAACTGGCTCGTGCCCGAGGGACCGCTGATGTTGAAGTTGCCACCAACGTAGAGCGAGGTCGTGTTGGTGTGGGTGTTGCCGCTCAGGGTGAGGTTGCCCGTCACATACAGAGACTTGAAGTTGAACGTGCTGGTGCCGCCGCCCAGGGTGAGGTTGCCGTTCACCACGAGGTCGGTGTTTGCGTTGTACGTCTGCGGCGAGGTGGCCTGCAGCTGGTTGAGCAGGCTCGAACTCACCACGACGCCGTTGGCGTCGGCCTGGGTGGGCGAGCCTGCCTGAGCCTCAGAGGTCATCGTGGCCACGTTGGCCGGAGTGAACACCGTGGCCAGGGGAGCCACGCCGCCGGCGCCGCTGACGGGTGAGCCGATGCCGTTCTTGGGGTTGGTCACCGTGCCGTTGGTGTCGATCGCCACGGTCGGCGCACCGCCCGTGGGCGACAGGCTGGTGCTCCAGTTGCCCACGAAGTTCCCGCCGGCCTTGACGGCGGCCGACATGCTGGTGTCGGGCGCGCCGCTCGCCGTGACGGCGAACACGTTGCCCCCGCCACCCGTGAAGTTGACGCTGCCGTCGGTGTAGATCGCGGCCTGTGGCACCTGGAACGTGCCGCTCGCGTTGACCTGGCCGACCTCCTGGCGCACGACCGCCGTCTTGCCGTTGAAGGTCACGGCCGACTGCACCCACAACTGGCCGTCGGGGGTCGAGGCCGATGCCGGCGAGCCCTTGTCCCAGGTGATCGACTTGTTGATGGGGTTCTGGTTGTCGTAGACGATGATCGTGGCGGTCGGACCCGTCGGGTAGGTAGTGTTGTACGCAGCCGCCAGCGAGCTTGCGCTGAACGCGCCGCCGCTCGCCGGCCAGGCCTGCGTGCGCACCGCCAGCACGCCCGAGCTCAGGCCGGCCTCGGCGTAGTCGAAGGCCGTGGTCTGCGTGCGCACGTCGGCGGTGGAGGATTGCGTGTTGGCCGTCACCATGACGACGGTTGCGGCCAGCACAGCCAGAGTCGCGGCTATGCCGAGCATCATGATCATGGCAATGCCGCTCTGGTCGTCGAGCCTTCTCGCGATGCTCGGCCGCCGCAAGGCGCTCGGCCTTCTCACGACACTCAGGCTTCTCACGGTGCTCATCCTCCTCTAGCCGTTCGGCGCATTGCGCGGAGCGACGGTGATCTGCAGGTCTGCCGGTACGATCGCATGGCCCCTCTGGGCGCCCACCAGCACGTGCACGGTCACCGAGACGATCGCGGCCAGGTTGGCGGTGGCGACCGTGTCGGCGCTCGTGTAGTTGCCGTTTGAGTCGAGGTAGCCGTAGGTGAAGAGAGCGGTGTAGGCGGCGGCAGGTGTCACGTTGGGGTTGGCGGTGGTGTTGTTCACCACGTTGGTCGCGAGCACGATCGTGCGGTCGCCGCTGCCCCAGGTGCCGCTCCCGTTGGTGTCGCGCTGCCAGTACAGCGTGCCGGTGGTCGTGTTCAGGTAGATGCGAGTCAGGCGCAGGTTGGCGGTGCCGGTGCCGTCGGCCGCCGTGCCGGGCTGATCGTACGACGAGTAGTAGTCGATCTCCATGGGCTGAGCCACGGTGATCGGCGACTGCGGCGGCGTGGTCACGGTCTGCGGCTGCGCGTCGCGGATCTCGGCGCTCGCGAAGTTGAGCGCGTAGCGCGCGCTGGAGCGCGCGTCGTTCTGGTTGACCGAGTTGGCGTACGACGACTGCAGAGCTATCCAGCCGCCGATGATCATGGTCGTGATCACCGTCATGATGACCATGGCCACCAGCAGCTCGACGAGCGTGACGCCCGCCTGCCGGCGGCGCCAGGCCGCAGTTCGTGCTGTCACGGTGCGCGCCATCAGTTCAGCGTGAAGGTGATGGTCTGGTTGGCGCCGCTGATGGTGACGGTCTGGGTAAGGGTGGCCGGCTTGTTCTGCTTGCCGCCCTGATAGTAGTTGCAGGTGACCAGGTACGAGCCGCTGGCCAGTCCGCCCCACGCCACGGGCGAGCTTGTCGTGGGGACCTGCTGCGCTGGGGTGTCGGTCACGTTGGGGGTGACGTTGGTCTGTGTCACGGTGACGCCTGTTGTCGGGTTCACGTAGCTGTTGCTGACCAGCACGGTGAGGCTGTACGGGCCGCTCGTCGCCGAGGCAGACGGCGAGGGCGAGGGCGACGGCGACACCGAGGGTGAGGGCGACGGCGACGAGCTGTTGCTCGTGGCCGACGGGTTCATGACGATCGTCGCCATGGTCGCCGTGTAGGGCGGCGCGGGCACCGCAGGCGTCGTCACCTGCACGCTGACCTGCAGATAGTTGGGTGCGCCGGTCGCGGGCACCGGCGTGACCGAGTACTGCACGGTGTAGACGGCGGTGCTGCCCGGCGGCGTGTAGGTCGAGCCGAACTGGCCGCCGGCAAAGCTCGCGCTCTGCAGGTTGGTGACCGCGTTGGCGCCGGTGAGCTGGCTGAAGCTGAGCCTGCGGATGCCTTCGATGCGACTCTGGGCGACGTCGGTGGCGATGTTGCGCGCCCGGTCGCGCGACGACGCCTTGGAGGCCGTCACAAAGAGAGGCACCATGGCGGCGAAGACGACGCCGGCGATGAGGATGGTGACGAGCAGTTCGATGAGGCTGAAGCCGGCCGAGCGGCGGCGGCTGCGTACCGATGTATTCATGGCGTCACTCTCCCAACCGCCCCATCGGTTTGCTGCTCGGCGCCTTGACGCACGCCCTGCTTGTGTCCCCGTAGTAGCCATCGACCGCCAGGCGGCAATTCTTGAGCCCAGTGCGAGCCAACGGCCCGCCGGACATCTCGTACACTCCTAGTATCCGCTCGATGCCGGCCGGCCCACCTGGTACATGTGTCCAGAGAGCCGTCTCGCGGACGGCGGGCGGCGCCGCCTTGCGCGACCCCTTCTCGCGCCGCCGCCCCGCCACGCGACGGCGTCTCGCTCCGTCTGTCGCCCGCGGGGTACGATACGCACAGGCGTCGCTCAGGGCTTAAGCGCCGCCCGCCCCCTACGACAGAGGTGAGTCAATGCTCGACGTGAAGATGGTGCGCTCCAATCCCGACGAGGTCCGCGAATCGCTGCGGCGGCGGGGCGTTCCCACGTCGCCGCTCGACGAGTTCATCGCGGTCGAAGAGGAGCGTCGCCGCCTCACCACCGAGGTCGAGCTCATGCGCGCCGAGCGCAAGCGCGCGAGCGACGCCATCGGCGCGCGCAAGAAGGCGGGCGAAGACGCGAGCGCCGAGATGGCCGCCACCCGCGAGCTCGGCGAGCGCATCAAAGACAGAGAGACCGAACTGAACTCAAGCGAGACGCGGCTGCACGACCTGCTGCTGGCCATCCCCAACATCCTGCTCGACGACGTGCCCGATGGCGGCGAAGACGACTCGGTCGTGCTGCGCGAAGTCGGCGAGCGCACCGTCTTTGACTTTGCCCCCAAAGACCACGTCGACCTGGGCGTCGCCTTAGACGTGATCGACATGGAGCGCGCCGCCAAGGTGAGCGGCTCGCGCTTCGTCTACCTGAAGGGCGACCTGGTGCTGCTCGAGCTCGCCCTGGTGCGCTACGGCATCGACACGGTCATGGCGCACGGCTTTCGCCCGGTGCTGCCGCCCGTGCTGGTGCGCGAAGAGGCCATGTACGGCACCGGCTTCTTCCCCACCGACGAGCAGTCCATTTACCGCACGACCGACGGCGAGTGCCTGGTCGGCACGAGCGAGGTGCCGCTGGCCGGCCTGCACATGGACGAATATCTCGAGGCCGGCTCGCTGCCGCTGCGCTACGCCGGCTTTTCGACCTGCTTTCGGCGCGAGGCCGGAGCCGCCGGCAAAGACACCCGCGGCATACTGCGCGTGCACCAGTTCGACAAGCTCGAGATGTTCAGCTTCTGCCTGCCCGACCAGTCGGCCGCCGAGCACGAGCTGATCCGCTCGATCGAAGAAGAGGTGCTGCAGGGCCTGGAGATCCCCTACCGCGTGGTGAGCATCGCCGCCGGCGACCTGGGCGCGCCCGCCGCCAAGAAGTACGACTGCGAGGCCTGGATGCCCGGCCAGGAGCGCTACCGCGAGGTCACGAGCTGCTCGAACTGCACCGACTACCAGGCGCGCCGCCTGAACTGCCGCTACCGCACCGAGCAGGGTCCGCGCTTCGTGCACACCCTGAACGGCACCACCATCGCCATCGGCCGCACGATCATCGCCATCATGGAGAACCACCAGCGCGCCGACGGCACGATCGCCGTGCCCAAGGTGCTGGTGCCCTACCTGGGCAAGGACACGATCGGGGCGTAGGGCGTCGGGGGCGTAAGCGCAGCTGACTGCGCTAGCGCGAGAGGGCCCGACCGGCCCCGAGGTACCACGACCAGGTATCGGCGAGGCCCTGGGTGAAGGCCATGGTGGCGCGAAAGCCGAGGCGCTCGGCCGCCCGTCCGCAGGCAGCCCGGGAGCGCACGATGTCGCCCTCGCGGGCGGCGGCGTACTGCACGACCGGCTCGCGGCCGCTGGCCAGGGCGAGCGCCGCGAGGACGTCGCGCAGGCTGGTCTCGATGCCGGTGCCGACGTTCAGGGGCTCAGCGCCGAGGAACGGCCCGTCGAGCGCCGCACGGCAGGCGGCCACGACGTCTTTGACGAAGACGAAATCGCGCGTCTGACGGCCGTCGCCGTAGACCGTGCACGGGCGTGCGCCGGCGAGCCGGTCCATGAAGATGGCGATCACGCCCGAATAGTCGGACGATGGGTCTTGCCGGGGGCCGTAGACGTTGAAGAAGCGCAAGACCCCGGCGTCGAGCCCCGCGCGTCCAGCGCCCTTGCCACCCTCACAGGCACCCCGGCAGAGCGCCTCGCCGTCGAGCTTGGACTGCGCGTAGGGCGACTCGGGGTGCGGCACGGCCGCCTCGGCCACCGGCAGCGCGTCCGTGGTGCCGTAGACGGCACACGAAGAGGCCAGCACGACCCTGCGGGCGCCTGCGCCTTTTGCGGCGGCGAGCACGTTGGCCGTGCCGCCCACATTGACCGCCTCGGTCTCTGCCGGGTCGTCGAACGAGCGCGTCACCGAGGCGATGGCGGCCAGGTGAAGCACCCGGTCGCAGCCGGACGCCGCCCTGGCGACCGTCGCGCGGTCACGGATGTCGCCCTCGATCACCTTGAGGGAGCCCGCCATGCCCGTCAGGTTCTCGCGCCGCCCAGTAGTGAAGTTGTCGAGCACACGCACGCTCTCGCCGTCGGCGAGCAACGCCTCGACGGCGTGTGAACCGATGAAGCCGGCTCCGCCGGTGATGAGTACGGATGCGCTCATGGCCGGCAGACTACCACGAGCCCCGCGCGCGGGCGCCGTGGCGCGTTGGTCAGACCAGTGGCCTGCGCGAAACGCGCGAAGGCCTACAGCACGAGCTTGGCGTGGCCGAACGAGGCGCCTTCGGCGGTCTCGTGCCAGGGGATGACGTAGCACTCGACGCTCACCCCGAGGTAGTCGTGCTCGAGGTCGGCCTTCACTCGCAGCAGGTCGCGCTCGAGGATGCGCTGCTGGTCGAAGCCCAGGCCGCCCAGCGCGCGCTCGTAAGCCAGACAGTCCTGGTGCGAGACGAGCACGATGCGCCTGATGTCGTGGAACTGCAGCTGCAGCGACACCTGGTCGCGGGTCACGCGGCGCTCGGCGCCAGTGCGCGTGAGGGCCAGCGGCCCGCCGGGCAGCAACAGGCGATCGGCGTCTTCGATGTGCAGCCGGGTCTGCAGCGCGTCGAGCGCCGGCGCCACGCGCCCGTCGGAGCAAGCTATCAGTAAGCAGTTCATGGCTCGGTAGTATCCCAGAAGGGGCGCGATTACACTAACCGCGCCGCGATCTTGTCCCGGCCCCTCCGCGCCTTGGCGCCACCCGGCGTCGCAAAGCCGGCGGCAGTCCACCTTGTCACGCCCGAGATCGCGGGAACGTCGTCCCCTCTGACTACGCTTGGGCAGCCCGCAGGAGAAACGCAGCCCGACGGCCGCGGCATGCGCCCGCGCGGCTCCCGGAAGTATGCCCCTGGGCCTCTCGTCAGCTTCGCGACTCGGCCGGCGCGGCCACTACCGGATCGTGCGAGAAACGCACTCGCCTACGAACTTTTAGGTATCGGCATGTAAATACGGTTACTTGACTTTCTCGTATTAGAACTATGATTGGGGCAGGCGACTTTGGGGGGTGGGTACATCTGGGGGCGCCGACCGTTCCGATCGTGCTTTCGCGCGGCCATCTCGTTCCCAGACTCACTCGCTTGTGTCCTGCATCTGCCCGTGGCGAAGGCTGCCTTCTTCTAGAAATGTCGCCTAGAAGGCCAACGCCATGGCGCACGCGCTCGACCGATCTCGCGACGGTGAGCGTGCTTTCCTGCAGGACCAAGCCTGACCAGGGGGTGAGGGATCTGGAGTGACGCGTGCGACCGACTCTCGCGCAGGTGATGCAGCACTGCTCCGAGCCGGATTCTCCAACAAGGGATAAGGAGTTTCCGCAATGAAAATCAAGATCTTCGGCCTTTTGGTCGCCGTGGCACTCGTCGGCGGCCTGGTCGTCTTCGCCGCCCACGCGACCGGCGCCTACTTCAGCGACACGCACAGTGGCGCCGTCGCAGGCACCATCGGCGACATCCACGTCACGTGTACGGGCGGGGCGACGGACCCGACGTCTGGCGCCGCTCTGGACTTCAATTGGTCCGGTATGCTCCCCGGCGTCCCGTACACCGCGACAATCCACTGCCAGAACACGAGCGCTAGCAACCCTGAAGACTTGTACATCAACTTCCCCAACCTGACAGCGCTGAGTGCGCTGAATAGTCTGGGCACCTACGGAGCCGTTACGATCGACGTCAACGGCACGCCCGCCTTCACGAGCAACAACTTGAATGACAACCTGGTACACGGCAACCACATCAACATGGGCGTTCCGGATACTATCGGGGCGCTGCCGCCTCAGTTCCTCCTTGCGTCCAACGTCGGCCCGACTGCAAGCGTTACGGTCACGTTTGAGTTCGAGTACGCAAGCGACCTCAGTTCGCAGCCGCCGGCCGGCCAAGGCGACAAGTCGGGCTGGAACACCTACCCGGTGGTCGCCACTTCTACCAATCCCACGATGACCGGAGACGTTTCCGGCTATGCGCAGGTAACGGTCAATGCTGGCGATGGAACCGGCAGCGGTCTTCCGTTCCAGATCATCGCCACAGAGCCCGGGAACAAGCCGACCGACAAGGGCACCGTTGCGCCCATCCTTCCGTGAATCTGGTTCACTGCTAGATCGTTACTTTGCAGCATCTATCCACAGTCGACTGCGGTCGTGAATCGAATGGGCGGCGGGGGGTGACCGCAATGGCGCACGCTGCGGTGACTCGCGACGATCGACGTCGCCTCGCCCCACATCGGCGCTACGCGGAGAACGTTCTGGTCCCCGCTGACCCCAACCGCGACCGAGAAGGGCCTGGCGGCCGAGGCCGCCAGGCCCTTGGGCCGGCCTCCATGCCGGACGTCCCGCTCCGCAGGCGACCGAACATCACCGAAGTGTTGTGCTGGTGCCCGAGCAGCAGTTTCGGCGATGCCATGCATCACCCTCGACAGGGTGTGGCAAGCGGCGAGGACGGGCCGTGAGAGTCACGCCCAAGTTGAAGCCTCTCGCCCTCGCCTTGGCCCTGGCCCTTAGCGCCACGCTCGTCGCTGTCGCGACCCGCGATACCAACGCGTACTTCACCGACGTGCACTCGGGGACGATGAGCGGCACGCTCGGCTCGTGGGCAAAGCCCTGCCCCTATCGCCTCGCACCGGGAACGGCCAAGGCGCAGCACTGGGACAATCAGAGCTGCGGAACATCACGCGCTAGCCTGATTGCGCAGTGCGACAAGTCTGGAGCCCTCTCTCTCGACTTTGGCGACGCGCTCGGCGGCCAATGCATGACGTGGAGCGACGTGTTCCGCGTCGTCTCACTGGTCGACGACCGGCGCAGCGTTTCCTTCAGCGTGAGCGGCGCGATGGCCGCCTTCGTCACGGCCGTGCGCCTGAACGGCTGCGGGTCTGCGACCCTCGCCGGGCACGCGACGGCCGACGTCTACGTCGCTGTCTCGATACCCGACCGCGCTCGGCCCGGTGAGTACTCCGGGACGCTGACCGTCCACATGGCGGGTTCCACAAAAGACACTCAGCTGCCCATGGGCATCTGCGTTCGCACCCGCCAGCGTGCGTGCAAGACGGAGCCGGCAAGGCGACAGTCGGCGCCAAAGCCGTCAACGACGATCACCGCCACTCCGTCTCCGAGCACGACTCCCAAGGCCACCGCGCCGCCGACGCCCAGCTCGTCGCCGACGCCCAGCTCGCCGCCGACGCCCAGCTCATCGCCGACGCCCGCGTCGCCGACGCCGACGGGACTCACGCCGAACCCCGCGCCAAGCCCGAGCGGAGGCACCGGTGGGTAAGCTGGCCAGGAACACCCTCTTGGCCGTCCTGGTCCTGGCGGCGCTCGTGCCGGCCGTGCTGCTGGCGACTGGAGTGCTGCCGTACAAGGTCTACATCGTGCATACGGGCTCGATGACCCCCACTATCCCGTCCCGCAGCGCCGTGATCGTGCGCGAGGGCGTCTACCACGTCGGACAGGTCATCTCGTTCGAGTCACAGAACGGCCTCGTCACCCACCGCTTGATCGCACGCAAAGCGGATGGAGTGCTGGTGACCAAAGGCGACGCCAACCGGACCGCCGACCCAGGCTCCACGACCGCCGCGCAAGTCATCGGCGGCGTCGTCGCCGCGCCGCGCATGCTCGGCTACTGGTTGGTCTACCTGAAGAACCCGATGGGCGCCGCGTCCCTGTTCTTGACCATCCTCTGCCTTTGGCTGATCTACTCGATCACCGTGGGCCTGGCCGAGCGTCAACAACTGGCCCAGGCGCAGGGCGCGACGCTGGCGCAGGGCACGACGCCGACACAGGGCGCGACGCTGGCGCAGGGCACGACGCCGGCGCTTGTCGCTCAGAGCGCGGTGGTTGAGGCGGTCGAGCCCCCCAAGGCCCCCGCCACCCCCGACCCCGGCGACCTTTGGCTGCCCGATATCGGCATACCGCTCCCGCCGGGCAACGCCTGCCAGACGGTTCCTGTGGTTGGTCACGGCCAGGTGACCAAAGTGTGGCGAGCGGTCCCGTGCAAGGCGCCCATCGTCTTCACCTGCTCGGGCTGCGGCGAGAGCTTCGGGAGCACCGCCGAACTACGGGAACACAAAGCAGAGCTCGGCTGTCGATCCAGTGAGGCCGACCAGCCGCTCCCCGAGGCGGCACGATGCCTCGAGAAGCCGCGCACCGCGCGTTGGTCGTCGCCCGCGACGTCGCCGATTCACACGATCCTGGCGCCGTAAGGCGCAAGCGGCAGAGCCCGGAGCTTCGCACCTCTCCAGACGCGCATGCAGCGCGTCCCCTGAATGTCGGTGGGCTCTTTGGGCCGGAGAAGGCGACGGGCCGAACGCTGCTGGGAAGCCCTCGCGAAGCTCCTCGGCGGCATTCGGCCCATCTTGGTAAGGAGTTACCACATACTGGCATCGGCAGAATCAAGGTGCACCTTGATCGCGGCGATGTGTCGCCGACTCCGGCCCCAGAGCCCGCTACGCCCTCTCCCTCGGCCTCCCCACGGTGTGGGCGTGGACCATGCGCGCCGCTCTCCGTGGGCGACGCACATGAGCGACGCGAGCGCGAACACGGGGACGCTGAACGGTGGGGGTGAATGTCCGGCGACGGGGTTACCTGAGCACCGACTTCGAATGAGATCGACGTCAGAGGTATGATGCGAGTCGTGGACATAGACCAACAGCTCCTCGAAGAAATCGTCGGTCGCCTCACCGCGGCGGCACAACCGGCACGGGTGATCGTCTTTGGCTCAGTAGCTACCAACACCGCCGGCGCCGATAGCGACATCGACCTGCTGGTGTTGCTCGACGACGTCAAAGACTCGCGCCGCGAGAGCGTGCGACTGCGCGGCGTGTTGCGCGGGATCGCTGTGCCGTTCGACGTCGTGGTGATGGCCACGCAGCGTTTCGAAGAAACAAAGCACGTCGTCGGCGGCATCGCCTATCCGGCCCACCGCTACGGCAGGGTCATCTATGCAGCCGCCTGAAGACGTGGCGCGCGATCTTGCCTGGCAGTGGCTAAAGAAGGCCGCTTCGGATCTGCTCGTCTGTGAGCAGCTGACACGTCCGGAGGGCGCCTTCTCTGAGGCGGTGGCTTTTCATGCGCAACAAGCCGCCGAGAAATCCCTCAAAGCGCTCCTGGTGTGGCGGCAAATGGAGTTTCCCAAGACGCACGATCTTGAACGTCTCCTGGAACTCGCCGGCGAGGGCGATCAAGCCCTGGCGGAGTCTCTTCGAGCTGCCCCGAGCTCACCCCCTACGGCGTCGTGTATCGCTATCCGGGAGAGTATCCGCCGGTCACCGGCCAAGCAGCCGCCTCGAGCGTGGCGATCGCGCGGACGGTCTACGAGAAGGTGGTCGAGCGGCTGCCCGAGGATTTTCGGTTGTAGCGACGCCGCCGGCGCAAGGTGACGTACAAGACCCATCCTTCCGGGCGATTCCAAACCCCAGACCCCGACGTGCCGATCCTCCGCCATCAGGCACGATCTACCTCGCCCTCTCCCTCGGCCTCCCCACCAGATACACCGTCACGTACACGAACAGAAAGAGCAGCGCGAAGAGCACGGTGAAGCCGGCCATGCGCACGCCGGCGTTGGGTTGGTTGGCGCGGTCGAAGGCGTGGTCGAACAGGGCGAGCGGCGCCTGGAACACGTTCCAGCTGTTCCAGCCCAGGAACCGGCCCCAGTAGATGCCGATGCTGCCCACCACGGTGACGACCACCACCAGCACCCAGCCCGCCACGCTGCCGGCGGCGCGCGTCAGGATCTCCTGCATGAGCCGCAGCGAGACGATGCCCAGCAGCAGGCCGGTCCAGGCAAACCAGGCGATGAGCATGACGTCGTACCAGCCGGGCACGTTGTCGTGGAACTGACCGAGGTGCACGAAGTCGGTGACGATGTAGGGCGCGTTCGGAAAGAAGAGCAGCCAGACGATGGCCGTAGGCACGACGATGAGGCGGGTCAGAGCGCTGCGGCGCGTCGACACACGGTAGGCCACCACCGCCAGCACGAACGGGATCCAGGCCAGGAAGAGGTTCCACAGCAGGAACTGGAAGTGGCCCGTATGCGCGTAGACCGTGCGGGCCGCTACGAGCGCGACGCACATGAGCGACGCGAGCGCCAGCAGCATGAAGATCGCCCCGTTGGGGCGGCCGACGACCGCTTTGAACCGCTTGAACGCCACCTGAGATCCCTCCGTGCCTGTCGTCGAACCCTATCACCCGGCACGGGCACGGCCGGCCGTCTGCGCAGTGCGGCACGGGGCAAGCGCGCGGGAGCAGTCGCGTGGGAGCACACGCTAGAGAGACCTACCCAGCCTCCGGCGCTGCCGCGCCGCGCTGCTCGTCGTGCAGCCGCGCGTTGTCGAGGGCCAGCGAGACGGCGGCGCCCAGCGCGCCGCCAAAGTCGATCTCGGCGTCGCTGAAGACCCGCACGTTCCGGCCGTAGAACAGCAGGCAGCCGATGACGGCCCCGTGCCCGAACAGCGGGATGGCGAGCACCGCCCGCAGGCCGTGCGCGCCGGCCAGGCCCACGTCGGTCGCGGTAGCCTGCATGTCGGCGGTGGCGAACGGTGCGCGGTACGACGTGGCGCGCGTGGCGTTAGGCGCTTCGCCACGGCTCAGGCGGCGGCCCACGTCGGCGGCCGTCAGGCCGCTCTGGCAGCGCACGACCCAGTCGTCGCCCACGCGCAGCTCGATGGCGCCGGCGTCGGCCGCCAGAGCGCTCACCCCGGCGTCGAGCGCGCTGCCCAGAAAGGCGTCGCTGTGGGCGCTCTCAAGCAACAGCCGATTGACCCCGCTCAGGGCGTGGGCCAGCGCCACGCGCTCGGCTAGCTCCTCGGTCTGGCTGCGCTCCTCGCCGGTCGCGGCGGGTGGTGCAGACGGGATCGGCGGCGCGGGCGGAGCCGGCTCCGAACCTTCGGCAGCCGTGCACTCCTCGGCAGCCGTGCACTCCTCGGCAGCCGTGCGTTCCTCGGCAGCCGTGCGTTCGTCGGCGGCAGCGCGCTCCTCGGCAGCAGTGCGCTCCTCGGCAGCAGTGCGCTCCTCGGCGGCGAGGCGCTCGACACGCTCGTCGGCGGCGCGGCGCTGCTCGGTGACGTCTTCGAGGATGGTGGCGAACCTGCCGGGACCGGGCGACACGGCGGTGATGCGCACGTGGCGCTCGGTGGGCGCGAAGTAGGCCGCGATCACGGCCGGCGCGCCGCCCCCGGCCACCGCGGCGTACTGCTCGAAGAACGGCGCGGCCATGCCGTAGAGCTCACTGGCCAGACGCCCGCGCACGTCGTCGGCCGCCAGGCCGGTGAGCCGCTCGAACGCGGCGTTGACGTCGAGTATGCGATAGTCGCCGGGGTGCCCGTCGGACTCTGCCAGCTCGTGCAGGGCGACGCCCTCGGCCATGCCTTCGAAGAGCATGCGGTAGCGGCGCTCGCTGTCGAGGGCCTCGCACAGCTCGTCGCGCGCGCCCTCTTGCCGGCGCCGTTCCACGACCGTGCGGCCCAGGGCGGCGGTGAGGGGGTGGTCCGGCCCCTCGACCGGCGGCTGCGCCGCAAGAACGGCCCGCTTGAGCAGGCGCACTTCGGTGCCGCAGTCGCGGCGCAGCTCCATGGCGTCGGAAAGCCGCGACATGAGGAACAGGCCGCGGCCGTTTTCGAGCTGCGGGTCGGGCGGCGCGTCGTGGTCGAACACGGCGGCGTCGAAGCCCCGGCCCCTGTCTTTGACCACGATCTCGAGATCGGCGCCGCGAAACCCCAGAAAGATCTCGATCTCGTCGGTCGTGCCGCTGTGACTGATGGCGTTCGCGCCGGCTTCGCCGACGCAGAGCACGATGTCGTCGACGACGCGCTTGTCGCTGCAGTACGTCCTCAGGTAGTCGCGCACGACGCGGCGCGCCCGCGCCAAGCCATAGGCCTTGGGCACGAGCACAAAACGCTGGCGCGCCGGCGCCGGTCGAACGGGGGCTACGAGTGCGGAGAGCGCGTCCCGGGCCACGACGCGCGCCGGGCTTTCGGGCCGCGCCGTGGGCTCGTCGTGATGCAGTGGTCCTGCTTCGATCGCAGACTCCGTCTGTCGCCGTCGGAGGGTGTCGCCGCCGGAGGGCGGGCGAAGGTCACATCATACCCTCGCGGCGCGCCGCCGACTGAAAAGACCGGCAACGCCGGGCCGGCGCCGCTCGCGGCGCCTGTCTGGCGCTCCATGGACACAATCACGATGGACACCGACGCGGGGCCGCTGACACAATCACACGGTCGCCCGCGGAGGGGTGGCAGAGCGGTTGAATGCAGCGGTCTTGAAAACCGCCAGGGGTCGCGAGGCCTCTCGAGGGTTCGAATCCCTCCCCCTCCGCCAGTGCAGGACTCTCAAGCCTGCGCGAGAGCCGTGCCGCCCGTCATCCTCACCCCACCGTGATCCACGGGGGAGCCGGGTGTTGGGCCCAGCGGCACGTCAGGCGAGCCTCAGCACGACTACCTGAAGGTCGTCGCTCAAGTGGCCGGCGGCGAAGTCCGACGCGGCGCTGCATACCCCGTCGGCGAGCTCCTGGGCGGACCGGCCGCGCAGGCCGGCGACTGTCTCGAGCAGGCGTTGTTCACCAAACAGCTCGCCATCGCGGCGGGCCTCGGTGACGCCATCGGTGTAGAGCACGAGGTAGTCGTCGAGCGTGACCGTGGTATGGGCGCCGACATAGGGGCGCTCGAAAGAGCCGAGCGGTGGGCCAAACGCCACGTCGAGCGGCCGAGCGGAGAATGCCCCAAGGTGGATCGGCGCCGGATGGCCGGCGCTGGCGTAGTTCAGGTGGCCGGTATCGGGGTCGAGCACGGCCAGGAAGGCGGTCACGTGGGGCTCGTCGGGGTCGTACTTCAGCAGCAACTCATTGGCCTTGGCCAGAATGAAGACAGGTGAGGGGTCGATTGCCGCCAGCGCCCGTACCGTGCTGCGCACCGTCTCAGTGATGCCCGCGGCCCGCACGCCTTTGCCGGCCACATCGCCGACCAGCACGACCACGTGGCGATCGTCGACGACGAAGACATCGCTGAAGTCGCCACCCACGAGCTCGGGCTCGAAGGCCGTCTGCGACACCACGCCGAGCTCGAGACCGGCGACGCAGGGCAGATCGTGCAGGAAGTTCTCCTGGAGAGTCTCGGCGATGCGGCGCTGTTCTTTGTAGAGCCGCGCGCTTTCGATGGCCACGGCCGCCTGAGAGGCGATGCCCTCGATGAGGGCGATCTCATCGTCTGTGAATTCGCGGCGTTCGCCGGGATCGTCGACGGCGATGTAGCCGAGCACCCGACCGGCAAAGACGATAGGGACATGGAGAGCCAGTCGGGAGTCGATCGAGTCGGCGATCCCGCGCTGCGCCTGCGGCAGCTCGTTGAAGTCGACGATCCCTCTGCGCCCGCTGATCAGCACGTCCTGTAGCACCGACGAGAGCTGGTCCCAGGCAAGGACCGTTCGAGCGGGAAGGGGGTCTTTGCCCACGGTCGTCACGAACGTCGCCTGCGAGCGGTCGTCGGACAGCTGCGCGACGCAGACGCGGGCGTGTGAGGTCGCCCGCACGACGACGTCGGCCAGCTCGCCGAGGAGTGCGTCTGAATCAGTCCACATGCCGCTCAGCGCGCGGACTGCCGCCAGCAGTGACTGCGTGGTGGCAAGGTCTCGTGCGGCCTGCTCGCACGCCTGGCGCTCGGATTCGAAGAGCTGAGCGTTCTCCAAAGCGCCCGACAGCGAAGCAGCCAGCTTGGTGACGAACTCGATCTCCTGTTCAGAGAAGCAATGGGCCGCCGTGTGGTAGTTGAAGTAAGCGACGGCGATCGGGCGTCCCCGCACGACGAGAGGAGCGCAGATCACCGATTTGACGTTCCAGGCGTCCATGAGCTCGGCCACGACCCGCGGGTCGTTCTGGGTGTCTGAGATGGCAAGGGTCCTGCCGGTGCGCATGGCCTCGACACCGTGGGTGTCGTCTGCGTCGGGAATAAGGATGCCGAGCTTGTCGGGCGGGTAGTTGTGGATATAGGCCACGCGGAACTGCCGGGCCTCGTCGTCGTGCATGCTGGTCCCCGCGGTCTCGGCGCCGATCGCCTCTGCCCCTGCTCGGAGCGCCGACTGCATGATCGTGGTGAAGTCCAGCGAGGAATGCACGAGGGCGTCGATCGAGGCGAGAGCTTCGCCGAGTCGCACGGTCTCGCGTAACGCCCAGACGTAGCGGAGCTCGCGGTCATGGACCGCGACCGAGGCCGGTGCGTTGCGCAGCGCAAGGCGGAAGCGGGCGTCGCTGTCACGCAGCTCGTCTTCGGCCCGCTTGCGCTCGCTGATATCGCGCACGACGCTGACCAGCGTGCGCCGTCCGCCGATCGTCGCGCCGCGCGAGCTCACTTCGACCGCAAAGAGGCTGCCGTCGCTACGACGGTGAAGGCTCTCGAAGAGGATGCCTTGCCAGTCGGCCTCGGTCATCTGGGCTGCCATCTCGGCCTTTGTCTGGGCTGCCCGCAGGTCTGCGATGGTCAGCTTCAGGAGTTCGTCGCGGGTGTAGCCGTAGGCGCGCTCGGCCGCCGCGTTGGCTTCGATGATCTGCCCGTCGCGGTCCATGAAGAGGATGATGTCGCGGCTGTTGGCCGCCAGGAGCTCAAAGCGACCGAGCACCTCCTCGGCCTGCTTGCGCGCGGTGACGTCTCGCACCGCCGCAACACGCACCATCCGTCCCTGCAGGCTGAACACTCGGCCGGTCATCTCGACGGCGAAGGTCGTCCCATCCTTGCGACGGTGCATGCGGGACGGCACCGCTACGGTCTCTCCGACTGCCGCCGACTGCGCCGCCGACTGTGTCAGCTCAGGCTCGGCCGAGATGTCCAGGTCGGTCAGGTCGAGCAGCTCCTCTGTCGTGTAGCCATACATGGCCGCCGCCGCCGGGTTGGCCTCGAGCACGCGTCCGCTCTTTTGGTCGATCAGCAGAAGCGCGTCCGACTCGCTCTGGAACAGTCCCCGATAACGCTCTTCGCTGTCGCGCAGCGCCGAGAGCAGCTCTTCGCGCTCTGTCTCTTGGCGCTTGCGGGCGTTGATCTCACGCAGGTAGATGCTGATGCCGGCCGACGTGGGATAGATGCGCACCTCAAGCCAGTCATCGCTGACGACCGAGCGCTGCTCGAAGACCGAGGGCCTGCCCAGCTCCATCGCGTCGCGATGACGCTGCTCAAAAAGGCCGTCACGCAGCTGCGGCAGGACCTCCCAGGGGGTGTGGCCGTACAGCTCGTCGAGCGACTTGCCCATCATGTGCAGTGCCGCCTGGTTGGCGTGCACGTAGCGATACTCCCAGTCCAGAGCGACGAAGGCTTCGTCGATCTCCTCAAGCAGGGCACGAGTGCGCGCCCTGTCGGATGCGATGCCGTCCGCCACGCTCTCACCGAGGCCGCTCTCCAGAGACTGCGGCGCACAGCGCGGCTCGGCCCGGCGCGTCATGCGCACCGCAAGCCCGCCGTCCAGGCCCAGTTCCAGTGAGTCCATGAGCCTGGCGACGATGAACAGGCCGCGGCCGTGGTCGGACAGAACGTCGGGCAGCGCCTCGCGGTCGAAGCTCGCGAGATCGAAACCGCGACCGTGGTCTTTGACCTCGGCAAGCAGGTCGCCGCCTGCGAAGCGCAGCGAGATCTCGACATCGCGGTCGCTGCCGCTGTGGCGAATGGCATTGGTGGCGGCTTCTTCGACACAGAGCACGACGTCCTCGATCACCTGGGGCTCCGCACAGTACTGGCGCAGGTAGTCGCGAATGCGACCGCGAGCGCGCAGCAGGTGCGCGGGCTTCGGCGGGATGCGGAAGTGAAGTCGCGGAGGCGCGGTCGTCGGCTCTAGGGTGTCTTGTGACAAAGGGCTCCCCGCATGACATCGCCGGACGGCAGGAGTGCCGCTCATTGTACGGTGTCCATGCAGGGCGTATCGACCGTTGCTCCGGTCAGCGCCGGCGGGCCGGCCCTCTCTCTGGCCGCGACCGAGCCGCTGCCCATCTGTCTAGACCGGTTGTCTGCGGCCGTTGCTCATCCGATGTCACTAGGAAGGCAGTCACGTAGTCGGAGGGAGAGCGGGCAGAGTGACAGAAACTGCAGTCTCGAGCGGCCACAGCGCGGGAGCGGCCCTGAAGCACTGGCCGACCACCGTCTGTGTGGTCTGCGTGGCGGGCATCGCCGCGGTCCAGCTGGTGGCGCCGCCGTGGGCGCGCGACGTGCTGAGCGGACTTCTGGTCGTCCTTGTCGTACTGACGGCCCTCTCCCAGCGCCGCGCGCTGCACGCCACGCTCGCCTCGCTTGGCGCCGCTCACCGGGAACAGCTGGACAGTGAAAGCCGCTACCGGGCGTTGTTCGATGCCTGCAGCGACCCGATCTTCGTCTATGCCATCGGCGACGACGGCCGCCCCGGCCCCCTGGTGGAGGCAAACGAGGCGGCCTGCGTCAGCCTGGGGTATCCCCGCGCGCAGTTGCTGGCGATGACCGCCGATGACATCGGCGCCCTCGAAGTACGCCGCGACCACGATCAGCGCCTGCGGACCCTGCAGGTCACCGACAGCGTCGTTTACGAGACGGTCCTCGTGACCGCGACAGGGCATCGTCTACCGGTGGAGCTGAGCGCGCGCATGGTCGAGCTACGCGGCCGCAAGCTTTGTCTGGCGATCGCCCGCAACGTCGCCGTCCGTCAGAAACGCGAGGGTGAGCTGCGTGGCATGTCGCACCAGGACGAGCTGACGGGCCTGCTCAACCGACGAGGCTTCTTCGCCATGGTCGAACAGACGCGCAACCGCGCTCGCTTCGAAGACGCGCGGATCCTGCTGCTGTATGCAGATGTCGACGGCCTCAAGAAAGTGAACGACGACCTGGGCCACACCGCCGGAGACACCCTGATCACGAGCGCCGCCGAGGCCCTGAGGATCGCCTTCCGCGACGAAGACCTGCTGGCGCGTCTGGGTGGCGATGAGTTCGTCGCCCTCGCCGTGCTGGGGGGCCGCCAGGACGAGCGCCTCGTGCGCGAGGCCATCCTTGCTCGTCTGCAAGCCGCGGTGGCCGCCAAGCGAGTCGAGCTGGGCGAACGGTACGACTTCTCGCTGAGCTTCGGGCATCTGGTGACCGACCGCGACGAGCTGAAGGGCATCGATGAGCTGCTGGCGCGCAGCGACGAGCGCATGTACGAGGCAAAGCGCACACGGCAGCTGCATCGCGAGCATACGCCTGCACGCGCCTGACTCGCGTCACCGCCGCGCCGCTGCGTCCTTCGAGCGCGCCTCTTGTGGCCGTTTTGACGACGGTCCGGGGCCGCGCCGTGGTCGTCGCCCAGATACACTCTGACGACCATGACCAGCGACTCGCCCGACTTCCCCCTCGTCACGAACACCGTCACGCCTTGGCTGTCCGTCGCCGACGGACCGGCCGCACTGCGCTACTACACGAGCGCCTTCGGCGCCGTGGAGCGCTACCGCCTCGAGGACCGCTCCGGCCGGGTCGTCGTCGCCCAGCTCAGCGTCGGCGATGCGGAGTTCTGGATCCAGGAGAACCTCGAGCAACGCCCCGACCCCTACCATGGCCAGATCAACATGGTCCTGACCGTCGACGACCTCGACGCGGTCTACCGCCGGGCCATCACGGCCGGCGGGGCCGAGATCGCGCCTGTCTCCTGCAGTCCCGGCTGGCGCAGTGGCCGGCTCGCGGATCCGTTCGGCCACCAGTGGGAGCTTGGAACGCCGCTTGCCGGCGCGACCGACTGACGCTCTCGGCTGCTCCTCCGGCCGACCAGGCCCTGAGGTGCCTTGACGCGAGTCGCAGCAGGCCCTGATGGTGGGCAGCGCGGGGTCGCCGCGCCACCCACCACACGTGGGGCCTCCGAGTGCCCGCTCTAGCCGCGTTGAGCGCGGCCGCTCGATCGGGCACCGGTCGGCAGGGTCATTTAGGCGGGGTGAGCCCTGTGAAGTCGCCGATCACCTTGGCCGAGTAGGGTGCGTTCAGCAGGCCGGCTGCCTTGCCGGGCACGTTGAGCGCGCCGTAGCTCCAGCGGATGTTCTTGGCCCTGGTGACCTGCATGACGCGATCGTTGAACTGGTCGGCGATCAGGGTGTCGCCGTTGGGCAGGCGGACCGCCTGCGAGGGTGCCGGGTTCGCGTTGCTGCCCGGCTGTGTGTCGGTCGTGTAGAACCAGAGCACCTTACCAACGCTATTGACCTCGATCACGCGGTTGTTGCCGCCGTCGGTGATCAGGGTGTGGCCGTTGGACAGTCGGCTCGCGAAGGCCGGCGCGTTGAGCCCCGTGCCGTCGCTCCAGACGATCTTCTTGGCCTTTGTGACCTCGATCACGCGGTTTCCGCCCTCATCGGCGATGAGGATGTGACCGTTGGCCAGCAGCTCCGCGCTGTTCGGCGTGTTCAACTGATCGGGCCCGCTGCCGGCGACACCCGTCTGACCGTATTGGAAGACGATCTTGTGGGCCGGCGTGACCACGATCACGCGGTCGTTGCCCTGGTCGGTGATGAGCACATCGTGGTTGGGCAGCCAGGTCGCCTGCACCGGCGTGTTCAAGCGGTTGAAGCCTGTACCGTTCACTCCGGCCTTGCCGTACTGCCAGACGATCTTGCCGGCCCGGTTGACGAGCAACACGCGACTGTCGACGGCGCCGCCCGCCGGGTAGCCGGGAGCTCCAGCCGGGGCGCCGGTGCCGGCGATGAGCGTGCGGTTTCCGGGCACCCGTTGCGCGTCGTTGGGGGCGACGACCGAATGCGGCCCCGCCACGGGCGAGCCCGTGCCGAAGTGCCAGACGACATCGCCGGCCCGCGACAACTCGATCACGCGGTTGTTGAACTGGTCGGCGACGAGCACGTTGCCGCGCGCGTTGAAAGCAAAGCGCGGCGCGGCGCCGGCAGACCCGACCATGGCCGCCAGGATCATGGCGACGAGGGCCCCGCCGAGCGCCGCCTGCGCCAGGCGGCGCCGGCTTTTCTGTGGCACGTTCATGAGCATGCCTCCTGTGCAGTGAGATGGAGTGATGCGTGCGAACAGCCTCTTACTTCACGATCACCTCGGCGTGCATGCTGGCCAGCGCCTTGTGGATCGAGCACTCGTAGAAGTACACGCCCTTCTTGGTGAAGGTGAAGCTGAACGTCTGGCCCTGGCTCAGGTTCGAGCTTGCGAACGTGCTCGTGGTCGCGCTGTTCAGCGAGATGCTCGCGGTCGACATGACGTTGTGCGCCATGGAGTCGTGGTTGGTCCAGGTCACCGTGGTGCCCGGCGCGACCGTCAGGGCCTTGGGCGTGAAGGTGAAGTTCTGGATGGCGACCGCGCTCGCGGTCGCGGTGCCGCCGGTGGTGGCGCCGCCGGTCGTGGCAGCCGGCGTGACCGGCGTCGTGGTGCTCGCGCTCGACGAGCCGCCGCACGCGGCCACGAACGTGGTCAGAGCAAGCAGCGCGACGACGCCAAGCAGCGCACGGCTGCGGACATTGGTGAGGGGCGTCTTGCCGTGGTGGGTGTTCATTTCGGTGTCACCCTCCCTGGAGTCGGGACTTCGGACATTCCGCCGTACACCCACTACCGACGCCGGCGATCGGCGATTCCTTCCCGGTCGACGAAGATCCTTCTGGGGCGACGGAAGGTGTCGCGACACTCCGGATCGCCGTGGACCGGGCCGCCGAGGTCCGCGGTCCGGGCCGCCGAGATCCAACGGCCGGGCCGTCGAGGTCCACCGGCCGAGCCGCCGAGGATTAGGTCATGGGTATCTTGTTTGTACCCAGCAATGGTGCTGGAAGCCCAACAGAATCGAGGTGGGACAAGTGAGTTCCCATCTACTCAAGCGTTTCGTACCTGCCGCCGTTCTGTCTGCGCTCGTTGTCACGCTGACACTGGGCGTCTCGGCCGCACAAGCCGCTCTTGTGATCCGCGGACGCGGCATGTCGACAGGCGCACTCGCCGTGGGCCACGGCGCAAGCAACATCGGAGTCGTCATCACAGGTATCGTGGTCCTGGCGCTCGTCGTCGGTGGCGCCTTCTATGGCATCGTCGCCGATCGGCGGCTCGTGACCGCGACCCCAGCCGTAGCCGCGGCCGAGCCGGCCCCACTCCCCTCCGTCACGACCAAGCCGGAGCAGAAGCGTAGGGCTGCCTAGCCGCATCATCACGGCCAGACGGCCACCCCGCCGGGCCGCCGGTGCACGCCTGCAAACAGCGCCTGGGCGCAGCACCGGTCACCGCCTGCCGCATCGCCGTCATTCGTTCGCCCCTCGACAAGGCGCTCTACGCCCGCGAGACCGGGGGGGTGACTAGGGCCGGCGGCCGGTCGATGGGTCGTCGGCGGCGGCCGGCGCCAGCCAGCCGAGCAGCGTCAGACCGACGACCAGGCCGGCAAGCAGCGCCCAGGTGCTCGGCCCGGCGCCCTCGTCGACCACCATCTTCCACACGAGCGACAACGTGCAGGCCGCGATGAACACGAGCTCGACGCGCAGCATGACGCGGTTGGCGGCGGGGTCGCGGGCCACCGCCAGGGCGCCCACGCCCATGGCCAGCAGCGCCGCGCCCACGATGCGCTCCGAGGTCTGGTTGATGGCGTGCGAGACGGGCCCCAGGTCGAAGATCAGCGCGACCGCCGCGGCCGCGCTCAGCGCCGCGTAGGCGAGCTGCACGAGCACGAGTGCGCGCCGCTTGGTCGGCACGGCGCGCTAGCGGGGCGTGCCCGGCGCGACGATCGTGACGACGTCGCGCAGCACGTAGGTGCGGGCCAGACGGTCGCCGAGGCGCTGGTTGTTGGCGTCGAGCGCGATGCTCACCATGGCGATGGGCACGCCGGCGAAGGGGATCAGGCAGCTGACCGCCTTGGTCAGGTTGCGCGTAAACAGGGCGTACACGCCGGGGGAAGCGCCCCCGTAGGCCACCACGCGCAGGCTGAGCACGCGTTTGCCGAGGGTGGCGTGAAAGACCGCCTCGCAGATCATGTTGTAGACGAAGAAGCCGCCAATGAGCGCGGCCTCGAGGATCAGCATCGGGCTCGAGCTCGAGGTGTCGCCCACGAGGTGGCTGATCAGGCCCTGACTGCCGCCCAGCGAGCCGGCGAACCAGAAGTAGCCCACCACGCCGACCACGAGCGAGACCACCATGTAATCGATCAGGGCGGCCACCAGGCGCACGCTCCAGCCGGCGAGCACCTGGGTGCGCGCGGTCGCCGCCGGCGCGGCGTACCCAGTCGCGCCCTGGTAGCCGAAGGGCGGCGGAGAGCCGAAGGGCGCGGTGCTCGCGGTGTCGCCGGGCGGCGGGGGGGGCAGCGTGCCGGCCGCCCCCGCCGCGCCCGCGTCGGGGGCGTCGGGCGGCAGGCCGCGCACGGGGTAGCCGCACTGAAAGCAGTACTCGTAGCCCACGGGCAGACCCGTGCCGCACTTGTCGCAGATCGGCATCGCTCGCCCGGCTCTAGCGCGGCTGGCGCATCAGGAGTTCCCTGATGGCGTCGCGGTGCCGTTCCGACGAGACGCGCAGGTGCTTGAGCACGCGTCCCACGTTGAACGAGTCGCTGGCAAAGACCTGGTAGGCCTCGCGCTCGACCATCTCCTGCTCGAAGTCCAGGGCGGTCTCGAGCGCCTGCACGAGCGTCACGCCGCTGCTGCCCGCGAGCTCGATCTGGTCGCGCACGTCGCGCGTGGCGTTACGAAGGTCGGCCAACGGAAAGCGGCGCGCGTCGACGAACACGTCGAGCTCGTGCTCGCGAGCCGCGAGGTCGCGCATGAGCGACCCGTGCCCATACTCCTCGGCCGACAGGCCCTGCCAGAAGCTCGCCGCGGCGGTCAGCAGGGCGGCATAGGCGTCGTAGAGATCGCCGATCGCGTCTTCGTGGTCGGCGAGCGCGTCGACGACCTGTCGGGCCGCGGCGGGATCGATCGTGCTGGCTGTCATGGTGCCTCCTGGGCCCGCAGGCCCGAACGTGGCCTGCCTCGGCCGCTCGTCTCATCTTACCAAGCTCTACGGGCGACCGTCGGAATCCGCGTCACAGGGGTCCGCGCCGGCACCATCCTTCGCGCCGGCAGGCGACGCCGGCGGGCCGCGACGGCGGACCGCGACGGCGGACCGCGCCGTCAGGCGCCCTCGAAGCCGAAGCCGACCGGGCGCGCCGGCGGCGCCAGTGGGCTGGCCGGCAGGCCCGCGTGGGCCTGCGGCTCGTTGTAGCCGACGGGCGCGACGTCGTTAGGGCCGTCCGGGTAGAACAGGCTGGCCAGAGTCTGGATCTGCCCGCGGCCCACGCCCAGCTCGAACTGGCCGCCGCCGTAGAGCTCGATGCCGGCGGAGCGGGCGCGCTCGATGCAGTCGATCAGCACGCGCAGCGTGCCGAAGCGCGACGGCTTGATGTTCAGGTGACGCGCCGGCAACGGCAGCGCCTCGACGTCGGCCCAGGAGTGGATCGGCGCGTCCCACGACAGGCGGCGCGCCGCGGCGCGCACCAGCTCGGCGGTCGCGCCGTCGGTGGCGGCGTCTTCGACGATCGCCTCGGGAAACGCGGCCAGCACGGCTCTGTACACGGCCGCGTCGGGCGGGTCGGCCAGCATGCCGGCGGCGTAGTAGGCCTTGAAGTCGACGATGCGCACGCTGCCGGTGGCGGCGACCTCGGTGATCAGGCCGGCGTCCCAGTCGGCCGTGGGATCGAGCTTGAACTGCAGACCCGGGTAGAGCGCGAGCCAGGGCCGAATGTCGAGGCGCGTCGAGACCACGAAGCGCACCGGCCGGTAGGGCAGCCCGAGCGCCTCGCCGAGCGACAGGCCGGCCTGACGCAGGGCCAGATCGAGCGCGGCGCTCTCGAAAGCCCAGCGTCGGTACTCGCGGCTGGCCGGGCGCGCAGGCTCGCGGGCGAACAGCGGTTGCCACGAGAGACGCCGCAGGAACGAGTGCAGCGTGCCGGCCCAGCCCAGGCCCAGCTCCGCCGGATAGTCGTCGTGGTCGGGCGCATCGTAGGTCACATCTTCGCCGCGGCCCTCTTTGCCGCGCCCCCGCAGCACGATCTCGGTGGTCACCCGCGTGAAACCGCTCGACACAGCCCGCTCGTGGCGTACCAGGTCGTAACCCTCGATGGTCAGGTCGAGCTTGGCGAGCCGCTCGTCGTAGAGGCTGCGCGCTCTGTCTCCGACGGCGCTCACCCGGCCACCCGCACGACGTGGCCGCGGCGCCCCGGAAGGGCTCGCCCACCGCCGGCGTTACGACCAGGGCCGCCGGCTCTGCGACTATCTGTACAAAACATTGTCACGCTCCCTGCCGTTGCGTACAGTACCCATAGGGAGTATTCACTAGGCTCAAAGGTTCAACGAGCGCACTTTCGCACCGTCGCACCATCGAACTGTCGCACCGTCGCAGCGTCGAACTGTCGTCCTGCTCGCCCACGCCCGAGGGAGGTCGGTTCCTTGAAGGGACTCATCCCCACCCTACCCACGATCACGGCCGGCCATCACGTGCGCGCCGTACGTGAGCGCCGACAGGCGCGCCGACGGGCGCGCCGATGCGGTGGCCGGGCGCATGCGCCGACGTGGCCGCCAAAGATGACCTGTCTCGAACTGTCCGCCGCCGGCACCTTCATGGACGGACTACACCTTGGCCCTATCCCTGCCCCACACCGACCTCGACACGTTCCCGACGGTCCGGGATCTGTCGAGCGCGCGTGGGGGCACGACAGCGGGCCGACCGAAGGAGTGAGCTGATGACCACCACATTCGCGATCGCAGGCAAGGGCGGCACCGGCAAGACGACGATCGCCGGCCTTCTGGTGCGCCGCCTCGCCGAGCTGCACGAAGGGCCGGTGCTCGCCATCGACGCCGACCCGGCGAGCAACTTGAACGACGTGCTGGGGCTGCCGCTCGACAGGACGGTCGGCGACATCCGCGAGGACACGTCGGCCAAAGCGCGCGCCAACCAGCTCGAGGCCGGCATCGCCAAGGCCGACCTGCTCGAGTACGAGATCAACGCCAACGTCGTCGAGGGCACCGGCCTCGACCTGCTGGCCATGGGCCGCCCCGAGGGTCCGGGCTGCTACTGCGCCGCCAACTCGATGCTGCGCACCATCGTCGACCGCATCGCCGCCAGCTACCGCTGGGTCGTGATCGACAACGAGGCCGGCCTCGAACACCTCTCGCGGCGCACCACGCGCGACGTCGACGTGCTCATCATCGTGAGCGACCCCTCGGTGCGCGGCCTGACGACGGCCGGCCGCATCGTCGACCTGATCGCCGAGTTAAAGACGCACGTCGGGCGCCACTACCTGGTCGTGAACCGCGCGGTCGGCGAGCTCACCCCCGAGCTGCAGGCGGTCATCGCCGAGCGCGGCCTGAACCTGCTCGCCGTGATCCCCGACGACCCGTCGGTGGCCGCCTTCGACGCCGCCGGCAGGGCGCTCGTCGAGCTGCCCCGCGACAGCACCACCTCGGCGGCGCTCGACGGCATCCTCGACGTCGTCCTGGCGCCGGCGGCCGGGGGCGCCTGAGCCGGCCGTCGGCGGCGCGCGCCCGGGCCGGCGCAGGCGAGTCGGGACCGGCGCCTCGGGGTTGCAGGCCCTGCCGCCACGGCATAGACTGGCGTCAGAGATTTACACTAGGCCGATAGGGTTAATGTCGGCAGCGCAGCAAGGAGGCCGCTATGGCCGGATGCCCGGGACGCGATCTCATCAACTGGACGCCCGACGATATCTTCGATGTGCCCTGCCGCGAGTGCGGCGCGCCGGTGGAGTTCTTCAAAGACGACAAGCGGCGGCGCTGCGCGAGTTGCGGCACGATCATGTTCAACCCCCGCACGACGCGCACTTGTGCCGACTGGTGCGCCTCGGCCGACAAGTGCTCCCTGTCGCGCGACGGCCTGGTCCCGCTGGTCCCGCCGCCCGGCGCGAGCCCGAAGGCCAAAGAACCCACCCTGGCGTAAGCCGCGGCCGCCGGCCTCGCGGCGCCCTGGCCCGGCCGGAGCGGCCTCGCGACGGGCATGCGACGGCCCCAGCCTAGCCGAGCAGCTCCTTCACGAGCTCGAAGGCGAAGACCGACTGGAAGGCCAGGTCGCGTACGGCGATACGCTCGTCGACGTTGTGAAGGCGCGGTGAGACGGCCGCCCCGTCGTCGACCAGGAACGGCGCGAAGTTGTAGGCCACGACGTCGGGAAACGCGGCCCGGGACCAGTTCGAGTCGGTGAAGCCCACCGAGTGCAGGGGCACCACGTGCGAACCGGGCACCAGGCGTGCCATGACCGCCGTGACGGCGTCGCGCAACGGCGAGTCGGCCGGCGAGGCGTTGGCTTCGACCGTGCCCACGAACGACAGTTCCCACCGCGCCTCGGCGCCGGCCAGCGCCGTCGCCACCTCGGTGGCCACGCGCTCATCGTTCCAGCCCACCGGCTGCGGCAATCGACGGTCACTGCGACGCTGCTCGGGTAGACATTCACCGCCTCGCCGCTGGAGTGCACGATGGTTCTTCACGTCGACCGCGCCGCGCCCCCAGATGTAACCATCTTTGACAACGCCGGCAAACGGCGGCCCGGTCCACTCCCCAGCCGCGGCCGGCACCACGTCTTCGTGAGCCATGAGCACCAGGCGCGGCCCGGGGCGCGCGCCACGCAGCGTAGCCGCGAAACTGCGGCGCTCGGCCGGCTCGCCGCAGATCTCGCCACGCAGGCCGTGGCCGCGAAAGTAGTCGTCGAGAAACTCCGCCACCGCGCTTTCGTTGCCGGGCGGATTGCTCGTGTCTATGGCGATCAGCGCGCTGAGCAGCTCGGTCGTCTCGCGCTCGATGCACGCGACCAGTTCGGGGTCGATGCCGGCGATCTCCACGGTGTGCTCTCCTCTCGGTGTGGCGGCTTCGGATTCTCTAGCCCTTCACGCTTTCGAGCGCTCGGGCTGTGCGGTATAGTGAGCGCCCGCGCGGAGAAGTGGCCGAGTGGCTGAAGGCAGCCGCCTGCTAAGCGGTTAACGGGTGTTTAGCTCGTTCCCGGGTTCGAATCCCGGCTTCTCCGCCAGCATCTCGCCGAGCGCCACTCGTAAGCGCGGCGTTTTGCGGTATACTTCCAGTCCCTGTGCGCCAGTAGCTCAGCTGGATTAGAGCGTCGGTCTACGGAACCGAAGGTCGGGGGTTCGAATCCCTCCTGGCGCGCCAAGGAACCCCGGCCCACTCCCCACTGCATTTTCCTGCGTCGCGCAACGGCGG
Source organism: uncultured Thermoleophilia bacterium (assembly GCA_964519555.1). Lineage (GTDB taxonomy): Bacteria > Actinomycetota > Thermoleophilia > UBA2241 > UBA2241 > Bog-752. The sequence continues at coordinate 29,262 of CAZFJE010000009.1, forward strand.
CACGCGCCCACGCGAGTCCTTACAATAGGCGGCGTTCCACTCGGGCGACGCACGTGCGGGGAATCCAGTTTGTCGACTAGCAAGGTACAGACACACGCCGCGCCGCCCCGTCTGCGCTTTCGCGTTCCCTCCGAGCCGTCGCATCTGCGACGCGCCCGCGAGCGCATTCGCGACTATCTGCGCCAGTACAGCGCGGAGCGCGAACTGATCGACGATCTCGTGCTCTGCGTCGAAGAGGCAGCCACCAACGCCATCCGCCACAGCGGCGCCGACGCCGACATCGAGATCGCCCTCGAGTTCGACGGCGACTCTCTGGTCGCACTGGTCAAAGACCAGGGCCGCGGCTTCGACCTGCAGAGCTTTCGGCCGGAGCGCGTTCCCGACCCCAACAAAGACCACGGCCGCGGCCTGTTCATCATCGCCGCCCTCATGGACTCGCTCGAGCTGCGTGCCGACGACGGGCTCGAGGTGCGCATGACGCGCAAGACGGAGGCACGCCCCGGATCGGCGGCACTCGACACCGGTCTGGGCGAGCTCAGCGTCGGGGGCGACGGCAGGCGCACGTCGGGCGCGCTCGAGCGGCGCGAAGCGCGCACCCGCGCCCTGCTCGACGAGATCGACGAGGCGTTCGTCGCTCTCGATTGGGAGTACCGCTACGTGCACGCCAACCGCGTGGCCGTGCACCTGCTCGAGCGGCCGCTGCCCGAGCTGCTCGGCCGCACCCCCTGGGAGCTGTTCCCGCAGCTCGACGACGGTCCGCTCGGCGCCCGCTTTCGCGACGCGATGGAGCTCGGCAAACCCTCGGTGTCCGACCACCGCTCCCTGGTCAGCGGCGACTGGCTCGAGGTACGCGTCTACCCCACGTCGGTGGGGGTCAGCATCTACTATCGCGAGATCGCCACCCGCAAGCGCACCGAGCTCGAGCGCGAGACGACGATCGACTTTCTGCGGCTCATCAACGAAAGCGAGACTCTGGTCGCGCTGGCGGACGCGGCGACCGCCTTCTTTGGGCGACAGTCGGGTTGCGAGGCGGTCGGGCTGCGGCTGCGCGACGGCGACGACTACCCGTACTTCACGACGCACGGTCTGCCACCCGAGTTCGTCGCCCTCGAGCGCAGCCTTATCGCCCGCGACGCCAAAGGGCAGGTCTGTCGCGACGCGGCCGGCCACGCGACACTCGAGTGTCTGTGCGGCGACGTGGTCGGCGGACGCCTCGACCCCTCTGCCGACTACGCCACTGCGCGCGGCAGCTTCTGGAGCAACGACACCACCCAGCTCCTGGCGACGATCGACCAGGACGCACGTCAGGCCCCCCTGCGCGGCCGCTGCATGAGCGAAGGCTACCAGTCGGTGGCCCTCGTCGGCTTGCGGGTCGGCGAGGAGCGGCTGGGGCTGCTGCAGTTGAACGACCGTCGCAAGGGGTGTTTCGCCCCCGAAGACATCGAGCTCTGGGAGCGGCTGGCCGACCAGCTCGCCATCGCCATCTCCAAGCTGCGCCTCGAAGAGGAGCTGCACGACAGCAGGGGCCGCGAGCGTTTTCTGGCCGAAGTGGTCGAAGACGCCGCCGCGCCGTTCGGCGTGGGCTCCCCCGACGGCCGTCTGCTCTTCTTCAACCAGGCCTTCGCCGACCTCACCGGCTACAGCCGGCAGGAGCTCGAAAGCAAGGCCATCACCTGGGCGGTCGACCTGACGCCCAAGCGGTGGCGCAAGCCCGAAGCGGCCCAGCTCGCCGACGCCGTGCGGCACCGTCGCCCGGTGCGCTACGAGAAGGAGTACCGCCGCAAAGACGGCCGCCTGGTGCCCGTCGAGGCGTTCGTACAGCCCGTCTTCGACGCGTCCGGCACGCTCGTTCACTATCGTTCCTTCATGACCGACATCTCGCGGCGCAAGGCCACACAGCAGGAACGCCGGCGCGCCGAGCTCGATCGACAGCGCCTCTTCGAGGACTCCCAGACACAGGCCGAGGAGTTGCGGACCCAGGGTGAGGAGCTGCGCCTGCAAAACGACGAGTTGGTCGCCCAGCGCGACGCCATCGCGCGTGAGAGCGAGCTGCGCGCCGGCCTGAACGCCATCTCCGCCCTGCTCCACTCCACGCTCGAGACCGACGAGGTGCTCAGGCTGACCTTGCGCGAGGCCACACGCGTGCTCGGCGTCGACGGCGCCGCGATCGAGCTCCGCGCAGGCGACGCCTGGCCGGTGCGCTACGCCCACGGCCTACCCGACGACGCTCTCGGCCGGCCGCTGATCGACGAGGCGCTGATCGCGCGCCTGGTGGCCGGCACCGGCGAGCCGTCGGTCCACGACGAAAGGACGGTGGCCGCCTCGAGCAGCAGCTCGGTGCCGCGCAGCTCGAGGCCGGCCGCGAGCTGGGCCTCGACCGCCGCCGCGAACAGGCGGGCGTTTTCGATCGCCAGGCCGACCGTGGTCGCCAGGCGCTTGGCAAAGTCGACCTCGGCCGCCTCGAAATGGCGTGGGGTGCGGTGTGCGAACAAGATGAGCACGCCGACGGCGCGCTCGCGCTCGAGCAGCGGCACGGCCACGAGCGAGCGTATGCCGCGGAGCGTGGCCGCGGGTCCGATGTCGGCGTGGTCGGCGACGTCGTCGCTCACCAGCTCGACCGTATGCTGCAGTCGCTCGGCGACCTGCTGGCGCGCTCGGCCGCGCACTCGCGCATCGTGCTCGAGCTCTGGGACGAGGAGCGCCGCGAGGTCGAGATCGCCGTCTCGCGGGGTGCCGAGGCCATTGCCAAACAACGCTTCGGCTTCGACGAGATCTCCGCCGCGACCCGGCAGGCGATCACCACCCGGCACAAGCTGGTCATCGACTACGACGCGACGACGACCCCCGACCCCATGAGCGACTACATCAAGGAGCACGGCTTCCGGCTGCTGCTGGCCGTGCCCATCGTCTACCGCGAGCGGCTGGTCGGTCTCATCATGGTCGATGAGCCCGGCGAGCGGCGCCCCTTCGGCTCCCAGGAGATGCAGCTGATCGAGGCCATCGCCGCGCAGGCCGGCGCGGCTATCGAGAACGCCCGCCTCTTCGAGGCCGAGCTCGTCGCCCGCGAAGCCGAGTCGCAGCGCGTCGCGCGTCTCTCCGTACTCAAAGACGTGGCCGACTCGGCGTCATCGTCGCTGAACGTCCACACGGTCGCCGCGAGCGTCGTGGGCGCCGTCCACCGGCTGCTCGACGCGCGCCAGGTCCAGGTGCGCCTCGTGAGGGGCGACCGCTCGACCCTCGAGGCCGTGGCCGGCGCCGGACTGCCCCGGGGGTTCCTCGACAAGCTCGGGCCGATCGCCACCGACTCCGATGTCGAGACGGCCGTCTGTTTTCGCACCGGGCAACCGCGTCTCGGCGAGAACATCGACGCGCTCGCGGTCAGCGCGGGCAGCCGGCGGCACGCCCGCGACGCCGGCGTGCGCTCCTACGCCCTGTTGCCCCTGCTCGCCCGCGGCGAGGCGATCGGCATCTTCTACGTCGCCTGGGCGCAGCCGCGACGCTTCGGCGCCGAGGAGCTCTCGTTCCTGCAGGCGGTCGCGGCCCAGGCGGCCACCGGACTCGAGAATGCACGGCTCTACGAGGCCGCGCGCCTGGCCCAGGAACAGGTGCGCCACGAGCTCGACCGCACCACACTCCTGCAAAAGGTCACCACGGCGGCCACGAGCTCGCTGTCGCTGCCCGAGATCGGGGCGCGCGTGCTGGCCATCGGCACCCAGGCGTTGGCCGCTTCGAGCGGCGCCATCTTCGTCGTCGACGAAGCACACGAGGCGTTGCGCGCCATCGCACTCGCGGGCTACCCCGACGACACCGCCCGCGAGGTCGCCGTCCTGTCCTTCGCGGAGCCGTCGAGCGTGAGCCGGCTGGTCGTGCGCGACCTGCCGCTGGTCACCCACGACTCGGGGCTCGTCGGCGCGGCGAGCACGCGGCGCGCCGGCCGCCTGAGCGCCGCCGGGCAGCGCTGGTTCGCGCTGCCCATCAAGCGCGGCGGCGTCACCCTCGGCGTCTTCGGCTTTGCCTTCGACGGCCTGCGGCCCTTCGCCGACGACGAGCTCGCGCTCTACGGCAGCATCGCCGAGCTGCTGGGCGCGGCCTTCGACAACGCCCGCGTCTTCGACCAGCAGCGCCGCATCGCCACCACCTTGCAGGAGAACTTCATCCACGAGTCGCCCGAGGTGCGCGGTCTCGAGCTGGGCGTTGTTTCCCAGCCGGCCTACGAGCCCGACCGCGTGGGCGGCGACTTCAGCGACATCTTCCAGCTCGACGACACGCGCGTCGCCGTGCTGATCGGCGACGTGGCCGGCAAGGGCATACGCGCCGCCGGCATGACCGAGACCGTGCGCTCCAAGATCCAGGCGTTCGCCAGCATCGACCCCTCGCCGGCCGTCGTGCTGGCCCGCACCAACGAGCTACTGATGCGCCTCGACCCCGACGAGCCCCACGTGACCGCCTTCTTCGCCGTGCTCGACGCCGCGACCGGCCAGCTGAGCTACGCCAGCGCGGGCCACCCCGCCCCGGTCCACCTGGGCGCATCCACCTGCCGTGCCCTCCCCATGAGCTATGGGCCGCCGCTGGGCTCGTTTGCCGGGCCCTACGAGAACGCCCACGCCATGCTCACCATCAAGGACTATCTGGTGCTCTACACCGACGGCGTCACCGAGGCGCGACGTGGCGGCGAACTGCTGGGCGAGCGCCGCCTGCTCGAGATCGTCGACACGCTGCGCGGCCGCAGCGCCCAGGGCGTCGCCGAGGGCGTACGCGACGCCGCCCTCGAGTTCGCCGGCCGCCTGAGCGACGATCTGCAGGTGGTCGTTCTGAGACTGGGCTGAGGCTTTCGCGCGGCCTCTGGCCTGCGCGCGGCGCCTGCCCTTCGCGCGGCCTGCGCCCCTCGCGCGGCGCCTACCCTTCGCGCGTTCGCGAGTCGCCGCGGGTCCACGAGGTCGCCGCCGCCACAAGACAGGCGGCGATGGCAAAGTCGAAGGCGGCGTGCAGGCCCGACTTGAACGGCGCCGTGATCAGCGCCGGAAAGAAGCGCCGTCCGGTGATCGTCGCGGCCTGCGCGTGGCTCACCTGTGTCAGCACCGATGGGCCCAGCAGGTGCTGCATCGGGTTGTAACCCAGAAACGCGGCGAACAGCGTGGATACGGGCGGCAGGTGAGCGGCCCCGGCGGCCGCGGCCGCCGGCACACCCTGGCCGACCAGGCCGTGGTAGAGGCTGCCCGGCAGCGTGCCGGCCAGGCCCACGATCATGAGACTGAAGAACACGCCGATCGAGAGCACCTGAGCGGAGTTCTGAAAGGTCGTGTTCATGCCCGAGCCTGCGCCGCGATGCTCGGGCGGCAGGCTGTTCATGACGCCGGCCCGGTTGGGCGCCGAGAAGGCGCCCATGGCGAGCCCGCCGAGCAGCAGCACCGCGCCGAAGGCCCAGTAGGGAAAGGCGATCGGCAAGGCCTCGAGCAGCACGAACGAGGCCGCCGTGGCGAGCATGCCGCCGGTGGCGAACAGGCGCGCGCCGAAGCGGTCGGAGAGCACCCCGGACAGCGGCCCCGACACGAGGATGCCGACCGTCAGCGGCAGCATGTAGATGCCGGCCCACAGCGGCGTGCGAGCAAAGCTGTAGCCGTGCTCGGGCAGCCAGATGCCTTGCAGCCAGATGATGAGGATGAACATGAGCCCCCCGCGGCCCATGGCCGCCAGAAAGCTCGACAGGACACCGGCGGTGAAGGCGCGGATGCGAAACAGCGCCAGGCGGAACATGGGCGCGGCCACCCGGCTCTCGACGACCGCGAAGGCGATGAGCAGCGCGACACCACCGCCAAGCTCGGCGAGCACCGCCGGGTTCGTCCAGCCCATGGCGTGGCCGCCGTAGGGCTGGATGCCGTAGGTGATGCCGACCATCACGGCGATCAGGCCCGCCGCGAAGGTCAGGTTTCCGGCCCAGTCGATGCGCGCTGGGCGGCGCACGCCGCGCTCCTCGAGCTTGAGGTACGCCCACACCGTGCCGAACAGGCCGATCGGCACCGAGATCAAGAAGATGAGGCGCCAGTCGATGGGGCCCAGCATGCCGCCCAGCACGAGCCCTATGAACATGCCGCCGATGGCCGCCGCCTGGTTGATGCCGAGGGCCATGCCGCGCTGGTGCTCGGGAAAGGCGTCGGTCAGGATGGCGGCCGAGTTGGCCAGCAGGAAGGCCGCCCCGACGGCTTGCACGACGCGCATGCCCACGAGCCACAGCGCGCCGCCCGAACCCGACATCCAGGTGACCGTGAGCAGCAGCGAGCCCGCCGTGTAGACCACAAAACCCAAGTTGTACATGCGCACGCGCCCGAAGATGTCGCCCAGGCGGCCGAAGCTCAGCACGAGCACCGCCGTGACGACCTGGAAGCTCAGGATCATCCACAGCAGGTAGAAGCTGTTGCCGGCCCGCAGCGGGTCGAGACGGATGCCGCGAAACACGTCGGGCAGGGCGATCAGCATGATCGACGTGTCGATCGTCGCCATCATCGTGCCCAGCGTGGTGTTCGACAGGGCGACCCATTTGTAGCGGTCGCCCGCGGCGCCGGGGCCCGCGGCGCCGGGCGCGGCGCCGCGCCCGGCGCCGGGGGACCCGACGCGCGGCTCAGTACGTGTGGCCGCCTGCGGGGTGTCGGTCTTCATGATCCTCGGGCCCCGCTCAGTCGCGCGCCGGTCAGTCCTGCGCCCGGCCCTCGGCCAGCTCGACGGCGTGTTGCGCGTGCGCGGCCTTGAGCTGCTCGTGACCGTGAGCGTGCGCCTCTTCGTGCACGAACTTGCCGCCGCGCATCCACGAAGCGAGCGCGGCCACCAGGCACATCGCCGCGGCGAAGATGAACACGCCGACGACGCCGTCCTTGAACGGATGTGCGATGAGCGACGGGAAGAAGCGCTTGCCCACGAGCACGTGCGCGTTCAGGAGCGGCAGCGCGCCGAGAACGTGCGCCCCGAGCAGCTCCTTCAGGGGGTTGAAACCCAGGAAGGCGGCGAACAGGTAGCCGGTCGGCGGCATGTGCGAGAGCGGCGTCG
>CAZFJE010000010.1:0-36061 GCA_964519555.1 uncultured Thermoleophilia bacterium
GTCATGATGCTCAACGTGCCCGTCGCCGGAGGTACGACGGCGCACGCCGTCGGGGCGGTGCTGATCGCCGTGATCGCCGGGCCCGAGGTCGCCTGTCTGGCCGTCAGTGCGGCGCTCGTCATCCAGGCCTTCTTCTTCGGCGACGGCGGCATTCTCACGCTGGGCGTCAACTGCCTCAACATGGCGATCGTCATGCCCTACGCCGGCTACGCCGTCTACCGCCTGCTGGCCGGTGGCAGCGACCTGCAGTCGAAGCGCCGCCTGTACGCCGCCGGGATCGCCGCCTGGTGCGGCCTTGTGGCGGCCGCCTTCCTGAATGCCATCGAGCTCGGCATCCAGCCCCTGCTGCACACGGTGAACGGCGTCGCCGAGTACTCGCCGTACGGCCTGAAGACCACCATCCCGGCCATGGTCGGCTCGCACGCCCTGATCGTGGGGCCGGTCGAGGCCGCCTTCACCGTCGCGGTGTTCGCCGTGCTGCGCCGCCAGAGCCCCGAGCTCTTCGCCGCCGGCGACTCGACGAAGCCTCTGCAGCGCCGCTGGCTCGTGGCGCTGCTGGCGGTGATGGTCGCGGCCGTGCCGCTGGGACTGCTGGCGAGCGGCGGCGCCTTTGGCGAATGGGACAAGGGCGCGCTCGCCCATCGGATCGGCTACGTGCCCCGGGGCCTGGCGAGTCTGGGCGGTCACTGGAACGGCCTGCTGCCGGGCTATGGCGCACACAGCGGCGGCGCCGCGGCAGTCGTCTTGTACCTTGTGAGCGCCGTGCTCGGCGTAGTTGTGCTCGGCGGTGTGGTCTGGCTGCTGGTGAGGCTGCGCCGTCGCGCCGCGCGCACCGTGGTCGCACCGCCCGACGATGGTGTGCTGTGACGGCGTCCCCGCGCGACGCTGCGGCGTCCCCGCGCGACGCTGCGGCGACACCGCGCTCCGACGACGTCACCCGCGGCGCGGCGACGCCGGCTCCCGAGCGCGCGCCGGCGCCGCAAGCGACGGCGGCCGGCGGCGACGGCGTGCCGGCCTGGCTGCTCGCCTCGCCGGCAGCGGCGGGCGGCGGCGGCGGGCCGGCGAAGCCGGCCCGCCCCCGCCGCTCCCGGCGCCTGTTCACCGACCGGCTGTTGGGCACGCTGGCTGCCTGGGCGGAGCGCGCCATCACTTCCGACAAGCTGGCCCGCAGGCCGGGGTTGCTGCAGCGCCTGGACCCACGCGTCAAGCTCGTCAGCCTGCTGGCGCTCGTCGTGGTTTCCGCGCTGGCCACGAGGGTGACCGTGCTGGCGGTGCTGTTGGCGCTGGCGGTACTCCTCGTGCCGAGCTCGCGCATAGGCCTGCGGCAGTTCGCCGTCCGGGCCTGGCTGTTCATCCCGCTGTTCACCGCGGCGATCATGGTGCCGGCGATCTTCAACATCGTCACGCCGGGGCGTACCCTGGTGACGCTCTGGTCCCACGGCGCTCCTTTCTGGCCTCTGCCGGGCACACTCGCGGTCACGGCGCCGGGACTGTTCGCCTTCGGGCGGCTCGTTCTGCGCGTCACGACGGTCGTCTCGTTCAGCGTGCTGCTCACGCTCACCACGCCCTGGCCCGACCTGCTCAAGGCCATGCGCGCGGTCGGCCTGCCGCGCGGTTTCGTCTTCGTGCTGGCCGTGGCCTACCGCTACGTCTTCACCCTGGTCCGGCTCGTGCAGGACATGACGGTCGCCCGCACCAGCCGGCTCGTGGGCCGCGTCTCCACGAGCGAGGACCGCCACTTCCTTGGTGGTACAGTGGCCGCCGTGTTCGGCAAGTCACAGGCTACGAGCGAGCAGGTCTACCTGGCCATGATCTCGCGCGGCTACACGGGCGAGGCGCGTACGCTCTCGACCTGGCGCCTGCGGCGCCTCGACTTCGTCTGGAGCGCCGTCGTTGCGGTGGCGCTCGCCGCCGTGGTCTGGTTCGAACTCACCGGGGGCGCGCGCTGATGGCCGTCGGACCGACCGGGGGGCCGCTCGACAAGCTCGACGTAACGCGGGCCGACGTCGCACCCGCCTCCGCGCCCGGATCTGCGATCGACGCCGCGCCCGGCACGCTGTTCCGGCTGGCCGGCGTGGGCTACGACTACAGCGCCGGGGTCGAGGCGCTCGCCGCGGTCGACCTGGCGGTCGACCGCGGCGAGCGCCTCGCCATACTCGGCGCCAACGGCTCGGGCAAGTCGACCCTGCTCAAGCTCCTCGCCGGCCTCGTCGAGCCCACGCGCGGCACCGTCGAGGCGTTCGGCGTGCGCATCGACGGCGGCGCGCTGCGCGACGAAGCGACTGCCCAGGGCTTTCGCCGTCGCGTGGGCATGGTGTTCCAGAGCGCCGACGCCCAGCTCTTCAACCCCACCGTGCGCGACGAGGTCGCCTTCGGCCCCCTGCACCTGGACCTGCCGCACGACGAGATCGTGGCGCGCGTCGACGACACGCTGGCCATGCTCGGTCTCGGCGCGCTCGCCGATCGGGCGCCCTACAACCTGAGCGGCGGCGAGAAGAAGAAGGTCGCCCTTGCCTCGGTGCTCTCGATCAACCCCGAAGTGCTCATGCTCGACGAGCCCACCAACGGCCTCGACCCCCGCACCCAGGAGTGGCTCATCGAGCTGCTCGAGCAGCTCCACCACGCCGGCAAGACGATCGTGGTGGCGACCCACCAGCTCGACCTGCTCGAGCGCCTGGTCGACCGGGCCGTCGTGCTTGGCGAAGACCACCGGCCCGCCGCCGATGGATCGCTCGCCGACGTGCTGGCCGACCGCGAGCTGCTCCTCTCGGTCAACTTGATCCACGAGCACGCCCACCACCACGGCGCCCTGCTGCACTCGCACGCCCACGCCCACCCGCCGGGCCGCGAGCGTCACGGCGGGGGCGAGCCCGAACACCGCCACGAGCACCAGTCGGCACGCCACCCCGAAGGTCACCCCGAGCACCGTCACGACGCCGAGGCCGAGCACCGTCACGACGGCGCGCGGCCGTCGGACGGGGCCGTCGCCGCACGGCGGGCGGGGCCCGGCGACGCGAGCGCCCTGGCCGCCCTGGCGACAGAGCTCGGCTACCCGTCCGACGCGCCCGGCATGGCGGCGCGCCTGGACGGTCTGCTTGCGAGCGTCGCCGACGTGGTCTTCGTGGCCGCGCTCGGGGACGGCGAGCTGCTGGGTTTCGTGCACGCCGCCGAGAAGCGCCTGCTGGTGAGCGAACCCTTCGTCGAGCTCGAAGGATTGATCGTGTCGGCCGCCGCCCGGCGCCGCGGCGCGGCCGCCCTGCTGGTCGCCGTCGTCGAAGGCTGGTCGCTCGAGCGCGGCGTCGGCGAGCTGCGGGTGCGCGCCCGCGTCGAGCGCGACGTCGCCGACCGTTTCTACCGCGATCGCGGCTTTGCCCTCGAAAAGCAGCAGCACGTGTTCGTCAAGCGGCTCGGCGTGACGCCCGCAAACGACGCCTCGTCATGACCGCCAGAGAGCGGGTGGCAGGCGCGCCATTCTCAGGCGCCGTGGTTTCGCCGGCAGCGTCTCGGCGGGCCGCGCGCGGCCTTCAGCGGCTCAGTGGAGCTGCCACGCCCCAGTGTCGCCGAGCTGCCCGTCGGAGCTGAAGGCTGAGTACTGAACGACCGCCGCTTTTGTCGCAGGTCTGGTCTGAAAGAACAACCAGCCGCTCAGCGCCTCCCCGGCGGGGATGACGACATCGACCAATCCGCTCTCGGGGATCTCGTCAGGCTGTCCGTAGACCCGACCGCTCGTATCGATGAGGAAGGCGGTGTCCATCACGGTCTTGGGCAGGCGGTAGGTCGTCGACGACAGGTTCTTGACCACCACGCGGACACCCACGACGAGTGCGACGACGCCGACAGCGGCGACGAACGCGCGGACCATTGACCCCCCCCCGGACCCGTGGCTGGTGACAGTTCGCCCAGTCCACATCTGGGTCGGGGACCCGGCGAGCCTCTGAACCCCGGTCGTGCTCGACGGGTGTAGACTGATGCCCCACTCGAGGACGGTGCGCTGCCGCGGCCGTCTCGCCCGCCACATCGTTTCGCCACCATCCGAGGCCGCTCTGCAACCTTTTCGCCTATGACGCCGTCTAACTCTGCGGACCACACTGATCTCCCCGAGCCGAGCCCGCACGATCTCGCGGCCGCGGCGGAGGGCGATCGCGAGGCGTTTCGCAGGATCGTTGAAAGGTATCAGGGCATGGTCTACACGATGGCCTACAACCTGCTCGGCAACCACGTCGACGCCGAAGACGCGTCGCAGGATGCGTTCCTGCGGCTGCATCAGAAGCTCAGCGGGTTCCGCGGGAACTCCACGTTCACGACCTGGTTCTTCCGCCTGGCGCTGAACGCGATCATCGACTACCAGCGGCGTGCCCGGAAGTTCGGCGCGCTGCCCGACGTACCCGAGCCCGTCGCCGACCCGGTGGCCGAAGTGCTGCGACGCGACGGCTACGCCCGCGTCATTCGGGCGCTCGGCGACCTGCCCCCCGACTACCGCCTGCCGCTCGTGCTGCGCGACCTGTACGGATTGCGCTACAGCGAGATCTCCGATGCCCTCGACCGGCCGCTGGGCACGGTCAAGGCCTGCGTGCACCGCGGCCGCACGTCGCTGCGCCTGCGCCTGCGGGCCGGCGGCGCGATCGACGAGGAGACCTGATGGACTGCGTCACCTGTCACGAGGTCATTCAGCGCTACATCGACGGCGAGCTCGACGACGGTCAGGTCGTCGAGTTCCAGCAGCACCTGAGCTTCTGCGGCGACTGCGCCGCCGAGCTGCAGGAGCTCGCCGGCGCGCGCGCCATGCTGTGCGCCACCCGCGAGGTCACGGTCGACGTGCCGGCCGGCTTTGCCGACCGCGTCATGGTGACCCTCGAAGCGCAGCCCGAGCCGTCGAGCCTCGAACGCGCCCTCTCGGCCGCGACCGGCGGCGTGCTGCCCGGCCGTGTGCCGCGCAGCGTGCGCCACTACGCTTACTACGGCCTCGCTCTCGTGGCGGTGGTCGTCGGCCTGCAGCGCAAGTACGGACACAAGCCCGACGAACGCGAGGCCCAGGCATGAGCACGACCATCGCCCTGACCCGCGCCCAGATCGAAGAGCTCATTCCCCACAGGCCGCCGTTCCTGCTGCTCGACCAAGTCGTCGAGCTCGTGCCCGGCGAGCGCTGCCACGCCCGTCGGCTCGTGCGCGCCGACGACTGGTGGTTCGCCGGGCACTTCCCCGGCAACCCCGTCATGCCCGGCGTGCTGATCGTCGAGGCGCTCGCCCAGGCGGGCGTCGTGACCGCGCTCTCGCACCCGGCCAACGCCGGCAAGCTCATCCTCTTCGCCGGCATCGACAAGGTGCGCTTCAAGCGCGTGGTCGTGCCGGGCGACACGCTCGACCTGATGGTCGAGGTCACCATGGCCCGCGCCGCGGTGGGCCGGGGCAAGGTGAGCGCCACGGTCGCCGGCGACATGGCCTGTCGCGGCGAGCTCATGTTCGCCCTGACCGACGCGGCCGAGACGGCGTCGGGCCGGGCGCGGCTCAGCCCCGGCGCGAAAGAGGACCAGTGATCGGCCTGCGGCGGGGGCTCGTGCACGGCGCCAAGATCGCCGCGCTCGGCGTCTCCATTCCCGAGCGCATCCTCACCAACGCCGAGCTGGCCAGCACCCTCGACACCTCAGACGAATGGATCTCGTCGCGCACCGGCATACGCGAACGCCGCGTGTGCCGGCCCGACCAGGCCACGTCCGACCTGGCCATCGAGGCGGCCAACGACCTGCTGGCCACCAACGGCCACCACGCCGAAGACATCGACCTCGTGATCAGCACCTCGCTCGTGCCCGACATGCTCTTTCCAGCGACGGCGTCGCTGGTCGCCGAGGCGATCGGCGCCGTGAACGCCGGCGCCTTCGACGTGCAGTCGGGCTGCACCGGCTTTGTCTACGGCCTCGCCGTGGCCACCGCCTTTGTGGCGGCCGGCATCTACGACACCGTGCTCGTGACCGGCGCCGAGGCCGTCTCGAAGGTGCTCGACTGGGACGACCGCGGCACCTGCGTGCTGTTCGGCGACGGCGCCGGCGCGGTGCTCGTGAAGCCCTCCGACAACGGCTCGATCTTCGCCTTCGACCTGGGCAACGACGGCAGCGGCGCCCCCTTCCTCAGCCTTCCGGCCGGCGGCACGAGGCTGCCGGCCAGCCACGAGACCGTCGACGGGCGCCAGCACTTCCTGCAGATGAACGGTCGCGAGGTCTACCGCTTCGCCACCCGCCGCGTGGTCGAGTCGTGCCGCAAGACGCTCGACGACGCGGGCCTTACGGCTGCCGACGTCGACCTGTTCGTGCCCCACCAGGCCAACCTGCGCATCGTCGAAAAGGTGGCTTCGCAGCTCGGCTTCACCGACAAGCAGGTCTTCTGGAACATGGACCGCTTCGGCAACACCTCGTGCGCCTCGATCCCGCTGTGCCTGCACGACGCCATGGCGCAGGGCCGCCTGAAGAAGGGCGACCGCCTGCTGATCGTGGGCTTCGGCGCCGGGCTCACCTGGGGCTCCTGCCTGACCAGGTGGGAGCTGTGAGGGCCCCTCAGCCGACGTCACGCCACGCGAGGCGCCGGTGAAGGCGCTCCTGTTTCCCGGCCAGGGCTCGCAGGCCATGGGCATGGGCTGCGACTTGTGCGACGCCTCCGCGGTCGCGCACGCCACCTTCGACGAGGCCAGCGAGGTGCTGGGCTACGACCTGACCGGCGTCTGCCGTAGAGGGCCGCTCGAAGAGCTCGCGCGCACCGAGGTCACCCAGCCGGCACTGCTCACCCACTCGGTGGCCGCGCTGCGCATGCTGCAAGAGGGCGGGCTCGAATTCGACGCCGCCCTGGGCCACAGCCTCGGCGAGTACTCGGCGCTGGTGGCCACGGGCGCCCTGGGCTTTCGCGACGCGGTCGCGCTCGTCAAGGTGCGCGGCGAGGCCATGGCGGCCGCCGCCGCGGCGCACCCCGGACTCATGCTGGCCGTGCTGGGGCTCGACGCCGACACGGTCGGCGAGCTCTGCCGCAGCATCGACTCGGTCTGGCCGGCGAACTTCAACGGTCCCGGCCAGGTCGTGGTGAGCTGCGCCGTCGACGTGGCGCCGGCCTTCGAAGAGGCCGCCAAGGCGGCCGGCGCGCGCCGCGTGGTGCGTCTGGCCGTGAGCGGCGCCTTCCACTCGCCGCTCGTCGCGGCCGCTGCCGAAGCGCTGCACGGCCCGCTGCAGGCGACCACGTGGGCGACCCCCGAGCCCGACTTTCTGTCGACCTGCAGCGGCGAGTACGAGCGCGACGGCTTCGCCGCCCTGCTCGAGCGTCAGCTCGTGTCGCCGGTACGTTTTGAGCAGTCTGTGCGCCGGCTCGCGGCCGAGGGATACAATGCGTACCTCGAGGTCGGTCCGGGGGCGGTGCTCACCGGCCTCGTCAAACGGATCGACCGTGAGGCCGACGCGGCGAGCGCGGGCGACATCGGGGCTCTCGCCGCCGCGCTTGCGGGGGGCTGGGCCACGACCGGGGAGGCGCACCGATGACCACCACCATCGACCTGAGCGGCCAGACCGCGCTCGTCACCGGCGCGGGCCGCGGCATCGGGCGCGAGATCGCGCTCACGCTGGCCGCTGCCGGCGCCGCTGTCGCGGTCAACGACTTCGCCCACGAAGACGCCTGCCGCGCCGTGGTCGCCGAGATCGAGGCGCTGGGCGTGGCCGGCGCCTACGTCATGGGTGACGTGGGCGACGAGCAGAGCGTGGCCGACACCATCGCGCGTGTCGAAGCCGGACTGGGCCCGCTCGGCATCGTCGTCAACAACGCCGGCATCACCCGCGACAACGTCGTGATGCTGATGAGCGCCGACGAGTTCGACAGTGTCATCCGTACGCACCTGCGCGGCACCTTCCTGGTCTCCAAGGCGGCGGCCCGCAAGATGCTGCGCCGCCGCACCGGCTCGATCGTCAACATCGCCAGCGTCGTCGGGCGCCGCGGCAACGCCGGCCAGGCCAACTACGCCGCCGCCAAGGCGGGCATCATCGGCCTCACCAAGTCGCTCGCCAAAGAGCTCGGGCCGCGCACCATCCGCGTGAACGCCGTGGCTCCGGGCTACGTCGACACGGCCATGACCCAGGCGCTGCCCGACGACGTCAAGCAGGCCATCGTCGACAGCACGCCGCTGCGCGGCATGGGCCTGCCGTCCGACGTGGCCAACGCCGTGCTCTTTCTCGCATCGCCGCTGTCGCGATACATTACCGGGTGCACACTCCCGGTCGATGGCGGCCTCGGCATCTGACGACAAAGCTGAAGGCCGTGGTCGTCCGGCCGATCCAGAGGAGCTGTTCCACATGAGCAACGATCCCCGACGAGTCGTCGTCACCGGCATGGGCATTGTGTCGCCGCTCGGCTGCGACATCGACCGCTTTTGGAGCCGCCTGATCGCCGGCCAGTCCGGCGTCGGGCTCATCCACAACTTCGACGCCTCATCGCTGCCGGTGCGCATCGCCGCCGAGGTGCGCGACTTCGACCCGCTCGAGTACATGGACCGCCGCACGCAGCGCCGCATGGACCCGTTCGCCCAGTACGCCCTGGCGGCGGCCATCCTGGCGCAGGACCACTCCCAGCTCGACGTGAGCAGAGAGCCCGAGCGCGTGGGCGCAGTGGTGGCCACCGGCGTCGGCGGCCTGGGCACCTTCGAAGACCAGCTCCATACCCTGTGGACCAAGGGCAACGACCGCATGAGCCCGCTGTTCATCCCCATGATGATCCCCAACATGGCCGCCGCGCAGATCTCGCTGGGCCTGGGCACCAAGGGGCCGCTGTCGACCGTCTGTACGGCCTGCGCGGCGAGCACGAACGGCATCGGCGACGCGTTCGAGATCATTCGCCGCGGCGCGGCCGACGCCATGTTCGCCGGCGGGGCCGAGGCGCCGGTCTGCAACGTGGGCGTCACCGCCTTCGCCGCCATGCGCGCCCTGTCCACGCGCAACGACGAGCCCGACAAGGCCAGCCGCCCGTTCGATCGCGACCGCGACGGCTTCGTCATGGGCGAGGGCGCCGGCATCATGGTCCTCGAAGAGCTGCGCCACGCCGAGGCCCGCGGGGCCACCATCTACGCCGAAGTCGTCGGCTACGGCATGAGCTCCGACGCCTTCCACCTCACCCTGCCCGACGAGACCGGCCAGACCCAGGCTCGTGCCATGCGCATGGCCATCGACGAGGCCGGGATCGACCCCGCCGAGATCGACTACATCAACGCCCACGGTACCTCCACGCCACCCGGCGACGTCGCCGAGACGCGCGTCATCAAGATCGCCCTCGGCGAGCAGAACGCCCGCAAGGTGGCGATCTCGTCGACCAAGTCGATGATCGGTCACTGCCTGGGCGGCTCGGGCGCCCTCGAGGCCATCATCTCGGTGCTCACCATCGAGCGCGGCGTCATACCGCCGACCATCAACCTGTTCACTCCCGATCCGGAGTGCGACCTCGACTACGTGCCCAACACGGCGCGTCCCGCGACGGTCAACGTGGCCGCCTCCAACTCGTTCGGCTTCGGCGGTCACAACGCGACGCTGGTCTTTCGGCGCTACTGCTGATGACCGTCACGGTCGAGATCGCCCGGCGCGGCAGTGCGCCGCGGGAGCGGCGCTGGGTGTGCCGCAAGTGCGCGAGCGAGCACGATCCGGCCGTGGTCAAAGCCAATCTCTCGGTGTGTCCGGCCTGTGGGTACCACCAGCGCATCGGCGCTCGTGAGCGCATCAGCCAGCTCGCCGACGAAGGCAGCTTCGTCGAGTACTGGGGCCACCTGCGCACCCTCGACCCCCTTGAGTTCGTCGACCTCGAGCCCTACCCCGAGCGTGTGCGCGAGGCGCAGGGCGCGAGCCGCCTGACCGAGGCCATCGTCGCCGGCACCGCCACCATCGCCGGCACGCCGGCCGTCCTTGCCGTCATCGATTTCGGCTTCATGGGCGGCAGCATGGGGAGCGTCGTGGGCGAAAAGCTCTGGCGCGCCGCCGCCACAGCGGCCGACGAAGACCGGCCGCTGGTGGCCGTGGCCAGCTCCGGCGGGGCGCGCATGCAGGAAGGCGCGCTCTCGCTCATGCAGATGGCCAAGACCACCTGCGCCGTCGACGTCGTAAACGAAGCGCGCGTGCCCTTTGTGGCGGTGCTCGCCGACCCCTGCACCGGCGGGGTCGTGGCGAGCTTCGTCAGCCTGGCCGACATCTGCGTGGCCGAACCGGGCGCGCTGCTCTACTTCTCAGGGCCGCGGGTCATCGCGCAGACCACGCGCGAAGCCCTGCCGGCCGACTTCGGCACCGCTGAGCGCAACCTGCTCCTTGGCCATCTCGACGCCGTCGTGCCCAGGGCCGAGCTCAAGGGCAAAGTGGCCAACTACCTCCGACTGCTGAAGGGAGGTGGTCAACATGACGGACCCGAACGATACGGATCATCAC
Source organism: uncultured Thermoleophilia bacterium (assembly GCA_964519555.1). Classification (GTDB taxonomy): domain Bacteria; phylum Actinomycetota; class Thermoleophilia; order UBA2241; family UBA2241; genus Bog-752. Next base: position 10,422 of record CAZFJE010000010.1, read on the forward strand.
GATCCCGAGGCGGACGCACGCGAAGGCTGGCTCGTTACGCGTCTTCAAGAGTTGCGGCGGCTTTCAAGAATCCCGGGAGTGAACCTCTCGGAGGAAGCGGAGCGGCTGCAGGGCCTGCTGAAGAGCCGCCGGCATGAGCGTCGCCGCCACGATACCTGGCTGACCGTCCAGATCGCGCGCAACAAAGACCGGCCGCGCAGCAGCGAGTACATCGCCGCGCTCATCGACGACTTCGAGGAGCTTAAGGGCGACCGTCTGCGCGCCGACGACCGCGCCGTGATCGGCGGCCTGGGCTGGTTCGACGGCCGCGCCGTCGTCGTGGTCGGCCAGCAGAAAGGCCGCACCTTCGACGAGCAGACGCGGCACAACTTCGGCATGGCCAAGCCCGAGGGCTATCGCAAGGCCCAGCGGCTGTTCGCCCTGGCCGAACGCCACCGCCTGGCCGTGCTCACCTTCGTCGACACGCCGGGGGCCTACCCGGGCGTCGCCGCCGAAGAGGGCGGACAGGCGCGGGCCATCGCCGAGACCATGCTGGCCATGGCGCGGCTGAGCGTGCCGGTCGTGGCCACCCTCATCGGCGAGGGCGGCTCGGGCGGAGCCCTCGCCCTCGCCGTCGCCGACCGCGTGCTCATGCAGGAGAACGCGGTCTACTCGGTGATCTCGCCCGAAGGCTGCGCCGCCATTCTGTGGCGCGACGCCGAGTTCGCCCCGCAGGCCGCCGAGGCGCTGCGCCCCACGGCCTCGCAGCTGCTGCCGCTGGGCATCATCGACCGCGTGATCGAGGAACCTCGCGGCGGCGCGCACCTGAACCCCGAGGCGGCTGCGCGCCGCGTGCACGACGCCATCGAAGAGGCCCTGACCGACCTTGAGCAGATGGCCCCGCGCGAGCGCCGCCTGCTGCGCCGCGAGCGCTTTCGCAAGCTCGGCGTGTGGGGCGGAGAGGGCCTGCTGCCGTAAACAGCCGCCGGTGGCGCGCCGTGCTACCATGCGAACGAAATGCCTCGCCGAGCCGATCTTCGCGACCTCGACGGCCGTGAGGCCGTCATCACCGCGTCCCGCGTGCAAAAGAGCTACCGTGGGTTCACGGCCGTGCGCGACGCCACCTTCGCCGTGGCCCGCGGCGAGATCTTCGGACTGCTGGGCCCCAACGGCGCCGGCAAGACGACCACCGTCGAGTGTCTGCAGGGTCTACGCAAGGCCGACGGCGGCGAGATCTCCGTTCTCGGCCTCGATCCCGTGCGCCAGTCCCACGAGCTGCGCCGCCGCATAGGCTGCCAGCTGCAAGAGGCGGCATTGCCCGACCACATCCGCGTATGGGAGGCGCTCGAGCTGTTCGCCTCGCTCACGCCGGGTGGCCGCGACTGGCGCAACGTCATGGGCGAATGGGGCCTGGCCGACAAGAGCAGAGCCGCCTTCAGCGCGCTCTCGGGCGGCCAGCGCCAGCGCCTGTTCGTCGCCCTGGCCGTGGTCAACGATCCCGAAGTTGTGTTCTTGGACGAGATGACGACCGGCCTCGACCCCGCGGCGCGGCGCGTCGCCTGGGAGCTCATCCGCGAGATCCGCGAGCACGGCACCACCGTCGTGCTGGTCACCCACTTCATGGAAGAGGCCGAACGCCTCTGCGACCGTATCGCGGTCATGGACAGGGGCAGCGTAGTGGCGCTCGACAGCCCCGCCGGCTTGGTCGCCGAGCACGCCGCCGGGCTGCGCGTCGTGTTTCGCACCGACGTCGGCGACCTCGCCTTCTTGAACGGCGTGCGCGACGTCGAGTCGGTGCATCGCGAGGGGCCGCGGGTGGTCGTCGACGGCCACGACGCGGTGCTCGCCTACGTCGCGGCGGCGCTGGTCGCGCACGGCATCGCGCCGCTCGACCTGCACGTCGAGGCGCCCACCCTCGAAGACGTCTTTCTCAGTCTCACCGGGCGCGCCATGAGCGAATGAGCGCGCAACGCCAACAGCCTCCCGCCCAGGGCCCTCCGTCCGGTAAGTCCGACGCCGCGCGCCGCGGCGCGACGACCGGCGAAGCGCCCCGCGCGCCGGTCGCGACCGTCTCGGCGGCGCCCTGGCGCTGGGCCGTGGCCTTCGCCAAAGTCCTGCTGCGCATGACCTGGATCGAGACCAAGCTGCTCATCCGCGAGCCCGTGACGCTCGTCTTTTCGTTTGCCTTCCCCGTGCTCGTGCTGGTGCTGCTGGGCGGCATCTTCGGCGGCCAGCGCATGAACGGCGGCGACTACGCGGGCATGAAGATGATGGACTGGTACGTGCCCAGCTACATCGGCCTCGTGATCGCCTCGATTGGCACGGTCTCTCTGCCGGTGCACCTCTCGACCTACCGCGAGCGCGGCGTGCTGCGGCGCTATCGCGCCTCGGGCGTGTCGGAGTGGGCCCTGCTGGGCTCGCAGTTCCTGGTGGGCGTCGGCACCTGCCTGATCGGCGCCCTCGCCATCAGCGTGCTGGGCATCTTCGCCTATGGGGTGGTGGTGCCGGTCTCGATCGGCGGCGTCGCCGTCGGCTTCGTGGCCGGTGTGTTCGCCTTCTCGGCGCTCGGCGTGCTGGTCGCCTCGCTGGCCCCCACGGCGCGCGCCGCCCAGGGTGTCGGCCTGCTGATCTGGTTCATCATGCTCTTCGTCTCGGGCACGAGCGCGCCGCTCGTGCAGCTGCCGGCCTGGATGGTGGCCCTCGGCAAGTCGCTGCCGCTCTACCATGTGGTGATCAGCCTCGTCGATCCGTGGAACGGCTACGGCATCAACCTGCTGCAGGCCACGATCGTGGGCGGCATCGGCCTGGCCACGACGCTGCTGGCCGCCGCCCTCTTTCGCTGGGACTAGGCGCGCGACGCTAGTCACGCACGCCTGAGCGGCGACGACGAAGCCGATCGACGGCACCAGGCGCGCGACGCTAGTCACGCACGCCTGAGCGGCGACGACGAAGTCGACCGACGGACCGGGGTCCGAGTCGGTCAGAGCTTGCCCAGCGCCTCATAGACCCGCTGCGTGACCGCCATGGTGACCGTGCTCAGGGCGGGATCGCCGTAGAGCCACGCTTCGGCGAAGGGCCGAGTCACGGCGATCGCGCTGCCGCCGTCGACGGCGAACACGGCCAGCGAGAACGTGGTCGCGGCCGGCACCGTGGGATCGACGGCGACGGCCTGCTCGAGCGCCTCGACCACGGTGGCCTGCACGAGCACGTAGCCTTCGGGCAGGCGGTCGGCGCCGAGCTCGAAGCCGCGCGTCTCGCAGATGATGCGGATATCGGTGGTGGCGAACACCTCGCGCAGCAGGGCGAGCGCCTCTTCGGGACTCTCGTCGAGCTCGAGCGCCACCCGGAAGCGGCCGACCTCGGCGTGCGCCTCGGCGTCGTCGGGCTCCGGGTAGAGCTCGCGCAGGTGCGCGATGATCTCATCGGAGCCGGCGATGACCTTGCGGCCGTCCTTGAGCACCGGCACCACGTCCTGACCGGAGACCTCACGTACCTGAGCCCGGTCGGCGCGCGCCAGGGGGACGTTCACGCAGGTGTAGGACAGCTCGAGCTCGGTCAGTACCTGCCGCACCCGGTGGCAGTACGGGCACCATTCGGCCTGGTAGAGCGTGAGCATGCGCACCTCGCTTCGTTTCTGGATGTCCGCTGATCGGCACGCCTTGGCGCGTCTCGCCCGGACCGATCGCCGCTGATCGTCGCTTCCCTCGGCCAGATACTATTCCCGACCGCAAACCGGCGGGAAGGCCAAACGCGCCCGCTCCTCAGTCGGCGGCCGTACCTGCTACGAGATCCGCCAGGCGGGCCGGGTCGGAGGTGGGGGCCAGGCAGACGCCGGCCAGGCAGACGAAGGCGGCCGCGTCCTCGTCGCCGAGGGTGTAGCCCTCGCGCGCGATCGTCTCGGCGTCGGCGTCGGGGTCGAGGAGCTGCACCGAGCGCAGCGGTTCGGCGATGCGCAGGCCGGCGCGCAGCAGCGCGCCGGCCTGCGCATCGCCGAACCGCCCGACGATCACGATATGGGCGGGGTGCTCGGCGAGGCGCATGACGGCGAGAGCCCAGGCCGCGGCCATCGGGCCGGCCTCGGCCGCCGCGACCCTGTAGGCGGCGAGCGACCGCGCCGCTTGTTCGCGGTAGGCGGGCACGCCGCTGAAGGCGGCCAGGCGGGTGAGGCAGTCGACCAGCTCGGCGCCGCCCTCGAGCACCACGAGCGGCGCGTCGTGCACGCCGGCCGGCTCCTCGCCCGATACCTGGGGCCGGTCGGTGAACCTGCCGTCACGAGCCTGCAGGCGTTCGAGGGACCAGTCGGCGACGAGCTGGGCGCGTGCCAGGTACGTGCGCTGGCCACTCACCTCGTAGGCGTCGAGCAGGGCCGCGGTCATGTTCGCCTGGTCGGCCAGCAAGCCGTCGATCGGTCCGCCCAGGTAATGGGTCATGCCACGGCGGCCGTGGCCGCGTTGCCACAGGTGGTCGACCGTCGCCAGGGCCGCCTTGAGCAGGTCGGGCCGCTCCAGCAGGGGGGCGGCGCGCAGCAGCGCGCGGGCGACGAGCGCGTTTGAATCGACGAACACGGTGCGGTCGACGGGCGGTGTGTCCAGGGCGCGCCGGCTGGCGGCGTCGCCGGCGTAGTAGCGCTCGTCGGCGTCCTGGCTGCCGAAGAACACGGGCGCGTCGGGGGCGGCCAGTGTCGCCATGAGGTAAGCGACGACGCCGAGGGCGACCTCGGCGTAGGCGGCGTGACCGGTGTAGGCGAAGGCGTCGAGATAGAGGAGCGCGAGCCGCGCGTTGTCGTCGAGCAGCTTCTCGAAGTGCGGCGTCGACCAGTCGCGCCGCGTGGCGTAGCGAAAGAAGCCCCCTTCGACCGGGTCGTGCAGCTCGCCGGCGGCCATGGCGTCGAGCGAGTGACGGGCCATGGCCACCAGGCGCTCGTCGCCGGCGCGCACGCCGGCCGTGAGCAGCAGGCCGACCGCCTCGGGCTGGGGGAACTTTGGTTCGCTGCCCAGGCCGCCGTACAACGGGTCGTAGAGGGCGGCGACGGCGCGCACCGCGGCCGCCGCTGCCGAGGCGTCGATGGCGGCGGGGGCGGCAGGGCGAGCGGGCGGCGCATCGCGGGATGGCGCAGCCGCGCCGCCCGTCGCCGCGCCGCCATCGGCCGCGCCCCTCGTCGCCGCGCCGCCCTCCCCCGCGCTGAGCAGGGCGTCGGCGTGTTCGGCGTAGTAGTCGCGCACCCGTTCGAGCGCGGTGAGGAACTGGTCGGGGGGCAGATAGGTGGCCCCGGTCAGCACCTCGCCTGAGGCCGTGAGAAAGGCGACGGTCGGCCAGCCTCCCATGTTGTAGCGCCGGTTGAGGTCGGGCCGCCGGTCGTTGTCGATGCGCACTGCCACGTAGTCGGCGGCGATCGCGGCCAGGACGCGCGGGTCGGAGTAGGTCGTCTCGTCCATCACGTGGCACCAGTGGCACCACACGGCGGAGATGGCCAGGAGCACCGGCTTGCCGGTACGGCGGGCGTCGTCGAAGGCGTCGTGGCCCCAGGGTCGCCAGGCGATCTCGTGGGCGCGGTTGAACCGGGGAGAGAAGCGCAGGTCGCTGCCGGGATCGGCGCTTGGGGAGCTCCCGTCGTGGGCGTGCTTGTCGCGGTCGCCCGGGGTCATGGCGGCATCCTACCCCCGGCTTGCGACGCTCTTAACCGTCAGGCAGTCGCGCGGCCGACCGTCGGGGCCGCGGCGCGGCCGATCGTCAGGCGAAGTCGTCGGCCAGGCTGTAGCGCAGGCGCTGCACTTCGGTGCGCGCGTCGGTGGTCGAGTAGACCACGATGTCGGTGAGCGGCGGCGCGTAGAGGTGGACCGTGATCAGGCCCTCGCGCGACCAGTTGCCGAGCTGGTGGATAGTGCCGCGGTCGACCGCGGCGGCGCCCGAGCCGGCGAGCACCTGCTCGTCGACCAGGTCGACCGGGCCGCTGGGCAGCTCACCGGCGGCGGCGCCGCCCGGCGTGGCCACGCCGCTGCCGCCGTCGCGGCGCCGGAACACGCGGCTCGTGAGGTCGCCGGAATACACGCGCGTGACGTTCAGCGAGCCCGCATGGTCGTGGATGGTCGAAGCCTGGCCCGGCTTCCAGCACAGCACGAGCAGCTCGAACTGGGTGGTGCGGCAGATCAGGTTGCGGGCGTAGTGGTCGTCGCAGAAGCGCACGTGCGCGCCCACCAGAGCGTCGTCTACGTCGAGCCGCAGCGCCAGGGCCGTGAACTGCTCGAGCGGCATGGCGCGGGTGCCGTGGCGGTTCGTCTCGAAGATGAAGCGCTCGAGTGAGAGCGGCCCCTCGGTGGCTGCGGTCATGGCGCGTGCTCCTCCTTGTCGGTCAACGGCTGTCCTGAAGTTCGTCCCCGAGCAGGCGGTAGTGCACGCCGGTCTCGGCCACGACCTTGTCGGCCACGGTGAGGTAGTCGGGATCGTCGGTCTCGAGGAGCTCGTTCAGCCGGGTCTCGATGATCGATCGCTCGATGTCGCGCGCCATCAGCAGCGCCGTGCGCCGTGCCATGCCGCCCGCCTCGACCTCGCGAGTGCGGCTCTCGACGTAGGCGACCTGCAGGCGACCTGCCGCGGCAGAGAACGCACGTCCCGACGCGAACGCGGCGGGACGGCTGTTCACCATGTCGGCCATCAGGGCGAGGCAGTCGGCATGGCCGCGCTCGGAGGCGGCGAGGTCGTCCCACAGGGCGACGTCGCCGTCCCACACGACGCCGCAGGCGGCATACAGCCCTGCCAGAGCGCGCTCGTGATCGCCGAGCGCCGCGAGCGTGTCGAGCACGCGAGCCAGTTCGTCGTTGTCCATCGGCGCCCTCCTTGCGCTCCTGCGTGGCCACTATCGTGCTCGCACAGAGGCGCCGAGGGCAACGTTTCTGTTGCGCCGCCGACCACTCCGACCGCGCCGGTGTCGTGGACCGACGTTGACCGCCCCTCGCAGAGCCGTGCTACACTCTCACGTATCCGGCAGAGCGAATATCCGCATATCACCAAGGACCAGACGTGGACGAACAACTCAGGCACGAAGTCACGCTCCTGCACGCCAACCTCTGCCAGGCGCTCGCCGACCCCACGCGCCTGCTGATCCTGTACGCCCTCGCCGAGGCGCCCCGCCATGTGGGCGGCCTGGCCGAGCTGCTCGATGCACCGCAATCGACCGTCTCGCGCCACCTCAAGGTGTTGCGCGAGCGTCACCTTGTCACCACCCAGCGCGACGGCGCCAGCGTGTTCTATGCGCTGGCCGACCCGCGCGTGATCGACGCCCTCGACACGCTGCGCGCCGTGCTCATGAGCGCACTCGCGCAGCAGGCCGCCCTCGCTCGCGACCTCTCCTAGCTCCCACGTCTGAAAAGGAGTCGTCATGCCCCTCTCCACGGCAGACAGGGACCGTCTCAAGAACCTGCTCGGTCCGCACGTGACCTTCGAGCGCCGGGAGCGCCGGCTCTACGGCCACGACATCGCCGCCATGCCGAGCCTGGTCAAGCCGCTGGTCGGCGACACCACGCCCGACGCGGTCGTGCAGCCCTCAAACGAGGAGCAGCTCGTCGAGCTCGTGCGCTGGGCGAGCGGGCGCGGCGTGCCGCTGACGCCGCGCGGCAAGGGCTCGTCGGGCTACGGCGGCGCCATCCCCGTGAAGAAGGGCCTGGTCGTCGACCTCTACCGCATGCGCGCCGTGGCGGCGATCGACCGCGAGGCGTTGACCGCGACCGTCGAACCGGGCATCACCTGGGAGCAGCTCGACCGCGAGCTCGCCGGGCAGGGCCTGACACTGCGCCTGTACCCGACGAGCTACCCGTCGTCGACGGTCGGCGGCTGGCTCGCCCAGGGCGGCGCCGGCATCGGTTCGTACGAGTTCGGCTGGTTCGCCGAGAGTGTCGTGTCGGTGCGCGTCGTGCTGCCGGGCGGCAACGTACGCGAGCTCTCGGGCGCCGACGTCGCCCTGGTCGCCGACGCCGAGGGCACGACCGGCATCCTCAGTCAGGTCACGTTGCGCGTGCGCCCGCTCGAAGCCGACGCCGTCACCGCCGTCGCCTGCGCCGACGCCCGCGATCTGCAAGCATTGATCGACGCCATCATCGCCGCCGACCTGCCCATCTGGTCGATGGTCTACATCAACCCGCGCATGGCCGAGATGAAGAACCGCGCGCCGTTGCGCGAGCACAACGGCCACCCCGCCGAGGAGCGCGTGCTGCTGCCGGCCGCCTACATCCTCACGCTCGCCTGCCGCGCCGCCGACCAGGCCGCCGTGGCTGCCGCGCTGCCTGCGCTGGCGGCGCCCATGCAGGCCGAGATCCTGCCGCAGCGCATCGCCGACCACGAGTGGGAGCACCGCTTTCAGCTCATGATCGTGAAGCGCCTGGGCCCGTCGCTGGTGCCCTCCGAGGTCGTCGTGCCGCTCGCCGAGCTCGGCGCCGTCATGGAGGAGATCGAGCACAAGATCGACCAGCCGGTGGTCAAGGAGGGCGTCATCGTAAGGCACGGCGCTCACGGCCGCCCCGAAGCCGTCATCCTGGGCTTCATCCCCTCCGACCAGCGCCGCTTCGACTACAACTTCGTCTTTGGCCTCGTGCTCACCATCATGGACATCGCCAAGGCGCACGGCGGCCGGCCCTACTCGACCGGCATGTACTTCTCGAGCCGGGCCGACGAGGTCCTCGGCGCCGAGCGCGTCAAGGCGCTGCGTGCCTTCAAGCGCGAGGTCGACCCGCGCAGCGTGCTCAACCCCGGCAAGGTGATCGGCAGCGGCGCGCTGGGCAAGGCGCTCTCGCTCGCTTCGGCCTTCGAGCCGCTCATCAGGCCGCTGGGCAACCGCGTCATCGCCAAGGCGGTCGCGAAGCCCGACCCCACGGCATCGGTGCGCGGCATCCCGGCCGACGTGGCGCTCTACGCCTACTCCTGCTCGCAGTGCGGCTACTGCATCGACCAGTGCGACCAGTTCTACGGGCGCGGCTGGGAGAGCCAGAGCCCGCGCGGCAAGTGGTTCTGGCTGCGCGAGTTGATCGAGGGCCGCGAGGCCTGGAGCCAGGAGATGGTCGACACCTTCATCACCTGTACCACCTGCGAGATCTGCGACACGCGCTGCTCCGCGGTGCTACCCATCGAGCCCAGCTGGATGAAGCTGCGCGGCCGATTGATCGAAGACGACAGGCGCATGACCCTGCCGCCCTTCGAGATGATGAGCGCCGCGCTGCGCGACCAGGGCGACATCTGGGCGGGCTACCGCAAGAACCGCGCCGACTGGTTCCCCGAGGACCTTTGGGAAAAGCACGGCCCGCAGCACGCCGCCGACACCGTATACTTCGCCGGCTGCACGGCGAGCTTCGTGGAGCGCGACATCGGCATCGGCACGGTGCGTCTGCTCGACGAGGCCGGCGTCGACTTCGCCTACCTTGGCGAGAAAGAGCTCTGCTGCGCCACGCCCATGCTGGTGGCCGGCAAATGGCAGCAGTTCGAGAGCGTCATGCGCAGCAACATCGCCGCCGTGCTGGCCGCCGGCGCCTCGATGGTCACGACGAGCTGCCCGGCCTGCGACATGATGTGGCGTACCGTCTACCCCGAGTGGGCCGCCAGGCTCGGCATCGACTACCCGATCGCGGTCAGGCACTACTCCGAGCTCGTCGCCGACAAGCTGGCCAGCGGCGAGTTCGCCTTTCCCGCGACGCCGCCACGGCGCGAGGCAAGCGGCAAGCTGAGCGGCAAGGCAAGCGGCAAGGCAAGCGGCAAGTCCGCGGCGGTCGGCGGACCCGTATCGGCCACAGACTCGACAGACGCCGCGGCCACCGTGCCGGCCGCGGCCACCGTGCCCGCCGCATCGGCCGCGGCCGCCGTACCGCACAAGACGCGGGTCACCTGGCACGACTCCTGCCACATCGGGCGGGCGTCGGGGGTCTACGAGCCGCCCCGCGAGCTGATCAAGGCCAACCCCAACGCCGACTTCGTGGAACTGCCCTTCAACCGCGAGCAGGCGCACTGCTGCGGCAGCGTGCTCACCCTGCTCAAAGACCCGGCGGCGGCCGCCGACATCGGCGAGGTCAGGCTGCGTGAGGCCCAGGAGGTGGGCGCCGAGACGATCCTCGCGCTCTGCCCCTGCTGCCAGTTCCAGCTGCGCGTGAGCGCCCAGGCCAAGGGCATCGACATCGACGTCGTCGACCTGGCCCACTTCAGCGCCGCGGCGCTGGGCTACGAGCTGCCCGACCCCAACCCCGAGGTGCAGAAGCAGTGGGCCGTGTTCGAGGCGATGATCGCCCTCATGACTCCGCAGGGCTTCGCCGACCTGATGGGCGCCATGTGGCCCGAGCTGATCGACGCCATGCCGTTCGGCATGGGCCCCTTGATGCGCGCCATGGGCAAGGTGCCGGGCGCGCTCGACCTGATGAAGCCGATGTTCCCGGTGCTGTTCCCGCGCCTGCTGCCGCTCATGATGCCCAAGGTCATGGAGACCATGCTCGAGCGCATCGCCGAGCGCGTGCCCATGCCCGACTACATGGCCGAGCAGATGCCCGGCATGATGCCCGGCATCATGGACAACCTCATGCCGCACATGATCGGCGACGTCGTGCCGCTCGTGACGGGCCCGATGGTCGACTACCTGCGGGGACGGGAGACGCAGGCCGAGGGAACCCGGGGGGCACAGGGCGGCGCGACGACGTGACCATCGGCGCCGCCCAGAAGCCGGAATCGCGGAGAAACGGGCCTGGGAGCGGTATACTGGGCCTGCGTATTCACCGCTAGACCAGGAAGCGACGAGGGGCGGGGCCGAAAGGCCCCGCCCCTCTCTTTTTTGACCAGACCGGCGCCGACGCGCCAGAGGGCGCCGCGCAGACGCGCGGGTTTTGTCCGGAGCGGCTCGGGTACCTGAAACGGATACGTGCAAGTCCCTTCCGTTCTCGCGGGCGTCGGCCCGCCGTCGTGGCGTGGTCAGGTCCGCGAGACTCGTAGATCCAGGAGACTCTCCATGGCCCGAGTCGAAGCCCAGGTCCCCGCTTCCGCGCAACGTTCTGCGTCCCAGGAGCGCGTGCCCACGCGCCTCAATCTCGCACTGGTCGTCATTGCGGCGGCCCAGCTCATGATCGTGCTGGACGCCACCATCGTGAACGTCGCTCTGCCACACGTGCAGCGGGCGCTCGGTTTCAGCGGCGCCGGCCTCGAGCGGGTGGTCACCGCCTACTCGCTTGCCTTCGGCAGCCTGCTGTTGCTGGGCGGCCGGCTCGGCGACATCTACGGCCGCCGGCGCGTGTTCATGGCCGGCGTCCTGGTCTTCTCGCTGGGGTCGTTCGCCGGCGGCCTCGCGACCAGCGAGTGGTGGATACTCGCGGCGCGCGCCGTGCAGGGCGCGGGTGGCGCGCTCGCCGCTCCGACGGCGCTCGCCCTGATCGCCACCACGTTTCCCGCCGGGCCCCCGCGCAACAGGGCGTTCGGCGTCTACGCCGCCATGAGCGGCGCCGGAGGGGCGATCGGTTTGCTGCTCGGCGGCGTCCTCACGACCTACGCGTCGTGGCGCTGGGTGTTCTTCGTGAACGTGCCCATCGGCATCGCCGTGGTCGCGCTCGCCCCGATCGCCCTGGTGCCCACCGCGCGCTCGCGGATGCATCTCGACGTGCCGGGCGTCGTGACGAGCAGCGCGGGTCTCGCCTTTCTCGTCTTCGGGTTGACGCACGCGGCCGCCGGCGCCAACGGCGTGTCGCACTGGGGAAGCCCGGTCACGATCGGAGCGCTGGCGGCGTCGGTGGTCCTGCTCGTCACCTTCGTGGCGATCGAACGCCGCACGAGACAGCCGGAGCTGCCCCTGCACCTGCTCGGCTCGCGCCGCCGCTCGGGCGCCTACCTCATGATGCTGCTGCTCTACACGGGCGTCTTCTCGGTGTTCTTCTTTCTCACCATCTACATCCAGACCGTGTACGGCTACAGCGCGGTGCGTACCGGCGTCGCCTGGGTGCCGTTCCCCATCACGATCATCGTCGTGAGCACGATAGTGGCCAGGGTGCTGGTCGCGCGCATCGGCGTGCGGCCGCTGCTCATGTTCGGACCGCTGCTCGCCGGTCTTGGCTTTCTGTGGTTTTCGGGGCTCAGCGCCGACGGCCACTACTGGCCAGACCTGCTGCCGGGCATGCTGATGGTCAGCGGCGGCATGGGCTGCATGCTGGTGCCGCTCACGCTGACCGTGGTCTCGCGGGTCCCGCCGAACGAAGCCGGGGTCGCCTCGAGCGGCATCAACATCGGGCAGCAGGTCGGGGGCGCGATCGGCCTGGCCGCGATCGGCACGATCGCCTGGAGCTCGGTGGCGCACAGTGTCACGAGTCAGCTCGCGACGCGGGGCGCGAGTCTCGGCGCCGCGGCGTCGTCGGGCTCGATCACGCGCGTCTCGACCAAAGTGGTGGACCAGGCGTTCACGGCGGGATTTGCGACCGCCTTTCGCGTGGCCGCCGCGATCGTCCTGAGCGGCTTCGTCGTCGCGCTGTTCACGACGTGGACCGGGCACTGGCGGCTGAGCTCGGCGGTGCGCAAGGGTCGCGAGCAGCCCTGTGATGAAGTGCTGGGGACCTGCGAGGTGTAGCCGTCGGTCGCACGATCGCCCACGAGTACGCGGCGTCGCCCCAGCCCACGGCGGCGCCGCGGCGCAGCCCGCGTCGCGCGAGGGCGCCCCAGCCCGTGGCGCTGCCGCGCCCCAGTCCGCGTCGCGCGGGGCGCGAGCTCCGCGCGGCTCGCAGCGGGACTAGCCACTCCTTGCGAAGGGCATAGTGGCTTATGCGCGCATCGAAGGACATCGTCGGAGTCCTGGTGGCTGTCGCCGGCGCCGAGGCGATCGGCGGCCTGAGCGCGCTCGCCGCGGGCGGCGACTTCGTCGACTACTACAAGCAACTGCGCAAGCCGCCCTGCACGCCGCCGCCGGCGGCCTTCGGCCCGGTGTGGACCACGCTCTACCTGCTCATGGGCGTGGCGGCCTGGCTGGTGTGGCGCGAGGGGCTGTCGCGGCTCACTGCCTTGGCGCTGGGGCTCTTCGCCGCCCAACTCGCCCTCAACTTCGCCTGGTCGCTCATCTTCTTCGGGCAACATCGCCTGGGCGCGGCGCTCATCGAGGTCGTCGGGTTGTGGCTCACCATCCTGGCCACCATCGTCGCCTTCTGGGCGGTCAGGCCGCTGGCCGGCGCGCTGCTCGTGCCCTACCTTGCCTGGGTGAGCGTCGCGGCCTACCTGAACGCCGGCATCTGGCGGTTGAACGACGGCGGTGATTGAGCCCGACGGCGCCTGAGAGCTGCGGCGGCGCACGCCGGACAAACGGCTCCCGGTCACCCCGAGCGGGTATGGGCGCTTCGCGGCTGATGTGCTCGATGCCCTTGGCCCTCGCGCCGCCGACTCGCTAGGTCAGGGCTGCCCCCAGCTTCGTCGCCTCGAGGCCTTTCTGCTACCTTCTCGGCTCATACCGAATCGCCACCGCACCCGAGCCGAACTCCAGCCGGCTCACGAGCTTCAAGTCGATACGCTTCGACAGCCCCGCGAACAGCGTCGGCCCATGGCCCGCTAGCCTGGGCTGCACCACGAACTCGTACTCATCGATCAATCCCAGCTCCGCCAACGCCAGCGGGAGCTTCACGCCTCCCACTAACAGTCCCTTACCCGACTCCCGCTTGAGCTGCTGAACGGCCTTCCCTAGATCCCCGCGCACGAGCTCCGCGTTCCAATCGACCCGGTCCAGGGTGCTCGACACGACGTACTTCTTTGCCGCGTCGATCGTCCGGGCGAAGGGTTCCATCCAATCAGGCCTCGCTCCCGTCCGCGCCGGCGGCCGAAACGCTGCCTCCATCATTTCGTAAGTCACCCGGCCAAAGAGGAGGGCATCGGCCTGGTTGAGGTTCTCGACCGCGTGACGATGCAACTCTTCGTCCGCGAACCCTTCACGATGATCGCAGCACCCGTCCAAGGTGACGTTGATGGAATACCGAAGGGGTCGCATTGCGTAAGAGTACCAATAGCGACAGGGTGATCTAACGATTTGGCAGTTGAGCTGCGAGCCCGGCGAATCCTTGGTGCACACTCATGCGACTGGGTGGCCCGTATCGACGCCGCACGTACGGCTGAGCCGAACGACGATGTTCGAGAAGACCTGGCGCGCGGCGGGTACAACGTCGCTCATGGACGGGCTCCCGACATCGTCACCGTGAGCGACGAGCAGCTGTCGGGCCGCGTGCTCGTGACGGCCGCGGGCGGCGTCGTCGGCCGCGAGCTCGTCGCCATGCTCGTGAGCGCCGGCGCCCTGGTGCGGGCCGGCGTGCACCGCCGCGACGACCTGGTGCCCGAAGAAGACCTCGACATCGACCGCGTGGCGATCGACTTCGCCGCTCCCGAGAGCCTGGTCGCGGCCCTGCACGACGTCGAGGTGCTCTACCTGCTGACTCCCCAAGTGCCGCAGATGGTGGCCCAGGTGCGGGCCGCCGTCGAGGCCGCCCGTGCCTGCGGCGTGCAGCGCATCGTGCGCCAGTCGCTGTGCTGCGCCGACGGCGGGCGCGACGCCCTCAGCCGCTGGCACCGCGAGGCCGAGGCGCTCGTCGCCGAGTCGGGCCTCGCCTACACCCTGGTGCGGCCCAACTCGTTCATGCAGAACTTCGTGACGATCTACGGTGCCTCCATCCGCGGCGATGACCTCTTCCGCCTGCCGCTGGGCACGGCGGCCATGAGCAGCGTCGACGTGCGCGACATCGCCGCCGCCGCCACGGCTGTCCTCATCGACGAAGTCGACGCCGACGTCTTTACGCTCACCGGCCCCGAGGCGCTCACCGGCGCGCAGATGGCGGCGGTGATCACCGAGGTCACCGGTCGGCCGATCGCCTACGTAGACGAGCCCGAAGACGCCGGGCGCCAGCCGGCGAGCGACGACGAGCGCGCGGTCGGCGAGGCGCTGCGCGAGTTCGGCGCCGAGATGCGCGCCGGCCGCCTGGCGGCCGTCACCGGCGACGTTGAGCGGCTCACCGGCCGCCCGCCGATCGGCTTCGACCAGTTCGTGCGCGACTTTGGCTGGGCGTTCGTGCCCGCCGCCCGTTTTCGGGCATAAGCCAAAGAGAGCAAGCAAACCAACGGCAAGGGCACGGGCTTTGCGTCGCGCCTTGCGCAGAACGTCGCCGCCGCGCAGATCAAGCTCGCGGCTCGCGAGGTCGAGCTGATCGGCGCCCTGCAGGTCAAGGCGGCCTGAGTGCGCCGGCCGCCCGCGCAGCCGGAAGGTCGAAGGACTTCGATGAAGGAAGGACCACAGTGAAGATCGTGCTGGTCGGGGCTTGCGGCGTGATCGGTCGCAGCCTGGTGCCCCTGCTCGTTGCCGGTGATCACGAGGTGGTCGGCACGAGCCGGGCGTCCGAACGTGCCGCCGGCCTGGATCGCCAGGGCGCGCGGGGCGTGGTGGTCGACGTCTTCGACCGCGAGCGCCTGCACGACGTGCTCGCCGCGGAGCGCCCCGATGTCGTGATCGGCCAGCTCAGCGACCTGCCGCGGGCGCTGGCTCCGAGCGACGAGGCGCAGTTCGACGGAACCGTGCGGCTGCGCACGATCGGCATGGCCAACCTGGTCGACGCCGCCCGGGCGGCGGGCGCGCGGCGCGTGATCGCGCAAAGCTACGCGCACGCCTATGCGCCGCGCGGCGACTGGGTCAAAGGCGAAGACGAGCCCCTCGACGCGGACCCCGAGGCGCCGGCGGGGCGCCGTCGCAACGCTGCCGCGATCCACAGCCTCGAGCAGACCGTGGTCGGCGCTCCGGGCATCGAGGGGGTCGCCTTGCGGTACGGCGTCTTCTACGGGCCGGGCACCGCCTATGCGGCCGACGGCTCGCTCGCCCAGCTCGTGCGCCGCCGTCATCTGCCCATAGTGGGTGGCGGCGCCGGCATGACCTCGTTCATCTACGTCGACGACGCGGCCGCGGCGACGGTGCTCGCCCTGGGCGGGCGCAGCGGCATCTACAACATCTGCGACGACGATCCCGCCCCCCAGTCGGAGTGGCTGCCGTTCTACGCCGCCCGCCTGGGTGCACCGCCGCCGCGGCGCGTGCCGGCGTTCGTCGTGCGCGTGCTGGGGCGCGACGACTTCATCTACCGCGCCACCGAGCGCCGCGGCGCCGGCAACGCCAAGGCCAAGGCACAGCTCGGCTTTGAGCCCTGCTTTCGCTCGTGGCGCGTGGGCTTCGACACGACCCTCGCCGAGCCGACGGCGGCCTAAAGCCGTCGCGCCGGCGCGGGTGCGGCGGGCCTCTGCGCAACCGGCCGCTCCGCCCGCGCCGGCGGCGCGGCCACACTCCAGAGGTGCTGTACGGCGTAGGCGCGCCAGGGCCGCCACGGCTCCGCCAATCGGCCTACACTCGCGCGGTCGTCGGGCAGCCCGAGTAGCCGCAGCCCGCGCCGCACGCCCAGGTCGCTTGCCGGGAACGCGTCGGTGTCGCCCAAGCGCATCATGATGCACTCGACGGTCCAGTCGCCTACCCCCGTCAGCAGCCGCAGCCGCGCCCGCAGCTCGTCGCGTTCGGCGGCCGCGCTCACTTCGATGCGGCGCTCGGCGATCGCCTGCGCCAGGGTCAGCACCGTGCGGCGGCGCGCGGTAGTCATGGGCAGCAGCGCCGGATCGGCGCCGGCCAGCGCCCCGGCGGTGGGGAAGGCGACGAGGAGCGCGCCCCGCGGGGCGCCCAGCGGCCGCCCCAGGGCGGCCGCCATGCGCCCGAGCACGGCGCGCGCCCCGGCCACCGACACCTGCTGGCCCACCACGGTGCGCACGGCGAGCTCGGCGCCGTCGACGGCGCCGGGCACGCGGCGACCGGGCGCGGTACCCACTCGCGGGCCGAGCACGGGGTCGGCGCCGAGCACGGCGTCGACGGCTTCGGGGTCGGCGTCCAAGTCGTAGAGCGCGCGGCAGCGACCCACGGCCGCCGCCAGGTCGCTCAGGTCGGCGAGCCACAGCCGGCACTCGACGTGGTCGGTGCGCGCCGTGAGCTCGGCGACGCCGTCGCCGTGAGGCAGCGCCAGGCCGCGGCGGTAGGTCTCGCCCTCGACCTCTTCGACGCCGGGGATCGCCCGGGCCCGCAAGAAGGCGAGCAGCGCCGCGGCGTCGAACGGCGCCCGGCGCGGCAGTCGCAGCAGCAGCGCCGCGGGCTCACCGGCGGTGGCGTGCCCCGCGGCTCCGGAGTGCTGCGTGGCGCCGGCGCAGTGTGCGGCGGCGGGCGGGGAGGCGGCGGCGTGCCGCCGCCTCCCCGCCCGCCGCCTGATCTCTGTAGGCGTCAGGGCAAAGACGGCGCGTACGGTGTCGTTGAACTGCCGCAGGCTGGCAAAGCCGGCCGCGAAGGCGACGTCGTTGAAGGGCACCGTCGTGGTCTCGATCAGCAGGCGCGCGGTCTGGGCGCGCTGCGCGCGCGCCAGGTCGAGCGGCCCCGCGCCGAGCTCCTCGAACAGCACGCGGCGCAGGTGGCGCGGGCTGTAGGCGAGCCGCCGGGCGAGGCCCTCGACGCCCTCGCGGTCGACGACGCCGTCGGCGATCAGGCGCATGGCGCGCCCGGCGGCGTCGGCGCGCAGGTTCCACTGCGGCGAGCCCGGCACCGCGTCGGGGCGGCAGCGCAGGCAGGCTCGAAAGCCGGCGCTCTGGGCCGCCGCCGCCGTGGCGAAAAAGCGCACGCGCTCGCGTTGCGGGGTGCGCGCCGGGCAGCTCGGCCGGCAGTAGATGCCGGTCGTCGTGACGCCCACGAAGAACCAGCCGTCGAAGCGCGGGTCGCGGCTCTGCATGGCGCGGTAGCTGGTGTCGGGATCGAGCAACATGCCTCTGACAGTACCCGTCGGGCCGACCGTCGACTAGCGGGAATCGGCCGACCTCGAGCGCGGCACCGCGCAGGCGGCCGAAAACCACCAGTCCGCGCCGTCCGACCGTGGCACCATCACGCTGAGCGAACAACAGACGCGGCGGGCTCGCCCGCCCGCCGCCCGCGATGTCGGTCCCAAGCGAAAGGCACACCATGTCGAGCAACACCGAGACGGCAGGAGACGCTGCCGCGACGACCACCACCATGAGCAGCCCGCTCGGCGACATCGTGATCGTCGCCCGCGCGGGCGCGGTCTGCGAGATCCGCCTGCCAGACGCGACGATCGGACTGCCGCGCGAGCCGCGCGAGCCGCGCGAGCCGCCCGAGCCGCGCGAATCGTCCGAGCTGCGCGAACTGCACGGGCCGCACGACTCCGCCAAGGCCCCGGCCTCGACGGGCGACGGCGCGCTCGGCGAGGCGCGCCGCCAGCTCGCCGAGTATTTCGCCGGGCGGCGCCGCGAGTTCGAGCTGCCCCTCGAGCTGCGCGGGACGGCCTTTCAGGAGCGCGTCTGGAGGGCGCTGCTCGACGTGCGCTACGGCGAGACCGTGAGCTACGCGGAACTGGCCCGCGCGGTGGGCGCGCCCACGTCGACGCGAGCCGTGGGCGCCGCGGTGGGTCGCAACCCGCTACCCATCGTCGTGCCCTGTCACCGGGTGATCGGCGCCGCCGGCGACCTGCGCGGCTTCGCCTCGGGGCTTGCCCGCAAACGCTGGCTGCTGCAGGCCGAAACGGCCGCCGGGCGGCGCTGAGGCCGGGAATACTGGGCGCCGCTCGTCATCAAGCTCGGCTCCTCGGGAGCGCGGCCGAGTGAGCTCAGGCGGTCAGGGGGCCGATCAGCTTCCAGGCGGTCTGCCAGCTGCCGTTGTTGTGGAGCTGCAACAGGATGTTCACGAGGGCGAGACCCTCGAGCGCCCGCGCCACTTCGAGGGCGCCTGCGTCGATCGGGTTGAAGCCGATCGAGCCCACGAGCTCGAGCACCGTCGCCTTGGCCTGCTCGTCGTCGCCGGCCACGAAGCCGTCGCTCTGCAGATCAGCGACACGCGGTTCGGCCTGGCGTGCGGCCAGCGCCGAGTTGAAGGCCTTGACGACCTTGGCGCCCTTGGCGCGCTCCTGCACCTGCTCGGCCGCTGAGGTGCCTCCGACGGCGAGCCCCGTGTAGTCGTCGCGCAGCGGGTTGGTGGCGTCGATGACGATCTTGCCGGTAAGGGCGTCGCCGAGCTCGTCGACCAGGGCCAGCAGGGCGCCGTAGGGCACGGCCAGCACGACGACGTCGGCGCCGGCTACCGCTTCGCGGGCGGTGGCCGCCGCTTGCGCCCCGGTCGCCTCGGCGGCGGCCTGGGCGTGGTCTGCGTGCGCCGCGCTCAGCGTCACGCCGTGGCCCGCGCGTACGAACGAGCCGGCGAGCGCCTTGCCGACGTTGCCGGCTCCGATGATTGCGGTCTTCATGGTGGTTCCCTCCTTGACTTCGGGCGGCCGGCCTGGCGGCCGGCCCTGGCGGCCGTTCGGCCTAAAAGCCGACCGGCTGGTCGATGAGCACGATGGTGATGCGCGGTGCCATCTCGGCGTTCACCACGAAGAGCTTGTTCATGGCGCTGTGCATGCCGCAGAGGTCGATCAGGTGCTGGTCTTCGCGCGGATAGAGGTATGGGTCCTGGCGCCGCGTCTCACGACGGTAGTTGTATCCGGTAGTATTCTGACCGGTACTGACTCGCGCGAAACGGGGTACATAAGAGGCCATGGACGACCACAGCGATCAAATCGTCGCCGGCCAACGCAATCGCGGTGTCGGTCGCGCCACCGAAAGCGGCGCCACCGCCGGCCGCGTCGATGCCGCCACCGCCGAGCGCGCGGGGGCGGTCGTCGCCCTCTGGGGCGAGCTCAGCCGGGCGGCCGACCTGGTGCGTTCCCGGCTGGCGCGTTGCCTCGATGCGGGCCCCGGCTTGGCGCCCGAAGAGGTCGAGCTGCTCATGGTGCTCGCTGCCGCTCCCGAAGGGCGCCTGCGCATGATCGACGTGAGCGAGTCGTTGCGGCTCTCCAAGAGCGGCGTCACGCGTCTGGTCGACCGTCTGGCCGAACGCGGCCTCGTGCTGCGGGCGGCTTGTCCCAGCGACCGCCGGGTCGTCTATGTGGGACTGACTGACGAGGGCACGAGCGTGCTCGAGTCGGCGGCGCCGCTCGTTGTCTCGGGACTCATGGAGCTGCTCGGCGGCCGGCTCGACGCGGGCCAGATAGAGCGGCTGCGCCGCGACCTGAGCAGCATCGCCGGACCGACTCTCGAGGCCGCGCCGTGACGCCCGACGACCCGGACGTGGTGGTGTGCGACGACCCTGGCGCGGCGCGCTACGAGCTCTTCGTCGCGGGTGAGCTCGCGGGCTTTGCCGACTACGTGCTCAGCGGCGAGACGATGACGATCCCCCACGTCGAAGTCGAGCCGCGCTTCGAGGGTCGCGGGCTGGGCTCGCGCCTGGCACGGTTCGCCCTCGACGACGTGCGCAGCCGCGGCCTGTCGGTCGTGCCCCGCTGCCCCTTCATGGCGGCGTACCTCAAGCGCCATCCCGACTACGCCGACCTGGTCGCGGGTCAGTCGCCGAGCGCGTAGACGCGCATGGCGGCGGGCAGCGTGCGCTGCGCCGCCGGGGCGCGGCGTCAGGTCACGCGACGTGGTCCGTCGACGAGCGGCGCTCGAGCAGCGCGCGGTCCCAGCCGGCCAGCCTGGCGCCGGCCGCATAGGTCGATTCGCAGAAGTCGAGCAGCGCGCGCGCCGGGTCGGGAGCCCGGCCGACGACCTCGTAGGGCACGACGAACTCACCCGCTTCGGGGCTCCACAGCGCGCTCTCGGGCGCCAACGGAGTCGACTCGATGCCGGCCGGCTTGGGGTGGGTGTAGGCGAAGAACGCCGGCGCGGGTGTGACCTCGTCGCCGGGCCAGAAGCCCACGAGCGACTGCTCGGCGTCCATGGCGACCCGCTCGATCGCGTCGCGGTCGAACGGCGGGCTGGCCGCCCGGCCCGAGAACCGCGCTACCGACAGGTCGAACGTCCCCCACCACAGGTCGACCGGGCTCTGCTTGCCGCGGAATCCCGAGCGGAACCGATCGAAGACCGCTCCGACAGCGGTCCAGGCCGCAAACAGCGATGCCACGCTCGCACGCTCGTAGCTCGAGTGCGCCGTGTCGGTCGCCAGGGAGAGCGGTGTCGTCGTTTCCACGCTCGTCGGGTCGATCGCCGCCTCGACATCGAGCTCGTGAAGGGTGGCCATGACGGCGGCGTAGAAGTCGGCGACTGTGCGCGGCTCGAGCGGCAGCGCGCGCCGCGCGCCGTCGCTCAGGTCGAAGCGCAGCTCGTGGCTAGTGAGATCGAAGGCGATCGTCATGCTCCGTCCAGCGGTCTGCAGGAGCTGGCTCGACAAGCCCCGCGCGGTCAGGCGCAGCGGCGCCTGGGCCCATTCGGCCTGCGCCGGCGAGAGGGCGAGCTGGATCTTGCCGATCACCTGGACGTACAGGTGAAGGGTGGCGATCGTGTCGCGGCACGCCGCGGGGTCGAGAGCCGGCCAGGTCGTCTGCTGCGCCATCGGATCCTCCTCGCCACTTTCAGCCCGGCAGGCCATCAGTTCGGTCGTTCCCGGGTAGAACCGATTGAAGCGTTCCCGCACCAGGACTCTGGCAAGCCACCAAGGAGGCCCCATGAGCGCGTCGGACCAGGCGAATTGCACACACACCGATCAGATCCGCGACGTCGCGCCGTCGGGCGGGGGCTGCAAGGAATGCCTCGAGGCAGGCGACGCGTGGGTCCACCTGCGTCTCTGCCTGACCTGCGGCCACGTGGGCTGCTGCGACTCGTCGAAGAACCAGCACGCCAGCCGGCATGCCGCGGAGACCGGCCACGCCATCGTGCGTTCGTTCGAGCCTGGTGAGGACTGGCGCTGGTGCTATGTCGACGAGATCTACGTCTGACCACGAGGTGACGGAACCGATGGCACGCTACGAAAAGCCCGACGACGACGAGCTGCGCAGCCGGCTGACCCCACTGCAATACCAGGTGACGCAGGCCGAGGGCACCGAGCATGCGTTCGAGAACGAGTACTGGGACGAGCACCGCGACGGCATCTACGTCGATGTGGTCTCCGGCGCGCCGCTGTTCAGCTCGCGCGACAAGTACGATTCCGGCACGGGCTGGCCGAGCTTCACACGCCCGCTGCGGCCCGACGCCGTCGAGACGCGCCGCGACTTCAAGCTCGCGCTGCCGCGCACCGAGGCGCGTAGCGTGGCCAGCGGTGCACACCTGGGTCACGTCTTCAGCGACGGCCCGCAGCCGACCGGCCAGCGCTACTGCATGAACTCGGCGGCGCTGCGGTTCGTGCCCCGGGAGCGCATGGCCGACGAAGGCTACGGCGACCTGCTCAGCCTGTTCGACGAGCCGGCCGGCGCCGCTGCCGCCGGCGTCTGACAAAGGTGAAGCGGCGGGCTCCCGCCCGGCGCCGCGCTTGCGCGCCGGTCCTTGGCCGGTGCCGCGCCTTCTTGCGAGACGGCCCCCAAAAAAGGGACGAGCCCCGCGGGGGACGGGGCTCGTCTAGGGCTTGGGGTCGCCCTTGAGGGGGGTCGATAAGGAGTATCGCCCCCATCGTTTAAGGCTGTGTTAAGGACGACCGAAGCCAGGTTAAGCGCGGTCATGCGGCGCGCGCAGCGCCGGAGCACTTTTGCCACCGCGGGTCCGGTAGACTCCGGCCGACCAAAGGAGTCGGCGTGTCAGGACCAGAGCAAGGCGGCGTGTCAGGACCAGAGCAGGGCGCCGTGTCAGAGCCCGATCAGAGCGAGGCGCCGCTCGTCGAGGCGCTGCGCGCCTACCGCGAGCGGCAAACGGCGGCCTTTCACACGCCTGGTCACAAGCTCGGCGCCGGCGCTCCGTCCGACCTGGTCGACGCGCTGGGCGAGCGCCTGCTGTCGGCCGACATGGGCATCGCCAACGGCCTCGACGACACCCAGGAGTCGGGCGGCCTGCTGCTGCGCGCCGAGGCGCTGGCGGCGCGCGCCTGGGGGGCCGAGCACGCCTTCTTCATGGGCAACGGCTCGAGCGGCGGCCTGCAGGCGCTGGTCATGGCGGTCGCCGGTCCGGGCGACGAGGTCATCGTGCCGCGCAACGCCCACAAGGCGCTGCTGGCCGGCCTGATCTTCTCGGGCGCCGTGCCGGTCTACGTCGAGCCTACGCTCGACTCCGCCTGGCAGGTGGCCGTGAACGTGCCGCTCGAGCGCTTCGTCGCGGCCCTCGAGGAGCATCCGCGGGCGCGCGCCGTCTTCGTCACCTCGCCGAGCTACAACGGCTTCTGCGCCGACGTACCGGCGCTGGCCGCCGCGGCGCACGCCGCCGGCCTGCCGCTCGTCGTCGACCAGGCCTGGGGGGCTCACCTGCGCTTCTCCACGGCGCTGCCGCCCGACGCCCTCGCGGCGGGCGCCGACGCCGCGGTCATCAGCGTGCACAAGCTGCTGGCCGGCCTGTCGCAGGCCTCGGTCGTGCTGGCTCGCGGCGTGCGTGTCGACCCCGACCGCCTGCGCGGCATGGTGTCCATGCTGCGCACGACGAGTCCGCTGGCGCCCATCTATCTCTCGATCGACGCTGCCCGGCGGCAGATGATCGCACGTGGCGAGCCCCTCTGGGGCGAAGCCCTGAGCCTCGCCGCTCTCGCCCGCAAGCGCCTTGGCGCCATCCCCGGCGTCGCGGTGCTCGGCGCCGACGACGCGCGGCAGCCGGGCTCGGTCGGCTTCGACCCCGTGCGTCTCACGCTGTCGCTGGTGGCGCTCGGCCTTGCGGGCTACGAGCTCGAGCGCCGGCTGCGCGCCGACCACGCCCTCGCGGTCGAGGCCGCCGACCCTCACAACGTGGTCGTCAACATCACGTTCGGAGACTCCGCTGCGACGGTCGATCGGCTGGTGGGCGCGGTCGCCGCCGTCGCCGCCGAGGCGGCCAGCCAAAGCGGCAACGAAGCGGCAACCGTCGCGGCGCCGCGGTTGCCGCTGTTCACGCGCCAGGTCTGCAGCCCGCGCGACGCCTTCTTCGGCCCCGCCGAGGCGCTGCCCCTGGCGGACTGTGCCGGTCGGGTGAGCGCCGAGATGGTCGTGCCCTACCCGCCCGGCATTCCCGTGCTCGGTCCGGGCGAGGAGATCTCTGGCCAGACGGTGGCCTACCTGGTGGGGGCGGCGCGGCGCGGCCTGCTCGTCCACGGCCCGCGCGACGCGACGCTGGGAACGCTCCGCGTGGTGGCCGGCGCGACGCCGAGCGGGGGCGCCCCGACGCTCGAGTAGTCGGTCCGACCCCCGAGGAGTCGCTCCGCGGGCGCCTTGTCGTCGCTGCCGCGCGACCAAGCCGCCGCGGCACTCCCGCTTGTGCCTAGTCGTTCCCGCGAGGCAGCAGCGGCTCGTCGGTCGGGGCGATCTGCGGCACCTGGCCGCGCAGCTCGATCAGCTTGTGGCGCAGCTCGCCCTGCAGCTGGGTGATCTCGCCCTCGGCCTGCAGGCGCTTCTGGCGGCCCTCTTCCTGAATGCGGATCGTCTCTTCGAGAGTGGCGATCAGGTCGGAGTTGACCTTGCGCAGCGTCTCGACGTCGACCACGCCGCGCTCGACCTCGCGGCCGACCTTGGCCTGGCCCTCGCGCAGCAGCTGGGCGTTCTTGGCGAGCAGCTCGTTGGTCGTCTCGCTGACCTGGCGCTGCAGCTCGAGCGCCTTCTGCTGGCGGTAGAGGCTGATGGCGATGACGATCTGGTTCTTCCAGAGCGGCACGGTGGTCAGGATCGAGCTCTGGATCTTCTCGACCAGGTCGTGGTCGGAGCCCTGGATGAGACGGATCTGGGGAGCGGTCTGCACGGCGATCATGCGCGTCAGTCGCAGGTCGTGCAGGCGCCGCTCGAAGCGCGTCACCGCCTGCTGAAAGTCGGCCAGGCGCTGCGCCGCCATGGGGTCGCTCGACGTGCGCGCCTCGACTTCGAGCTCGGGCAGCCGCACCGTGTTCAGCTCTTCGACGACCCGCTCGCCGGCGGCGATGTAGACGTCGAGCTGCTTCAGGTACTCGAGGTTGAGCTCGTACATCTTGTCGAGCACGGTGATGTCTTTGAGCAGCCCCATGCGCGAGCGTTCGAGGGCGTCGACGATGCGGTCGATGCTGCCGGCGACCTTCTGGTATTTGCCGGCGAAGCGATTGAAGGCGTTCGAGAAGCGTCCCACGATCGGCAGGTGGCTGCGGCCCGAGGGACTGAGCGCGTCGATGTCGAGCTCGCGGACCTTCTTGAGCAGGTCGTTCAGGGCGACGCCGCCGGCGCCGGCGTCTTTGTTGCGCACGTCGCCCAGCAGCGAGTCGGCGAAGGTGGCTATGCGGCTCTGCGCCGGCAGGCCGTACGAGATGACCGAGGTAGAGTCGGTCACGTCGACGCCGTCCGCGATCTCGGCGACCTTGGCCTGGTCGGCTGCGGTCAGCGGTCCGGCGACCGGCGCCGTGGCGCCGGTCGCGCTCGTCGCGTCGCTCACGTCGGGCGGCGCGGGCGGCGCAGGCACCGCCGGCAGGGGCGCTTGCGTGTCGACGGTCTGGTCGTGCCCTGTCTGGTCGCGCTCGAACTCGTCGGTCATCAACGTCTCCCAGTCTGGCTTGAGCGGCCTCGGGTCTCTCTCAAGTACCCGCGGCGGCGATCGCCGAACATGCGCTGCCCCTGCTTTCGCGCTCGGGGCCGAGTCTACACCCGCGCCCGGCGTCGGCGGCGGTCGTCGATGCGGACGTTCCGCCGGCCACGACCCTAGGTCTCGAGGCCGCCGGTCTGGCTGTAGTAGTCGTCCATGTGGACCGTCTT
>CAZFJE010000011.1:0-34296 GCA_964519555.1 uncultured Thermoleophilia bacterium
AGATGGTCTTCGGCTCGCAGGCGATCGCCGACTTCAGGCAGCCCGCCGTGATGCCGATGTATCGCCCGTGGACCGGTCCGCATGCCGCCGGCAGCCCGACCCCGACGCCGACCGTCCCCAGCGTCTCGCCGAGCGCCACGCCGACTCCGACGGCGCCGCCCACGAGCGCGCCGACGCCGCGGCCTACCGCGACGCCAACGGCGACGCCCGTGCCTTCTCCTACCTGATTCGGGGTAGAAGGCCTTCGCGGCGTCATGCAGCAGCCGGGTAGCCGCGGTTCAGGCTCGGTGTGAGCGCGTGGGCTCGCGTAGCTGAGGTAGAGAACCGGTTAAGGCTTGTTAAGAGGTCGAGGCATGGGGCTGGGGGGCTGCTATGTTTTTGCCATCGAGTAGAGGTGACGTCGAGGAGTTGCGTATGCGCGCATGGCACACGAGCGAAGTGGTCGGGTCCGACGACCTCGCGACCGACGACGGCTGGCACGACTTCGCCGGCGGTCTTGGCGCCGGCAGGAACGGCACGCTGCGCCACCCCGTCACCGACTCCGCCTCCGACGCGCCCGCGCGCGCGGCCGGGCCCGCGACGAGCGTCGACGCGGTGCGTGAGTACCTGCGCGCCATCGGCCGTGTGCCCCTGCTCACCGCCGACGAAGAGGTCTGCCTGGCCAAGCGCATCGAGCGCCACGACCCCGAAGCCAGGCGCAAGCTCACCGAAGCCAACCTGCGGCTCGTGGTCTCCATCGCCAAGCGCTACGTCGGCCGCGGCATCCCGCTGCTCGACCTCATCCAGGAGGGCAACCTCGGGCTCGTGCGCGCGGTCGAGAAGTTCGACTATCGCAGGGGCAACAAGTTCTCCACCTACGCCACCTGGTGGATCCGCCAGGCGATCACCAGG
This sequence comes from uncultured Thermoleophilia bacterium, assembly GCA_964519555.1. Classification (GTDB taxonomy): domain Bacteria; phylum Actinomycetota; class Thermoleophilia; order UBA2241; family UBA2241; genus Bog-752. The sequence continues at coordinate 892 of CAZFJE010000011.1, forward strand.
GGCATCGCCGACCAGAGCCGCACCATCCGCATTCCCGTGCACATGACCGAAAAGATGAGCGGACTGCTGCGGGTGCAGCGCGACCTGACCCGCGAGCTGGGCCGCGAACCGACCCCGGTCGAGATGGCAGCCGAGCTCGACGTCGAGCCCGACCGCGTCTACGAGATGCTGACCATTAGCCAGCAGCCCGTGAGCCTCGAAACGCCGGCGGGCGCCCAGGGCGACTCCGAGATCGGCGAGCTCATCGAAGACGCCGATGCCGTGGCGCCGCTCGAAGCGGTCGGCGAGGTGCTGCGCGGCGAACAGCTCAAGGCGATCCTGGGCAGCCTCACGAGCCGTGAGCGCAGCGTGATCGAGCTGCGCTACGGCCTGCGCGACGACCGGCCGCGCACCCTCGACGAGGTCGGCCAGCGCTTCGGCCTCACCCGCGAGCGCATCCGCCAGATCGAAGCCAAGACGCTCGCCAAGCTGCGCAGCTGCGGCGACTCGCAGCGCCTGCGCGAGTGCCTCGACTGACCCTGTCAGCCTGATCACCGTTCGCCACTTGCGTCGCGCCGCGGTGTGCCGTCGCACGCCGTCCGGGGCCCACTCAAGGCCGGCTGCGCCCCGCCTGGGCAGGACGGTCGCCTCTCCCGCGCCTCCTTGTGGCTACTTCGACGAGCTGGTAACGTGCGTGGTCGCGCCGCAAGCTCAAGGGCAAGCGAAGAGCGACGGGTCGTACCGACGCGTTCGCCGCTGGGTGGCCGGCAGGCCCCCCGATCCCAAGCGAGGAGGTCACGGCGTGACTCACAAGCGTCTCGTGCAGGCCTTCGCCGGGCTTGCGGCTACGATCGCCGTGGTCGCCTGTCTGACGTTGCCGAGCCCCGCCACGGCGGCCTCGTCGATCTCTCAGGCCAAGGCCAAAGCCGACCAGCTCCAGGGCAGGATCGACGCCCTGAACGGCCACATGGCGCTCGTCGCCTCTCGCTACAACACGACTGCCGAGCGGCTTGGCGCGGTCGACGCCCGCATCGCCGACAACCAGCGCAAGCTCGCCGCCGCCGTCTACCAGCTCGGCGTGGCGCGCCGCGACCTGGCGGCGCGCGTCGTGGCCATCTACAAGGCGCCGTCGGCGGGGTTTCTGGGTGTCGCCCTCTCGGCGACCAGCTTCGACGACCTGGTGAGCAGCGTGCGCCTGTGGTCCGACGTCTCCCGTCAGGGTTCGCTCGCGGTCGACGCGGTGCAGCGCTCCAAAGCCGACGTGCAGCGCCGAGGCGCCCGCCTGGCCGGCGACCGCAAGCAGGCCGTCGCGCTGCTCGCCCAGGTCGCCGCGCAGCGCGCCGAGATCGCCGCCGAGGTCCGTCAGGGGCAGGCTCTGCTGGTGAGCGCGCAGGCCAAGGTGAAGACGCTCGTGCAGCAGATGAAGGCGCGCAAGGCTGCCGCCGCCGCGGCCGCCAGAGCGGCCGCAGCGGCCGCCCGCCGGGCCGCCTCCGCGGGCTACCATCCGGTCTCGGGCACCGCCGGCGCCTACTCGCCGGCCAGCTGGGCGCAGGCGCTGCTCGGCTACCTGGGCCTGCCGCGCACCTCGCAGAACCTGACCGCGATCACCTCGTGGGAGCTCGCCGAAGGCGGCAACTGGTTCAACTCAGCGCGCTACAACCCGCTCGACACGACCATGCCCGAGCCCGGCGCCACCTCTATGAACAGCGTCGGCGTGAAGGCCTACACGAGCTGGGCCGAGGGCTTCACGGCGACCGTCGTCACCCTGCACAACGGTCTCTACAGGCCCATCCTGGCCGCCCTGCAAAAGGGCGACGACGCCCTCGCCGTGGCCGCGGCGGTGGCCGCTTCGCCGTGGGGCACGGGGGCCTTCGGGGTCTGACCGCGGGGGGCACTTGACTTTGGTCAAGCGCCGGGTCGCACGAGGCCCTCAGGCTGTGGTCGACGCTTGTGGACGTTCACGCCGGTGCTAGGATGGCGGTCGTAAACTGGTGTCCTTTCTCCAAGCCTTTCGCCCTACGGCGCGGTTCGTGCTAGGGGCGGTGGGCCGTACCATGGACAGACCATGGGACGCTCGCGTGGTGGCACGCAGCGTCGTGGGCCGGTCGCGGAAACGCACCGACCTCCCCGTGCTTGGATAGGAGTCCGAGGACCCACGTGACGCGCGCCGACAGGCAACGGCCGGCGCGCGCACGTCGAGGGACGGATCGCACGGGGAGGCGGCACATGTCAGACGACGTTGGCGCGAGCAGTTCTGGGGGACACACCGACGATCGGCCACCGGGCTGGCGCCTGACGCGTCGCGCCTTTCTGGCCGGCTGCGCCGCCGTCGCCGGGGCCGCCGCGGCCACCGGCAAGCTCGTCGACGACACCTTCCTGGGCGGCCTGCAGCCCGCCCAGGCGGCGACACCGACAACGCCCGAGCAGCTCATCCGCACCGGGCACTCCAACAACTGCGACGGCGCCTGCGGCCACCTCGTCCACGTGGCCGACGGCAAGGTCAAGCAGATCGAAGGCGCGCCGTACGACAAGACCACCATCGCAGGCGCGGCGGTCACCGACGCGTACCCGCCGCGCATCTGCCTGCGCGGCGTGTCGCAGCTCGAGAACCTCTACAGCGGCGACCGCATCAAATACCCCTACAAGCGTGTCGGCGAGCGCGGCTCGGGCCAGTGGCAGCGCATCAGCTGGGACGAGGCCACGACGGCGATCGCCGACAACCTGCAGAAGGTGCAGGCCAAGTCGGGCAAGGACTCGGTCTGGATCGCGCCCTACACCGGCTCGCTGGCCGTGCTCGAGGGCGTCGTCGGCATCGGATTCCGCTTCGCCAGCGCCATCGGCGCCGCGGCGGGCGACTTCGAGGGCGACAACGAGGGCGACAGCGCCACGCCGGCGGGCTGGAACTACGTGCTCGTCGACCCGACCAACCCGAGCAACGGCGGCGGGTTCTTCGACGGTCACGAGTCGACCGACTTTCTGAACTCCAAGGTGATCGTGCTCTGGGCCAACAACGTCGCTGAGACCTCGATCCCCGACTGGCGCGTCATGAAAGACGCGCAGTCGCGAGGCGCGACGCTCATCAGCATCGATCCGCGCTTCACGGCCACCTCGGCCGGCTCCGACGCCTGGCTGCCCGTGCGGCCCGGCGCCGACGTGGCCCTGGCCGACGCCGTCATCAACTACATCATTCAGCACAAGCTCTACGACACCGCCTACCTGCAGCAGTACACGGTCGCACCGTACCTGGTGAACCCCAAGACCAAGAAGTGGCTGCGCACGGGCGACGTGGGCCTGGGCGGCGACGACTACGTCGTGGCCACCGCCGGCGGCAAGGTCGCGGCGGCCAAGGGCGCCCGCAAGCCCCAGATCCTGGGCAGCTTCACGGCCGGCAAGTTCCAGGCGTCGACGGCCATGCAGATCCTGGCCGACACCGTCGCCAAGTACACGCCCGACTACGCGGCCTCGCTCACCGACATCCCGGCCGCCGACATCGTGGCCTTGGCCAAGCTGTGGGGCACGACGCACCCCGTCGGCATTCGCGCCGGCTTTGCCCTGTCGCACTGGTACTACGGCGACCTCACCATGCAGGCCATGCTCACCCTGCAGGCGCTGACCGGCAACATCGGCGAGCACGGCGGCGGCGTGACCACCTTCGCCGGCGGCCTCACGACCCTGGCCTTCGACCTGCCGTCGTTCTGGGCGCCGCCCGGCACCACGCTGTTCACGGTCATGGAGCCCATGACGGCCTGCGACGCCATGCTCACCGACAAGCCGCACCCGCTGCGCGCCGCCTGGTTCATGGTCGACAACTACGCCCAGCAGATGTCGGACCGCAACAAGGTCGTCAAGGCGCTCAAGTCGCTCGACTTCCTGGTGGTGTCCGACTACGTCATGTCGGCCACCGCCGACCTCGCCGACATCGTGCTGCCGGCCTGCACCTACCTCGAAAAGACCGACCTGCTGTCGTCGAACAGCTTCTACCTGCAGTACATGCCGGCCGCCGTCAAACCGCTGTGGGAGTCGAAGTCCGACCTGGACGCGGTCAGCCTGGTCGCCCAGAAGATGGGCGTGGGCCAGTACTTCGACAAGACCCCCGACGAGTACCTGACCGAGCTGCTGCACATCGGCGACCCGGCCAAGGCCGACTCCACGGTCACCGGACTCACCTGGGAGCAGCTCAAGGGCGGCGCGCCGCGCATGAACATGCCGACCATGCCGTACGTGCCGTTCTTCGACAAGGCGTTCCCGACCAAGTCGGGCAAGATCGAGTTCTACGTCGAGATGCTGGTGCCGTTCGACCAGGCGGTCTGCGACTACAAGGAGCCCATCGAGGCGTCGCCCAACAACGCGCTCGCCAAGAAGTACCCGCTCACGTTCCTGTCGACCCACACCAAGTTCCGCACGCACTCGCAGTACTGCGACCTGCCGTGGATCAACGAGGTCACGGCCGACGGCGAGGGCTTCCTCGAGATCAACCCCAAAGACGCCAAGGCGCGCGGCCTGGCCGAGGGCCAGGTGGTGCGCGTGTTCAACGACCGCGGCGAGATGAAGGTCTACGCCAAGCTCACCGAGTCGATCAAGCCGGGCGTCGTGAACTGCTACCAGGGCGGCTGGGACACGCTGGCCGTCAAGCAGTACGTCGAGGGCCACCCCAACAACCTGACCCACCAGCTCGCCAACCCCGCGCAGGCGCTCATTCCCAACTTCCCGTCAAACGCGGCCTACTACGACTGCCTCGTGCAGGTGGAAGGAGCGTGACGGCGATGAGCGCACACGCACGACGAGCACGTCACGAAGGGGGCCAGCAATGAGCGCGTCGTACCCCGGCATCGACATCCCCGACCCCAAGCTGCAAAAGGCGACGCGTCTGGGCATGGTCGTCGACCAGGACCGCTGCATCGGCTGCTGGAGCTGCGCGGTGGCCTGCAAGGAGCAGCAGAACGTGGGCATCGGCCTGTACTGGCTGCGCGTGCTGACCGTGGGCGGTCCGTTCATGGACACGCCGGCCGGCACGTTCCCCGACCTGACCATGTCGTACCAGTCGACGAACTGCTTCCACTGCGACAACCCGCCCTGCGTGAAGGCGTGCCCGACGCAGGCGACCTACAAGATGGCGAACGGCATCGTCAACGTGAACTACGACCGCTGCATCGGCTGCCGCTACTGCATGGTGGCCTGCCCTTACGACAACCGCGTCTTCAACTGGCGCAAGCCCGTGCAGGAGCCGCCGGCGAGCGTCGTCGCGGTCGGTGAGACGCCGGCGCGTCCCAAGGGCGTCGTCGAGAAGTGCACCTTCTGCGTGCAGCGCGTCACCGACGGCCTGCTGCCGCGCTGTGTCGTCACCTGTCCGACCGGCGCGCGCACGTTCGGCGACCTCGACGACCCGGGGAGCGAGGTCTCCGTGCTGCTGCGCGATCGGCCCTCGTACGTCGTCTTTCCCGAGCGCGGCACCAAGCCGAGCCTGCACTACCTCATCCGCACCGGACCCAACGCGGTGGGAGGTTCACTGTGAGCGCCGTCACCACTGAAAGCGCCGTGCCCGCCCCGCGCCGCGGCTCCCGCGGCTTCGCCATCTGGATCGCGGCCCTCGTCGCGCTCATCGTCCTGGGCTTCGGCGTCTGGATCTACCAGGTGGTCCGCGGCCTGCAGGTCACCGACATGCGTGACAACGTCATCTGGGGCCTGTACATCATCACCTTCATGTTCTTCGTCGGCCTGTCGGCCGGTGGCCTGATCGTGGCGTCGGCGGGCCGCCTGTTCGGCGTCGACCGGTTCGCGCCGATCGTGCGCCTCGCCATCGTCGAGGCGACCGTGACCATCGCCACGGCCGCGCTGCTCATCATCCCCGACCTCGGCCACGTGCAGCACATCTACAACCTCTTCATCCACGCCCACTGGCTCTCGCCCATGATCTGGGACGTCACGGTCATCCTCATCTACCTGGTGCTGTCGCTGCTTTATCTGTGGCTCTACACCAGGCGCGACCTGGCGGCCCGCGGCAGCTGGCTGGCTCTGGGCACCAAAGACACAGGCCGGGCCGGCCGCGATCGCGACCATCACCTCACCTACGTCCTGGCCTGGATCGCCCTGCCGGCGGCCGTGCTCGTGCACTCCATCACGGCCTGGATCTTCGGGCTGCAGATCTCGCGCGGCTTCTGGTACTCGGCCATCATGCCGCCCCTGTTCGTGAGCTCGGCGCTGGTCTCGGGCCTCGCCCTGGTGACGATCCTCGCCTTCGTCGTGCGGCGCTACGGGCGTATCTCGTTCGCCGACGAGCTCGGCAGCTTCCTCGGCGGCCTGCTCGCCGTGTTCCTGGCGGTCGAGGCCTTCCTCGTGCTCTGCGAGGTCATGGCCGGCTACTACCCCGGCATCCCGACCGACGCCGTGCACCAGCTCTTCACCGGGCGCTACGCACCGGGCTTTGCGGTCGAGGTCGTGGTGGGGCTCGTCATCCCCTTCATCCTGCTCGCCGTCGCCGGCTGGCGCCGCCGGCCGCAGATCGTGGTCGTCGCGGCGGTGCTCGCCCTGATCGGCATCTTCGTGCACCGCGCCAACCTCATCGTCATCGGCCTCGGCAAGGCGCCGATCCCGTCGCCGCCGGGCACGCCGCTCGGCATCCCTCAGGCCAACGGCTCGTCGTTTGCCACGAGCAGCGTCTACTTCCCGACGATCTGGGAGTTCCTGATCGTGATCGGCATCGTCGCGCTCGCCGCGCTTGTGTTGACGTTGGCGGTACGCTACCTGCCGCTGCGGGACGAGCCCGACGCGTGACCGGGCGACTACCGCGCCCTGACGCCGCCGACGGCGCGGCCGGCTCGCCGAACGGCGAGCCGGCCGCGCGCCTGGCCGACGTCTGCGCCCGCCGAGCGGCCGTCTACCAGGCGCTGGCTCTCGGCTTCCGCGAGCCGACGGCCGCTTACCTGGCGGCGCTCACCGGCGGCGAGCTGGTCGAGGGTCTCCGCGAGGCCGTCGCCTGGCTTGGTCCCGACGCCGCGCTCTACGAGCCGGCCCTGACGGCGCTCGCGGCGACGGGCGCGGCCGCCGCGCAGACCGATCCCGACGCGGCGCTCGAGGCGCTTGCCGTGGAGCACGCCCGGTTGCTCACCGGCCCGGGGCGTCCCGCCGTGCAGTGCTACGCGACCCAGTACCTCGAGCCCGGCGACGACCGGCTGCCGCGTCTGAACGGCGCGGCGGCGGCCTACGCCGCCGCCGCCTATGCGGCTGCGGGCGTCGCCACCGCCGACGCGCAGCTCGAGCTTCCCGACCACATCGGCGTCGAGCTCGAGTTCCTCTTTCACCTGTGTCGCTGCGAAGAGGCTGCCTGGGAGAGCGAAGCCGGCGACGACGCCCTGTACCTGCGCCGCTCGCTCGACGCCTTCTTGCGCGAGCACGCAGCACGCTTCTTCAGCGAGTTCGCGGCCGCCCTGCGCGCAGCCACGCCGGCCCCGCTCTACGGTGCGCTGGCAGACCTGCTCGACGCCCACGTGGTGGTCGAGCTCGGCGGTCCGGCCGCCGCCGAAGAGCGCGCGGCGCGCTAGCCGCACCCGCGCATGGACCGCCTCAAGCTCCTCGACGCCGGACTGCGCGCCTTCGACGCGCGTCTGCCCGACGTGGCGCCGCCGCTCTGCCTGGTGACGCGCTACCGGGGGAGCTCCTGCCGGCGCTGCCTCGCCGTGTGTCCGGGCGACGCCATCGCGGCTTCTCCGTGGCTGCAAGTCGATCCCGAGCGCTGCACCTCGTGCGGCGCGTGCGCGGCGGTCTGCCCGACGGGCGCGCTGGCCTACCCCGCGCGTGCCGCACAGTTGCGCGCGCGGCTCGCCGAGGCCCAAAGCTCGCGGTGCGGCGAGGTGACGGTGACCTGCACGCCCGCCGCGCGCGCCGCGAGCAAGGCCGCCCCCGGCGAGAGCGACACGGCGACCGTCGTCGTGACCTGCCTGGGCGGGCTCTCGGCGGCCGACATGATCGCTGCGGTGGTCACCGGGTGCACCGCGCTGCGACTCGAAAGCGCCGACTGCGAAGCGTGCCGCGAGCGTGCCGCCGGCGCGGCCGCCGAGGCGGCGGTCGAGGCGGCAACCACGGCCCTGGCGGCGCTCGGCCGCGATCTTCAGGTGACTCGTCACCGTCTGCCCGGTCCGCCCTGCGAGGCCTGCGACGAGGTGCCCGGCGGCGGGTCGGTCGCGGCGGGGCTCTCGCGTCGCGACCTGTTCACCTTCCTCGCGCGTGGCGCCAGACGCACGGCTTCTGAAGGTCTTGCCCCCGAGCGGCGCGGCGTCGCCGACCTGCACGGCCAGGCGCCGCCGCCTGCTTCTCACAGGCGCCTGCTCGACGATCTGCGCGCGCTCGGCGCCGGGGCGGCAGCCCCGAGCGTAGGTCTGCCGGGAGCCTTGCCCCTGGCGGCGCTTTCGGCGGCGCCGACCTGCACCGGCTGCGGTCTCTGCGCGCGCTACTGCCCCCACGGTGCGCTCGCGCTCGCCGACGGAGTGCTCAGCTGCGACGCCTCGCTGTGCACCGGGTGTGGCCTATGCGTCGAGGCCTGCCCGCCGGCGGCGCTCGAGCTGGCGCCGGCGGTGGTGTCGCCGGGCGCCGCCGTGAGCGGGCGGTCCGCGGTGGTGCGGCTCTGGCCTGTGCCCTGAGCGCGCGCCACACGGGGGTCGCGCGAAGCGCGTAGCGGCACCGCCGGCGCCCCCCGCCAACGGCCCTTGAGCCCGCGCTGCTATAGTGGGCCGGTGATCGTCGTGCCCAGCCTGCTTGCCGTCCAGTCCGCGCTCCTGGCAGTCTCGCCGGCGCTGGTGGTCGCCGTGGTCCTGATCGCCGCGCTGCTGGCGGCCGTGGCGGGCGTGATCGTGGCGCTCGTCACCGACGACCGCGACCCCACCGCCATCCTCGCCTGGCTGCTCGTCATCGCGCTGGTGCCGGTGCTGGGCATCGTGCTGTACTTCTTCATCGGTCGCGACTACCGACGCGTCACGCCCGAGCGCGAGCGTCGCCGAGCCGAAGCGGCTCAGATCTCCGCCACCGCGCTCGGACCCACCCGCGAGGCCAACGCCGGCTACAGTGCCGCCGTCGAAGCCCGCCTGACGGGCACTCCCGCCGGCAAGCTCGTCGTGATGGGCCGTCACGTCACCGGCTTTCCCGTGCTGCCGGCCGACTCGGTCGAGGTCTACTGCCGCGGCGCCGACAAGTTCGCCCGGTTGCTCGACGACCTGGCCGGGGCACAGCGCTACATCCACCTCATGTACCTGATCTGGGAGAAGGACGAGCTCACCGCCAGGGTCACCGAGATCCTCCTCGAGCGCCTCGCACAGGGGGTGGAGGTGCGCGTGCTCTACGACTGGCTGTCGTGCTTCAGGTACTCGAAGGTCGAGCTCAAGCGGCTGGCGGCGGCCGGCGCCGAGGTCAAGCCCTGCTACAAGCGCATCGCGCACCTGAACTATCGCAACCACATGAAGATCGCCCTGATCGACGGCGCGGTCGTCTACACCGGCGGCATGAACATGGGGCAGGAGTACATCGACGGCGGCCGCCGCTTCGCGGTCTGGCGTGACACCTCGTTGCGGCTGACCGGGCCCATCGTGGCCGTCTTCGAGGTGCTGTTCGCCACGGTCTGGCGCTTCAACAAGGGCACGGGCGACCTGCCGGTGCGCGCCCTGCCGCCCGCGCCGCCGGTCGCCGGGCTCGCCGCGCTGCCGGTCGAGGTGCTGCATTCGAGCGTGGCGACGCCGTTCAAGTCGATCCGCGACGCCTACATCGTCGTGCTGCTCACCGCGCGCGAGAAGGTCTGGATACAGTCGCCCTACTTCGTGCCCGACGAGCCGCTCATGACGGCCATGTGCGCGGCGGCGCTGTCGGGTACCGACGTGCGCCTCATGATGACCGGCGTGCCCGACCGCAGGCTGCCCTTCCACGCGGCCTACGCCTACTACAAGCAGCTCCTCGATTCGGGCGTGAAGATCTACCAGTACACGGCGGGCTTCCTGCACGCCAAGACCGTCACGGTCGACGGCCGGTGGTGCATCATCGGCACCTGCAACTTCGACGTGCGCAGCACCATCTTGCACGACGAGGTCTCCTGCGTGATCTACGACAAGACCACCGCCGCCGACTACGCCGCCACCTACGAAGACGACCTGCTCCACTGCCGTGAGTTCACGATCGCCGACTGGTGGGCACTGGGCAGGGGGGCCCGCTGGGTGAACTCGTTCGCCCGGTTGTTTTCGCGCCTGCTCTGAGGCCCGCGCCTCGCGGACGCTCTGAGCCCGCGGACTCACGGGCTGCCGGCCTCTAAGCCCGGCGCCTCTCGGACCCCTGAGCTCGAAGCCCAACTATCTTTTTAACGAAGCGGTGCTAGATTTATGGGGTCATGTCCATCCGCCCGTGGGCGGGTTGTTGGGGGGCTGCGATGAGGTGTTGGTGTTTAGGGTTGTCGTTGACGATGGCTGCGCTCGCCGTGGCCGTCGCCCTGCCGGGCACGGCCGCCGCCGCGGCGCGGCCGGCGGTGCACAGTCACCCGCTGGTCGGCGTGCGGGGCGCGTCGACGCCCCGTGCGCTCGGCGCGCATGCCCAGGGGACGGTCACCACCTCGTTCAACTGGTCGGGCTACGACGACTCGACCGACGGTCCCTTCACGACCGTGACGGGCACCTGGATCGAGCCCCGCGTCCACACGACCGGCGTGACCGAATCCGACGCCGCCTACTGGGTCGGCCTCGATGGCGACCCTTCCGACACCGTGGAGCAGATCGGTACAGAGGGCTGGAGCAAGGGCGTGGCTGGCTACGACGCCTGGTACGAGATGTATCCGCTCTATCCGCAGACCATCGACATGGCGATCCACGCCGGCGACGTGCTCACCGGCACGGTCACCTGGGCCGCGCCGGCGAAGTTCACCGTGACTCTGGTCGACCATACGAGTGGCGCGTCGTACACCGACGACCAGCTGAGCATGACGATCCCGCCGCAGCTCGCCTCGGCCGAAGCGATCGCCGAAGCCCCGACCGACGACGAAGGCGACGTCGTGCCGTCGTCCGACTACAGCATCGTCGCGTTCAGCGGCTGCTCGTTCAACAGCCAGCCCATCAGCGCCTTCGACTGGAACCGCATCGACATGACCTCCATGGACGACGGTTCCCTGCTCGCGCGCACCTCGGCGCTCGGCGCCGACGGCGCCAGCTTCACCGTGACCACCGACGTCACCGCACCCCGCACGACGGTCGTGGGGGCCGTTGCCGGCTGGCACTCAAAGGCGGTACGGCTGCACCTGAGGGCCGTCGACAACCGCGGCGGCCTGGGCGTCGCCTACACCCAGTACTCGCTCGACGACGGCGCGACCTGGACCAAGGGCACCACGGTCAGCGTGCCTGCGCCCGCCGACCACAGTGGCGACGGCGTCAACAAGGTGCTCTACCGCTCGGCCGACAAAGCCGGCAACGTCGAGGCCAAGCGCAGGGTGCTCGTGCTGATCGATACGCGCCGGCCTACGCCCGTCGCCAAGTGGCGGGCGGCCGCCGTGCGCGGCGCTCGCACGGCCCTGCGGTTCATCGTGAACGACCCGCGTCCCGGCAGCCCCACGGCGACCGTCACGATTCGCGTGCGCAAGGCCAGCGGCGCGCTGGCCAAGAAGATCGTGCTCAGGGGCGTCAAGGTCAACGTCGTGACCGACTACGACTTCACCTGCTGGCTCCCCAAGGGCTCGTACCGCTTTGCCGTCGCCGCTACCGACGCGGCCGGCAACCGGCAGACGGCGCAGGCCTACAACACCCTGGTGGTGCGCCGATGAGCCCCGCGACGGCGACAGAACGTATCGTGACGGCGGGGCATGACCGCGCCACCCGCCATCATCTCGGCATCGTCCCGAAGGGGTCGCTCATGAAACGCGCCTGGCTCGCCGTCTGCATCGCCGTCGCCGCGGCCGCCCTGGTCGCGGTGCTTGCTACGCCCGCCTATGCCCTCGTGCCCGACGGCCAGCACGGCTGGTTCTGGCAGATGCCCCAGCCGACGACCAACCTGAACGACGTCGCCTTCGCCGGCGCCGGGCAGGTCTGGGCGGTCGGTGTGGGAGGTACCATCCAGCACAGCACCGACGGTGGCCTCACCTGGACCGGCCAGACGTCGGGTTCCGACGCCGACCTGTGGTCGGTGAGCTTTGTCGACGCCCAGCACGGCTGGGTGGTCGGCGGCCAGGCGACCGCCGCCGAGCCCGGCGTGATCCTCGTCACGAGCAACGGCGGAGTCACGTGGACCGACCAGACGCCGGCCGGCTTCACAGGCTCGCTCACCAACGTCACCTTCGCCGACGCCACGCACGGCTGGGCCGGCACGACCGACGGCAGCGTGCTCAAGACCACCAACGGCGGGGTCACCTGGCAGCAGGTCGCCGTGGCCGGCGGCTACAGCGGCTACCTGACGGTCGACTTCGCCGACGCCACGCACGGCTGGGCCGGCGGCACGAAGGGCCGCATCTGGACGACCGTCAACGGCGGCAAGACCTGGACGGGCGGCTCTCGTGGCATGCTCAGCCCGCAGACCAGCGTCGTCCAGCTCGCGTTCGTCGATCGCAGCGACGGCTGGGTCCTGGCGCAGGACCAGTGGGGCGACTCCTTCGTGATGGCGACCAACGATGGCGGCCGCTTCTGGCGCCCGGTGCCGACCGGGTATCAGTACACGACCGCCATCTGCGCGACCAGCCAGACGAACGTGTGGCTCGTCGGGCAGGACTGGGGCGGCTACGACAACGAGGGTCCGACGATGTTCCTGCACTCGAGCGACGGTGGCTTTCGCTGGCATACCTCGTACGTGAACACGCCGGCGATGCCCTTCGTGATGGCGGCCAGCGGCAACGCCGCGTGCGCGGTCGGCGACGGCGTCGTGGTCTCGAGCGACGCCGGCGCGACCTGGCAGTCGGCGAGCTCGGGCCAGCAGTACTGGTTCGCCGGCGCCGACGCGCTCGACGCGCACGACATCTGGGCGGTCGACTCTGCCGGCGCCCTGCTGCACAGCACCGACGGTCTGAAGTTCGCCGAGCAGGCCACGCCGGCGCGCTGGGCGAGCTCGCTCCTGGGCGTCGCCTTTCCCGATGCCGACGACGGCTGGTTGGTGGGCAGTTTCAACGGCGACGGCGCCATCCTGCACACGACCGACGGCGGCGCGAGCTGGGCGCCGCAGCAGTCCGAACTCTCCGGCGAGCTCGTGGGCGTCGACTTTCTCGACGCCTCGACCGGCTGGGCGATCAGCGACGAACAAGACTCCGGCGACACAGGAGCGCCACTCTCCCTCGAACACACGACCGACGGCGGCGCCACCTGGATCCCCCAGTACGTCTACAGCAACACCGACCTGAACGCGATCGACTTTCTCGACGCCTCGACCGGCTGGGCGAGCGGTGGCTTCTACGCCAACGAGGACGCCTGGCAGCCGATGGGCGCGATCTTCCACTCGATCGACGACGGTTACACGTGGACCAAGGAGAAGCTGCCCAAGGGTGCGCCCGACATGACCGGCCTGCAGTTCCTCGACGCGAACGTGGGCTGGGCCACCGGCGTGAGCTACGACGACAACGGCGACGTCCAGCAGGCCTGGGTCCTGCAGACCACCGACGGCGGCACGACCTGGACGCGCAGGGCCGACCTGAACGACACGCTGGCCACGACGGTCCACTTCAGCGACGCTCAGCACGGCTGGCTGGGTGGCCTGAACGGCGTCTATGCCACGAGCGACGGCGGCTCTACCTGGCAGCGCGTCGCGGGTGGCTACGGGGTCGAAGCGATCGCCGCGACCGACCAGAGCCACGTGTGGGCCTTCGGCGACGGCTTTCTCGTGTCGACGCTCGATACGAGCGCCGACACCGCCGCGCCGGCGACCTTCGTGGCCGGCTACGACTTCGCCTGGCACCGCGATCCCACGACCGTCAGGCTCTCGGCCGACGACGTGGGCGGTTCGGGAGTCGCTTCGACGCAGTCGAGCTTCGATGGCGGGCCGTGGACGCCGGGTGCCGCCGTCGCGGTGCCGGCTGCGGCCGACCATCGCAACGACGGCGTGCACACGATCCTCTACCGCTCCACCGACAACGCGGGCAACCAGGAGCAGACCGAGCAGGCCAGCGTGCTGGTCGACACGCTCGGTCCGGCCTGTGCCGCTCCGCGTGCGGCCATCGTCGACGCCGGCAAGAAGGGTGTGCTCGACTTCATCGCGACCGACGACCTGAGCGGCGTCAAGCAGGCTACGGTCAGTATCGTGGGCGCCCACGGGCACGTGCTGCGTTCGTTCGTCGAACGCGAGAGCGGCTGGTACGGCTGGGGCGAGTCGTTCTACTGGCTGCGCTTCCGCTGCAACCTCAAGCCCGGCACCTACCACGTCGTGGTACGCGCGGTCGACTGGGCCGGCAACCACCAGGTCACGGTCGGTCGCAACACGCTGCGCGTCGTGCGCCGCGGTGCTCCGGCCGTCTCGCCCCCCGGCTGGCCGGCCGGGCTGCCGAGCAGCGACTATTGGGACTACGCCCGCCTGAACCACGGCCTGCGCTCCGCCTGGCTGCTGCGCCAGCCGGGCAGCCCCGCGGTGGTGCGCGCCGCAGCGCATCGCGGCGCCTGGCAGGCGGCCCACTGGCCCCTGACCCGCGTGAAGCACTAAGGGGGAGAGCGCCGGATCGGTCGGCGCGTGCCGTAACGACGGCAGCGCTGAGCACAGGCGACAGCGGCGGCCCCCGGGCCGCCGCTGTCGCCTGATCGGTCGACGCCGACGCATGCGCCGAGGCCGCCGCCGCACTAACGATGTCGCCGGTTCGGCCGATGACCTGCAGGGAGATTGCGTAGCAGCCACGCGATCTCGCGCTTACGAGCTGGTCCGCCTGGAGGTGGTCATGAAGCATTGCCACGATTGCGGGCTCTCGATCGGCGACACAGCGACGTTTTGTGCGACCTGCGGCGCCCTGGTCCCGAGCGCCCCGCCCTGCCTGCTGTGCGGGCGCGACGCGGCCGCCGCCGACGACGAGGGGGGCCTGTGCGGTCGGTGTCGCTGTGCGATCGCCCTGTTCGTCGCTCGCGGTGCAGACGAGCCGGCCGTGAGCATCGCCACAAGCGACGCGACCGATGGGGCCGGCCACGCCACCGTCGCCAACGCCATCTACTCGGCCGTTGCCGACGCACACACCTGCCCCGAGTGCGCTGCCGCCGACGGCCGCGAGACCGCCGAGCCCGAGACCGCCGTGGCCTGGGCTCCCAATCCGCGCTGCACGAGCCCGACGGGCTGTCGCTGCCTCGTCTTCTTCGAGCACGAACGTCTCGACACCGGCGAGGAGCACGAGTTCGTCGGGTTCGCCGCCGCCCACGGGCTGCGCGTCACGGCGGCCGCGGTGGCGGCCTTCCACGCCGACGGCCGCGAGCGTCGCGAGCTGGTCGAGCTTCACCTGAGCGAGGCGGCCGACCTGCTGCGCGAGGCGGCCACGCTCGAACGGCCGGCCCCCGAGCGCGCCGCGGCGCTCTACCGCAACGCCGTCGATGCGCTGCTCGCCTGCGGCGAGTCGCCACTCGACGAACGCCGGGTGCGGCGCGACCTGCCCATGGCGTTCAACCGTCTCACCATCGTGCTCAAGGGCCTGGGGCGCGACACCGAGGCCCTCGACGAGATCGACCGCGCGGCGTCGTGGGGTATCCTCGAGCGCGCCGATTGCGGGCGCAAGTCCGACCGCGACGCGCTGCGCAATCGCGCCCGGCGGCTGCGCGAACGCGCTCCGGCCGGCGCGCCCGCCTAGCCCCGGCACATATACTCATCTGTGACGGTCCGGGGCGAGCGTGACGGCTCCGGATGCCACAGGTAGAGCACTCAGATCCGGAGGCCCCCATGGACGTTCTCATCGCCGACCAGAAGCAGGTCTCCGCCCTGCTGCCCATGGACGAAGCCATCGAGGTGATGCGCCGCGCCCTCAGCCTGCTCGACGGCGGCGACGTCCTTTTGCCCCTGCGCAGCATGCTCGCGCTGCCCGATGGCGACCGGGTCATGGGACTCATGCCGTCGTATCTAGGCGGCATCGACGCGCTGGGCGTCAAGGTGATCGCCGCCTTTCCCGCCAACTTCGGCTCCGAGTACGACACCCACCAGGGCGTCGTGCTGGTCTTCGACACCGAGCGCGGCTTGCTGCGCGCCATCGTCGATGCCACCTCGATCACGGCCATCCGCACCGCGGCCGTGAGCGGCGCGGCCACCGACCTTCTGGCGCGGCCCGACGCCGGCGACCTCGCCATCATCGGCGCCGGCACGCAGGCGCACACCCACCTGCAGGCGATGCGCGCCGTGCGGCCTGTGCGGCGCGTGCGCGTCTTCAGCCTGCCGGCCGGCAGCGCCGAGGCCTTCGCCGAGCGTGAGCAGCGCCTGACCGGCCTGCCGATCGAGGTCGCCGCCAGCGCCGAAGAGGCCGTGCGCGGCGCCGATCTGATCTGCACCGTCACGACGGCGACCGAGCCCGTTCTGCACGGCGCGTGGCTCGCGCCGGGCGCCCACATCAACGCCGTGGGCGCCTACACGCCCACGACCCGCGAGCTCGACACCGCGGCGGTGGTGCGCTCGCGCCTGTACGTCGATCGCCGCGAGGCCGCGCTGAGCGAGGCCGGCGAGTTCCTGCTTGCTCGCGGCGAGGGCGCCGTCGACGACGGCCACATCGTCGGCGAGATCGGCGAGGTGCTGGCCGGCAAGGCGCCGGGCCGCGGCGCCCCCGACGAGATCACGCTGTTCAAGTCGCTCGGCATCGCCATCGAAGACCTGGCGGCCGCTCGCTACGTCTACGACAAGGCCAAAGAGACGGGCGTCGGCACCTGGGTCGAGATCGGCGGCCGGCACTTCGGCGCGGCCGCCGCCGAATGACCCCGGACGCAGCCGCCTACCCTGAGCTCTTCAACGACGTCTTCGGGCCCGTCATGCAGCCGGGCTCGAGCTCGCACACCGCGGCGCCCTGCAGGCTCGGCTGCCTGGCCGGCGACCTGCTCGGCGAGCCGCCCGCCGGCATCCGCATCCAGCTCGACGAGCGCGGCTCGTTTGCCGGCACCTTCGGCGTCATGTCCGAGGACCGCGCCATGGTGGCCGGCGTGCTCGGCCTGGGGCCCGACGACGTGGGCCTCTTTCGCGCCTTCGAGCTGGCCGCCGAGGCCGGCGTCGCGGTCGCCTTCGAGTTCACGAACCTAGCTGAGAGCGCTCACCCCAACGCCATGAAGTTCGTGCTCACGGGGCGCTCGGGGCGCACCGTCACGCTGGTCGGTACATCGACCGGCGGCGGCATGGTCGAGACTCTCGTGGTCGACGGCTTTCCCCTGCGCGCGATCGGCGACGCCTACGTGGTGCTGGTCTTCGAAGCCGATCCGGCGCTCGCGTCCGACCCGGCAGTCGCGTCCGACGCAGCAGTCGCGTCCGACCCGGCAGTCGCGTCCGACCCGGCAGTCGCGTCCGACGCGGCCCTCGTTGCGCGCCTCGCCGCGCCGCTGCCCGGCCTGGTCGCGACGGCCACGGTGGCGGCCGCGGGCCGCGGCCGCCTGCACGCCTTCAGCCTCGCCGCCGAGCCCGACGAGCGGGCGCTTTCGACCACACTGGCGGCGGCCGGACCGACTGCGCGACTCGCCGTGCTGCGGCCGGTGCTGCCCGTCCTCAGGCGCGCCGCCCGCGCCCCCCAGCTGTTCGACACCATGACCCGCTGGCGCGAGATCGCGGAGCAGCGCGGTGAGACTCTCTGGGAGACCGCTCTGCAGTACGAGATCGACGCGTCGGGCTGGTCGCGCGATGAGATCGTGGCGACCATGGCCCGCCTGGCGGCGCTCATGCACCGCCAGACCCACGCCGCCTACGACGAAGACGTCGTCGTGCCGGCGAGCCCCTTCAAACCCGACTTCACCGCGCCCTGGGCGCGCCATGTGGCGTCGGGCCGGTCGCTGACCGGCGGCGTCGTCGCCGAGACGATCAAGCTGGCTTACGGCGCCGGCGCCGGCATTCCCGGCGTCGAGACCGTGCCCGGACCGATGGGGGGCGGGGGAGGCTACCTCTACGCCGCGCTGGCCGCCGTGCGCGAGGCGCGCGGTCTGAGCGACGACGACCTTCTCCACGGCCTGCTCGTGGCCGGTGGAGTGGGCGCGATCGCCTTCAGCCGTACCGAGCCCACCGGCGAGGTCATCGGCTGCACCGGCGAAGCCGGCGTCTGCGGCGCCATGGCGGCCGCCGGCATCGCCGCGATGGTGGGCGCCACGCCGCGCCAGACAGAAGACGCCGCCTCGCTCGCCCTGCAGGCATTCACCGGCATGCCCTGCGACCCTATCCCGGGCGGCCTGTGCCAGCCGTGCCGCAGCCGCATTCTCGCGGCGACCTGCACGGCGCACGTGTTCGCCGACCTGGCGCTGGCCGGCCACGCCGCCGTGCTGCCGTTCCACGAGGCGCTCGACGCGGCCGACGCCATCGGTCGCGCCCTGCCGGTCGACCTGCTGTGCACGTCGCGTGGTGGCGCCTGCGCTACGCCCACGGCGGCGCGCCAGCGCGCCGCGTTCGCCGAGTGGCTGCGCGACGTGCCGCCCGAGCGTCGACCGCCCGGGAACCTCATTTAGGCGGCGTCCGACGCTCGGCCCCGCCGCTTTTTTTGCGTTTCACGCTTTTCGCCGGGGGTCCGTTGGCATTACACTATGACAGTAGGCTAATCACGGATGGGCGGACCGCCGCCCGGCCGTAGGAACGTGACCCTTGGCAGGGTCGACGATCAGAGGAGACCCTGTGAAGAGACACCTCGGCGCGTCGCTCTCGGCGACCCTGGCAGTAGTGGCCATCGCCCTGCTCGGCGGCGCCTACTTTGCGTTTGCCCCGGCCGGCGCGGTCGCGCCGGCCGCCGCCTCGACCACCATGGCAGCGCCGTCGGTCCAGGGCTCGACCGCCGCCACACCCGCCGACGGAACTCCTTCGCCGAGCCCTGTGAGCCCGAGCCCATCCCCGAGCCCCACGCCGCCGCCGCCCCTCAAGCTGGTCTCGGTGTCACCGCGCGCCAAAGCCGCGAACGTGTCGTTCGCCGCGTCGATCCGCGTGCTCTTCTCGGTCACGCTGGCCGCCGACACGCCGCTGCCCAGCCTCACGCCCAGGGTGCCGGGCGTCTGGAAGGTCGAGGGCGCGACGCTCGTCTTCGTGCTCAAGGGCCACCTGCCCATCTACACCAAGGTCACCGTCACGTTGCCCGGCGGCGCCAGGGGCATCGTCTCCGCCGCGGGCGCCCGACTGGGCGCCACGCACACGACCTGGTTCACGGTCGGCGGCCCCTCGTCGGTGCTGCGCCTGCAGCAGCTTCTTGCTGAGCTCGGCTATCTGCCCGTACGCTTCGCCCTGCCGGTGGCCGCCACGGCGACCACTAAGGCGCACTACGTGTCGGCCCTCGGCCGCGAGCCCGCCACGCTCGACCTGCTCTCGCTCAAGCCGCTGACCGGCAAGTTCCTCTGGCGTTACAAGCACATTCCGGCATCGCTGTCGTCGCTCTGGAAGCGCGGCGCCTCGACCGTGCTCATCAAGGGCGCGGTGATGGCCTTCGAGTCCGACCACAAGCTCGCCGATGACGGCGTGGCCGGTCGCACGGTGTGGATGGCTCTGCTCAAGGCCACCTCGCGGCACCTGGCCAGCAAGCGCACCTACGACTACGTAGAGGTCTCGAGGTCGCTGCCTCAGACGCTTCGTGTGTGGCGCAACGGCCGCGTCATCTACTCGAGCCTGTGTAACACCGGCATCGCCGGTCGGCCCACCGACCCGGGCACGTTCCCCGTGTACGCGCGCTTCTTGTCGACGACGATGAGCGGCACCAACCCCGACGGCAGCAAGTACCACGACGCCGGCGTGCCGTACGTCGCCTACTTCAACGGCGGCGATGCCGTGCACGGCTTCATTCGCGGCTCGTACGGCTGGCCGCAGAGTCTGGGCTGCGTCGAGCTGCCCTACAGCGCGGCGGCCGTCGTGTTCAGGTATGACCCGATCGGCACGCTCGTCCACGTCTCGTAGGGCGCCCGGCCAGCTCCGCGGGTCGGGCGATCGCTCCGCCGCTCCGGCGATCGCGCGGCGGGTCGAGCGATCGCGCCGCGGGCCGGGCGACTGCTTCGCCGCTCAGGCGGCCGGTCCCTTGCCGAGTTGCGCGACTCCGATGCGGCGCACGCCCGACGAGTCTTTCCAGCCGATCGTGACCTTGTCGCCCGGGTGGTAGGCGCCGAGCAGAGCGCTGAGTGTCGTGGGAGAGTCGACCCTGCGGCCGTCGACCGAGACGATCACGTCGCCGACCGTGAGACCGACCTGCGAAGCCGCGGAGCCCGGTAAGACGCCGGTGACGGTCGCCCCGGCGCTCGACGGACCGGAGCCGCCCTGCGAGCCCGTGGGAGCAAGGCCGACGCCCAGGAACGCCGTCGGGCCGATGTGCACGGTCGCCGACGACTTGTGATCGATGATCTGACTGGCGATGTCGACGGCGGTGTTGATGGGCACTGCAAAGCCCTGGCTGCCGGTCGAGCGGAACGTGTACGAGCTCGACGCCGCCGTGTCGATGCCGATCACCTGTCCGGCCTTGTCGACGAGCGGGCCGCCCGAGTCGCCGGGCCGAATGGCGGCGTTGGTCTGGATGAGGCCGGTGAGCTGCTCCGAGGTGCTGGCGCCCTCGTCGCTGGCGACGATCTGCTGGTTCAGGGCGACCACCGCGCCGCTGGCCGCTGTGGGCGTGCCGCCGGTGCCTCCGGCGTTGCCCAGGGCCACCACGCTCTGGCCGACACTGGCCTTCGACGAGTCGCCAAGCCGCGCGCTCGCAAGTCCCGAGGCGTTGGTCAGCTGGATGAGGGCGATGTCGTGGCTGCGGTCGTAGCCCACGACGGTGGCCTGGTAGGTCGTGCCGTTGCCCACGTCGACGGCGCTGATAGAGGTCGCGCCGTTGATCACGTGGTTGTTGGTGAGGACCAGGCCCGTCGAGTTCAGGACGATGCCGGTGGCGGCCGCCTGACTCTGCTCGTAACCGAGAGCGACGTTGATGTCGACGAGCGCCGGATCGACCGCCGCGGCGATCGACGTCGCGCCGCTCGAGCCGCTCGCGCCGCTCGCGCCGGCGGAGTTCGAGCTCGACGAGCCGTTCGAGCCGCTGCCGAACGGCAGGGCGGTCGCGCCGGAACCGCTGCCGGGCAGCGTCTTGGCCGCCGTCGAGTCGCCGGACTGCCAGAAGTCGTGGCTGATGGCGACGCCCAGGAACACCGCGACGCCGACCAGCAGCGCGGCCACCAGCACGCGGCCCAGACGATGCCGTGGGCGGGGCATCGGGGGCTGCGTGGGGGCCGGCTGCGAGACGCGTCCGGCTGGCGGCGTCCAGCCGCCGCCGGGCGCGGGAGTCCAGCCGCCGTCCGCCGCGCGCGCGCCCCAGCCGGTGGCTGGGGCGCCCGAGGGGCGCCAGTCGTCGGCCGCGCTGCGCTGGTCCCAGCCGGCGGACGAGCCGCGCGCTTCGCCGTCGGGTGACGGTGCGTCGTGCCGCTCGCCCGCACCGCGCGCGGGGTCGGGAGCACGCCAGGCGGCGTCGGGCAGGCTCCACGCCGTGTTCGGTGGACCGATCTGTTCGGCTTCGTGGTCTGCTGCGCGTGCGTCGTCGGGACTCGGGCCCCCGAGGGGTCCTCCCGGCGCGTCGGGATCGGTCATCGTGCCTCCGCAGGGCTCGCTGTCATTCTAGTCTTCCCCGTTCGGCGCAGGTAGCCGCCACCGGGCCCCGGGCCGCGTAAAGATCGCGCCCCGGGCACCCAGGATCGCGCCCCGGGTCGCGCAAAGATCGCTCCCCGGGGCGCGGCAGGAATCAGGCATCGATGGTAGAACAGCAGGCGGGATACCACGCCCACCGCCCTCAGAACGACCCGCCCTCAGCGACGGGCCGCCCCGCGACCGAACAGGAGATCCATGGAAGCCGGCTCGCCCCCCGCAGCCAAACACCCGGCGCTCATGCGCCACAACGAGCAGCGTCTGCAGAGCCTGCAGTCGCGCATAGCCGACGCGATCACGAGCTTCGCGGGCTCGATGACCTTCGTCTACGTGCACATCGCCTGGTTTGCCCTGTGGATCGCGGTCGGCGTCGAGCGCTACCCGTTCGGACTTCTCACCATGATCGTCTCGCTCGAGGCGATCTTCCTGTCTACGTTCGTGATGATCAGCCAGAACCGGGCCGACGCGCGGCGTCAGGTGTTGGCCGACGCCCAGTGGCAGACCGTGCAGACCGAAGAACACCAGAACGAGCAGATCATCCAGCTCTCGAACCAGATCCTCGAGCTGACGACGGCGATCCACACGATGACCCACGAGCTGCACAGCATCAAAGAGGGCGCGCCGACAGCTTAGGCGTGGGACTGAAGCGAAGCTAAGGGTACGGTCGAGGTTGAGGGTGCGGTGGCCACGACGCTCCGCGCGCCCGCCCTCCTTGGGGCCCGGGCTCTGCGAAGCCTGGGCCCCGCAGGTCTTTCGCGGCGGCCACTGAACACGCATCGTACGGCGCTACGCTCTGCTATCGGGGTATCAGCTGTATGGTTGTCGCACAGACACGCGGCAGCCACGGCGCGCGCTCACACGATCGGGAGGTCGGCGATGGACGATAGTCACCGCGAGGCAGGGATGCCTCCATACGACAGGGGCGACGAGACGGCGACGCCGTTGCACGGCGACGACCGCATCGTCGTCCAGGAGGAAGTCTCGTTCAGCAGGGCCCAGGCGCACCTGCTCGATCATCAGGCCGGCTGGGCGGCGCACAACTGGGGCTGGCTGCTCGGCGTCGGCGTGATTGCCATCGTCTTCGGGGTCATCGTACTCAGCCACGCGTTCGGCAGCCTGGGCGCCCTGGTCTGGCTGACCGGGCTGTTCCTGCTCTTCATGGGCATCGCGCAACTCGTGACGATGGGTCGGGGAGGCGCCCGCGGCGCACACCTGGCCGGCGCCCTCGTGGCCCTCGTGGGCGGCATCGTGCTGCTGGTCTGGCCCGGCGAGACGCTCAAGGTCGTCGCCATCGTGGCCGGCATCACGTTCCTGGTCTGGGGCATCGTGCGCGCCGCCACGGCGTTCGGCGGTGCCCACGACACCCGCACCAACGACGTCGCGGCAGGCATCGCTCTGATCGTGCTGGGCGTCGTCATGATCGCCTGGCCCGGAGCCACCATCACGCTGATAGGCGTCTTCGTGGGGCTGATCGCCATCATCTGGGGAGTGGTGATGGTCATCGGCGCCTTCAGCCTGCGCAAGACGGGCCGACGTTGGCAGGAGTTGCGCGAACAGTCGCGCGTCGCGCGCTGACGGCGCTCGCCCCGCGGGAGCCGACAGCGGCCATCAGGCCGTACGATCGCCCCGGGGATCGACGTCGGTGGTCGCCTCCTTGCTCGCTTGGAACGTCAGCCGGTGCGGCTGGTCAGGTCGTAGACGGTGACTCCCCCGACGGTCCGGGGGGTGAAGTGGGCCTTGACCCAGGCGGCGATAGCGCTCATCGACGAACCGTTGCCGACGGCGCCGGAGCCGCCGCCGATGAAGTAGTGCACCTTGCCGGCGTTCACGATGGCCTCGAACTCGGCGAGCGTCGGGTACGGGTCGCTGCCGTTGAAGCCGCCGAGGCTCATCACCGGGTCGTCGGTGGCGAGCTGATAGCCGGCGGCCGACTGAGCGCCCACGGTGGCCGCGACCCAGGTGTAGTGGCCGGCGTCGCTCTTGAGCAGGGCGACCAGCGCGCCGCTGGGCGTACTGGCGTCGAGCAACCCTCCGCCGTTGCCGCCGGTCCCGTCGCCGACCCGGCCGAAGCCGCCGTCGCCTTGCCCCGCGGTCGGAACGCTCGGAGCGCCGCCGGTCAGCGTGCCGCCGCCCTGCGTGCCGGTCTGCGTGGCGGTGGGAGGAGCGCCGCCCTGCGTGCCGCCCGGCGCAGCGCCACCGCCCAGGGCAGCGCCGCCGGTCGCGGTCGCGTTGCTCGGCGGTCCGCCTGCGCCGGTGAAGCGCCGCCCGCCGCCGCGGCGGCCGCCGGATCCGCCGCCGAACCCACCGCGTCCGCCGGCCACCGTCGGTCCGGCGCTGGGCAGCGAGCCCGAGTGCGCGGCCGACGCCGTCTGCAGCGAATAGGCCGCGGGACCGGCCAGGGCGAGCGCGACGCCCACCCCGGCGAGAGTCAGGGCCGCGCGCCGAGTCAGACGGTCGGTGACGACGAGCCCCGCGGCGGCCAGCAGGCCGCCGACGATCACCACGAGGCGCAGCCACGGCAGCCAGGTGGGCGAGCGGTCGAGCAGCACGAACGCCCACACCGCGGTCGCCGCGACGACGGCCGCCAGGCTGAGGCGCCAGCCCGCGACGCCGCGCCGGGCCCACAACGCGGTCGCGCCGATGCCGACGAGCGCGCCGAGCGCCGGGGCGAGCGCGACGGCGTAGTACTCGTGGATGATGCCCTGGGCGAAACTGAACACCACGGCCGTGACGAGCAGCGAGCCGCCCCACAGCACGGCGGCGGCGCGCGTGCGGTCGGTACGCGGTGCGCGACGGCTGAGCCACAGCAGGGCGACGAGGAACGCGAGGGCGGCGGGCAGCAGCCAGGCGATCTGACCGCCCCACGACGTCGAGAACAGCCGTCCTATGCCGGTCGCGCCCCAGGCCCCCGCCTGACCGGCGCCGCCGGCCACGACGCTGCCCGTCTCGTTACCGGTGATGCGCCCGAGGCCGTTGTAGCCGAAGATGAGCTCGACGACGCTGTTGGTCTGCGAACCGCCGATGTAGGGGCGGCTGGCGGCCGGCCAGAGCTGCACGATCGCCACCCACCAGCCGCACGACACGAGCAGCGCGACGCCGGCCACGGCGAGCTGACGTACGCGGCGCCACGGCGACGTCGGGGCGGCCAGGGCGTAGGCGGCTGCCAGTGCCGGCACGATGAGCAGGGCCTGCAGCATCTTCGTGGTGAACCCGAGCCCGACCAGAGCGGCGGCGAGGACGAGCCAGCGGGTGCCGGCGTTCTCGATCGCCCGGGTCACGGCGTAAGCGCCGAGCGTGAGCAGCAGCACGAGCAGGGCGTCCGGGTTGTTGAACCGGAACATGAGGGTGGCCACCGGCGTGAGGGCCAGCACCGTGCCGGCGAGCAGGCCGGCGGCCGGACCGAACCAGCGGCGCACGGTGAGGTAGAGCACACCCACGCAGGCGACGCCCTCGAGCGCCTCCGGCACGAGGATGCTCCAGGCGTTGACGCCGAAGAGACGCGCGGAGAGGTCCATGACCCACAGCGACGCCGGGGGCTTGTCGACGGTGATGAAGTTGGCGGCGTCGGAGGAGCCGAAGAAGAAGGCCTTCCAGCTGTGCGCGCCGGCCTGCACGGCCGCCGAGTAGAAGGCGTTGGCCCAGCCCGAGCGGCCGAGGCCGATCAGGTACAGCAGCGCCGTCGCCGCCAGCAAGCCGAGCAGCGCGGGGCGCACCCAGGCCGGGTCTCCGGGCCGGCCGCGCCACAGCCGGCGCAGACGCCCGGCGCGCGCGTCGGCGGGGGCGTGGACCGGCGCAGCCGCGTCGTGCGACGGCTCCGATGCGGCTGCGGTGTGCGACGGCGTGGATGCCGCTGCGCCGTACGACGGCGACGTGGCGCCCGGTGCGGGGGGCTCGGGATCGAAGGTGTCGGTCATGGTTCGAGTCCTCTCGTCGGACGGGCGGCGGCTCGGTGGGGAAAGAGCCAGATACGAAACAGGGCGAAGCGCAGCAGGGTGGCGACTACATTGGCCGCGAGCAGCACCGCGAGCTCGGCGGCGCGCGAAGCGTGCGGGTCGCCGCGGTGCAGCGCCAGCAGGCTGCCGCTGGTCACGGCCAGGCCCAGGGCAAAGACGACGAGCCCCTGACCCTGGTGGCGCAAGCGTCCGGCGGCGCCGCGCAAGCCGAAGGTGAGCCGGCGGTTGGCGGCGGTGTTGGCGACGGCCGTCACCAACAACGACAGGGCGTTGGCCCACTGGGCCGACATGACGCCGCGGCCCAGCAGGTACAGGGCGAGGTAGGCGAGGGTGCTGGCCACCCCGATCAGGCCGAAGCGCAGCAGCTGTCCGGGGAGGTCGGTCGCGCGGCGTGCGCGTCCGCTCGGCAGCGCGAGCCGGCCGCGGGCGAGCGCGCGCGAGAGGCGCGCGATGCCCTTCAGGTCGGCCAGCGCGGTCGCTGCGATGGCGACACGGGAATCGGGGTCGTCGAGCCAGTCGACTGGCACTTCGTGGATGCGCAGCCCCGAGCGTTCGGCGAGCACGAGCAGCTCGGTGTCGAAGAACCAGCCGGTGTCTTCGACCAGCGGCAGGAGCTCGCGGGCCCGGTCGGCGCGGATGGCCTTGAAGCCGCACTGGGCGTCTGAGAAACGGGCGCCCAGTGCGGTGCGCACCAGCAGGTTGTAGCAGCGCGAGATGAACTCGCGTCGGGCGCCGCGCGTGACCACCGCGCCGCGCGCGAGGCGGGTGCCGACGGCAAGGTCGGAGTGCCCCGACACCAGGGGAGCGACCAGGGGCAGCACGGCGGCGAGGTCGGTCGACAGGTCGACGTCCATGTAGGCGAGCACGGCGGCGTCGCTCGCTTGCCAGACGGCATGCAGGGCGCGGCCGCGGCCCTTCTCGTCCAGGTGCACGGCGCGCACGCCGGGCAGGGTCCGGGTCAGCCGCTGGGCGATCGCCCAGGTCTGATCGACGCTCGCGTTGTCGGCGATCGTCAGACGGAACGTGAATGGCAGGTTCTCGCTCAAGTAGGCGTGCAGGCGCACCACGCTGAGCGTGAGGTCGCGCTCCTCGTTGTAGACGGGCACGACGAACTCGACCTGGGGCGCCGCGGGCAGCTCGACCGCGCGGGGCGGGAAGATCGTATGAGGTGAGGTCGCCGTAGCCATGGCCACAAGGTAGACGTGCGCCCTTACACCTGCCTGAGTCCCGGCTGGGAGCTTTCTGCGAGGGGTCGCGCGATCACGAGGATCGGTTGCCTCGGCGCTGCGGCGCCGACGACCGTTCGCGGTGGCAACGCGGCGGGAGCCAACGCGCCCCTGCTGTCGCGGCGCCGCGGGGGCGGCTACAATCGTAGGGGTCACGACGTCTGGAGAATGGGTGAGACGCTCAGGCAGGGCGCTTTTCGGCACGGCGCCGGCGACGCGCGGCACGGCGCCGGCGCTCGCGCTGGCCGCGGCGACCGCTCTTTCGCTCGTGGTCACCGCCCTGTGCGCCTTGCCTGTCGCAGCGGCGGCGCGCCCGGCGGCCGATGCCGGCCGTTCGCCCGCGGCCCACGGCGCCCACGTGGCGCCGGCCGCCGTCCGCCGGCCGGCGATCGTCGTCGCGCCGCTCGGCCATCCGGGCCCGTTGCTGGGCAGTCGCGGGCAGTCGCCCAACTGGGCGGGCTACGACGTGACGAGCGGCGGCCCCTTCACCAGCGCAGCCGCCGACTGGACGCAGCCCCGCGTGCGGCCGAGCGCCGCTTATACCGACGCCGCCTTCTGGGTCGGACTCGACGGCGATACCCAGGATCCCCTGGACGACCCGCCGCAGACCGTCGAGCAGATCGGCACCGAGGGCTTCACGCTGTCGGGCCACGTCTTCTACGACGCCTGGTATGAGCTGTATCCGGCGCCCGCCAGATTCATCAGCGCCAAGAAGCTGGCGGTCCACGCCGGCGACCACCTGAGCGCCTCCGTCGTGTGGACCGCGGCCGCGGCCCGGGTCGCCGGCTTCACGCTGACGCTCGTGAACCACACGACCGGCAAGACGTTCACGGACTTCGCCGCCGAAGACCGCCTGCCCATCGATCCTGTGCGCTCGTCGGCCGAGGTCGTCGCCGAGGCCCCGTCGCTGGCCGACCAGACCATCTTGCCGCTCGCCCGGTTCGGTCTCGCCACCTACCGCGACTGCGCCTTCGAGGGCCAGCCGATCGCCGACTTCGACTGGGCTCAGATCGGCATGGTCTCCGCCGACACCGGCAAGGTCGTGGCGGCCACTTCGGCCCTGGGCTCCGACGGCGCCACGTTCGCGGTGAACACCGACTTCAGACGCCCGACGACGACGGTCTCCGGCGCCGCCGGCTGGCACGACACGGCGGTCACGCTCGTATTCAAGGCCACAGACGACCCCGGCGGCACCGGTGTGGCCTACACGCAGTACTCGCTCGACGGCGGGGCGACTTGGACGAAGGGCCGCTCACTCACTCTGGCCGCCCCGAGCGACCACTCCGCCGACGGCGCCACGGTCGTGTGGTACCGCTCGGCCGACAAGGCCGGCAACCTCGAACGGGAACATGCCTGCACCGTGCGCATCGACACGCAGCCGCCCGTGCCCGTCGTCACGCCGCCGGCAGCGGTGGCCAGGGGCGGGCGCGCGACGGTGGGCTTTCGGGTGACCGACCCGCGCCCGGGCAGCCCCACCGTCACGGTGACGCTGCGCTTCCGCGACGACCACGGCCGGCTCGTCAAGAAGGTCGTGGTGCCCGGTCGCAGGGTGGGGGCGCCCCTCGCGTACAGCTTTACCTGCCTGCTGGCCAAAGGGAGCTACCGGGTCACGGTCTCGGCGGTCGATGCGGCCGGCAACCCCGGGTCGGTTGCGCCGAGCACTTCGCTGTCGGTCCTCTAGGGTGCCGTGTCGGGATCGTCCGGCGCGCCGGCTCGCCGGGCCGGGGACAGCCCCGCCGGGTCCTGCGAGTGCGCCGAGAACACCGGCGACCGCGCGGCGGGGAAGAGGGGTCGCGTGAAAGGCCGGCGCCCACAGTGATCGCTCTCACGCACGTCGTCGTGCTCGTGGCCCTTCACGGCGTGCTGCGCGACGTGGCCGACGAGGTCGGTCGCCACGGCTACGTCATCCTCTTCATACTGATCGCCGCCGAGAGCTTCGCCTTTCCGCTGCCCGGCGAGGTGAGCCTGCTGGTCGGCGCCTACGAGGCCCAGCGCGGCGTCTTCAGCCTGTACTGGGTGATCGTGGTCGGCGCCGCGGCGGCGATCAGCGGCGACAACCTCGGCTACCTCTTCGGACGCACCGCCGGACGCCCCATGGTCGAGCGGTTGCTGCACGTCCTGCACGTGCCCGGCCGCTACCTCGAGCGCATGGATTCCTACTACGACCGGCACGGCGGCTTGACCGTGGCCATCGCCCGCCAGCTCTCGCCGGTACGCGGCCTGGCGGCGTGGTCGGCTGGTGGCTCGCGGGTGCCGTGGCGGCGCTTCTTTGTGTTCAACGCCCTGGCCTGCATCGCGTGGTCCACCGCCGTGACCCTGCTGGCGGCTCTGTTCGTGAGCAATCTCGACGCGCTCGCCGACGACCTCAGCGTGGCCGGCATGGTCGGGCTCGGCGTCGTCGTGCTGGTCGGGGCCGTGCTGCTCTGGCGGCGCATGCGCCGCCGGGCGGTGCGCCGGTCGC
Organism: uncultured Thermoleophilia bacterium; assembly: GCA_964519555.1. Lineage (GTDB taxonomy): Bacteria > Actinomycetota > Thermoleophilia > UBA2241 > UBA2241 > Bog-752. The sequence goes on from CAZFJE010000011.1 coordinate 30,216, forward strand.
ATGGCGAGCGTCGGGACGACGACGAGCGTCGGGACGACGACGAGCGTCGGGACGACGAGGACCGCCCCAGCGGCTAGGATGGGTTCGTAGTCAAAGGGCAGCGATCGGGCGACGCTCAGGCCGAGCGGGCGCTCGACTCGCGGAGCGACCTCGGGCGGAAAGGCGAAGGCGGCGATCTCATGACGACGTCACAGGCGACGATCGACGGGCTGCTGCTCGACATGGACGGCGTGCTGACCGTGTCGTGGGAGCCTCTGCCCGGAGCGGTGGCGGCGTTCGCTCGGCTGCGTGCCGCCGGCCTGCCGCTGCGCGTGCTCACCAACACCACCGGGCGCAGCCGGGCGGCGCTCGCCGCCGGGCTGCGCGACAGCGGCTTCGCGGTGGCCGACCACGAGGTGATCAGCGCGGCGGTCGCCGCTGGGGACCTCTTGCGCGCCACGCGGCCGGGCAGGCGCGTGTTCCTGCTGGGCGACGCCCAAGCCGACGACCTTGCGGGCGTGCGGCTCGTCGGCTTAGACGACGAGCCCGAGATCGTGCTCATCGCCGGCGCCGACGAATCGTTCGCCTTCGAGACGTTCAACCGCGTCTATCGGGCGCTGCTGGACGGGGCCGAGCTCGTGGCCATGCACCACACGTACGCCTGGCTCACGACCGAGGGGATCTGCCTCGACTCGGGCGCCTACGTAGCCGGGCTCGAGCGCGCGCTGGACCGCGAGGCCGTGGTCACCGGCAAGCCCTCGCCCGAGTTCTTCCGCGCCGGCCTGGGCGCTCTGGGGCTGACGGCCGATCGCGTGGCGATGGTGGGCGACGACATCGTGGGCGACGTGCTCGCAGCCCAAGCGGCGGGCATCACCGGCGTGCTGGTACGCACGGGCAAGTTCCGCCCCGAGACGCTGGAGCGCGCCGCCGGCACGCCCGACCACGTGGTCGGCTCGATCTGCGACGTGCCGGAGTTGCTCGGCCTGTGACCCGGCGCGCGGCGTGGCGCCCGCCGCGGGCGTCTGTGCGGTCGCGCGACGTGGGTGGCCACGGCGCCCTGCGCGTGCGGCGCGCCGTTCAGGCTGCCTTGAGGAGCCTCTCGTAGTCCTCGGGGCTGTAGCCCGGCACCACGTGACGGCCGATCTTCACGAACGGAAACCCGGTGGCGCCGTGCTGCCTCATCTCGGCTGAGATCTTGGCCTGCAGATCGGGGCCGGCCATGTCGAACTCGATGATGAACGGGTCGATGCCGCGCGCCCGAAAGAACGCCTTGGTCTTGGCACACCAGCCGCAGGTGGTGAGCGAGTAGACGATGACTGTCGGTGTGGTCGCCGTGGTGGCCTCCTCGGTCCGTTCTTGTCCTGATATACCCACCGGGCCACCGGCTGCGACGGCGGACATGCGACGAGATCCGTGGTGCGCTATCTATGAAGTAGATAGAATGAGCAGAACCGCAGGGCGGAAGGGGGGCCAGTGCCTGCTCGAGGGCGTTTCACCGTGACCGCCGAGATCATCTCGGACATCACGTCGAGTCTTGTGCTCGACGACGTGCTGGCCAGCGTGGCACGGCGCACGGCCGAGGTGCTCGACCTCTGGGAATGCGACATCTACGACTACCGCGCGGGCGAACAGTGCACGGTCGCCCTTGCCTTGTGGGCCCGCGAGCCCCACGCTGCCGACGGCGACTGGGTCGGCTCCACGCACACGCTGGTCGAACAGCCCTCGTTCGCCCGGGCCCTGGGCGAGTGCCGCATGATCGAGAACCGCATCGACGACCCTGCACTGCCCGACGTCGAGCGGCGGCGCATGGAGTTCTGGAACGAGCAGAGCTGTCTGCTCGTGCCGCTGGTCTTCAAAGACGAGGCCATCGGCTGTCTCGAGCTCGTCGAGAAACGGCACGCACGGCACTTCGGTACCGAAGAGCGCGAGCTGGCCGTGACCATGGCCGCCCTGGCCGCCGTGGCCATCCAGAACGCGCGCCTTTACGGCGACGTCGAGCACCTGGCCATCACCGACGGTCTCACCGGGCTCTACAATCATCGCTACTTCTACGACCGCCTCGCCCAAGAGGTGGCGCGGGCGCAGCGCTACGACCTGCCGCTCTCGCTGCTCATGATCGACATCGACGACTTCAAGGCCTACAACGACCGTTCCGGTCACCGCGCCGGCGACGCCCTGCTGCGCCAGCTCGGCGTGGTGCTCAGGTCGCAGATGCGCCGACAGATCGACCTGGTCGCCCGCTACGGCGGCGAAGAGTTCGCCGTGATCCTGCCGAGCACGGGGGTGGCCGGGGCGGCCCGCGCCGGCCAACGCCTGCGCGACGCCGTCAACAAGGGGGGGCTTGCGGGGGGCGACAGCGACGCGGCGCACGCGGTCGGCGAACGTATCCGCAGCAGCGTCGCGGGCCAGACGTTCGGCACCACCGAACGACCCCCCGTGATCACGGTGAGCGTCGGTGTCGCCAGCCTGCCCGAGCACGCCACCACGGCCGACGCGCTGGTCGATCAGGCCGACGCCGCGCTCTACCGCGCCAAGCGCTTCGGCAAGAACCGCGTCGAAGTCGAACGCGTCGGCACCGGCGCCGTCGCGGGACCCGACGCCGGCTGACCTGCCGTCGGTCCCGCGAAGCGTCTGAAATTCAAGACCGGCGAACGGCCGGTCGACCTTATGGAGTAGCGGAAAGTGCGGGCGCCCGGCTTTGCCGCGGCTCGCCGGCCTTCCCTTCGTAGCGAACGACCCGCGGCAAGGCAGGTCATGAGACGCTTGATCGCGCCGATGCTTGTGAGCTGCGCGGCGGCCTGCGCCGCCGCGGCGCTCGTGCTGTCCGGTGGCGACGCCCTGGGGCCGCTCGGCCGCGCCGCCGCCGTGGGCCTCCTGGCTGCCGCCACGGTCGCCGTGTGGAGCGCCTCGCGGCGCGCCGCCGCGAAGTTGGCGGCGGAACGGTGCGTCAGGATGGCGTGTGAACAGCGCTACGACGCCCTCTTCGAAGCGTGCGGCGACATCGTCTGCACCTTCGGGCTGTCCGCCGACGATCGTCCGGGCCGCCTCGTCGCGGTCAACGAGGCGGCCTGCATGTCGCTGGGCTACCCGCGCGGCGGGCTGCTGGGCATGACCTGGGACGAGCTTTACGCACCCGAAGTGCGCCGCTCAGTCAGGCAACGCATGCGCGCGCTCGACCAGGCCGAGAGCCTCGTCTTCGAAAGCAGCTGGCTGACGAGCGACGGCCACCGTCTGCCGGTCGAGGTCTCGCTGCGGCGCGCCGGGGCGCCGCCCTCGCGCCTTTGCCTGGTCGTCGCTCGCGACCTTTCGGCTCGTCGCGAGCTGGCCCAGGTCTCGCGCGACAGGGCACACGCCGACGAGCTCACCGGCCTGCTCACGCGGGGCGCCTTCTTTGCCGCGGTCGGCGAGGCGCGGCAGCGGGCCCGCCGGCTGAGCGCTCAGGTGCTCGTGCTGCACGGCGAGCTCGCCGGCCTGAAAGGCGTGAACGACCGGCTGGGCCACGCCGCGGCCGATGCCCTCGTGCTGGCGGCGGCCGATGTGCTGCGCTTCACGTTTCGCGACTCAGACGTGGTCGCGCGTCTCGGCGGCGCCGAGTTCGTCGCGCTGGCCGTGCTCGGGCGCAGCGACCGCGAGCGCGTCGACTGGCGCGCGATCGTGGCGCGCTTCGACGAAGCCGTGCTCGCCAAGCGGACGGAGCTTGCCGGCGAGTTCGTCTTCGACGTGCCGTACGCCACCGAGGTGGCCGACTGGGAGGACCTCGACGACATCGACGTGCTCCTGCGCCGCACCCGGCAGCCCGCGCCGTTGCCCGGAGCCTGGGCGGCCGTGCGCCGCGTCGAAAAGCTCGCCGCCCGGGTCTGACGACGGCGCCCGCCTCAGGGCGCCGCAGTCCCCGTGGGCTGAGCGGTCGGCGCCGGTGCGGTCGTCTTCGGCGCCGTCGGGGTCGGCTGCGCCGCAGACGAGGGCGACGGCGACGTGGTCGCCGACGGGCTGGGGGTCGGCGACGGCGCGAGCGACGCGTAATGACCGGCGAAGGGCCGGTAGAGGGGCATCACGGCGGGCTGCCTGAAGTCGGCGATCGCCTGCGAGCCGAAGACCATCT
>CAZFJE010000012.1:0-12934 GCA_964519555.1 uncultured Thermoleophilia bacterium
CGCGAGGGCTCGATCGACTCCTACGTGCACGCCGGCGGCAAGATCGGCGTGCTGGTCGAGGTCGGTGTCGAGACCGACTTCGTAGCGCGCAGCGAGCCGTTCCGCGAGTTCACCCACGACCTCGCCATGCAGGTTGCCGCGTCGAACCCGCTGTGGGTGCGCCGCGAAGAGGTGCCCGCCGACGTCATCGAGCGCGAGAAGGCGATCTACCGCGAGCAGGCCAAGGGCAAGCCCGACAACGTGATCGAGAAGATGCTCGACGGCAAGCTCAACAAGTTCTTCCAGGAGGTCTGCCTCATGGAGCAGGCTTTCGTCAAAGATCCCGATCGCACCATCGAGCAGCTGCGCACCGACCTGGTCGGCGTGATCGGCGAGAACGTCGATGTGCGCCGGTTCGCGCGCTTCCAGCTCGGCGAGACGGCTGAGGACTGACGTCGTGCTCGAGGGTGGGTCGGGCGACGGAGAGGGTCCCGGCGGACACGCCGCCTTTCGGCGCGTCCTGCTCAAGCTGAGCGGTCAGGCCCTGGCCGGCGACGGCCATTCCATCGACCCGGCACGCACCCTCGAGATCGCCCACTACGTGCGGCGTGTGCGCGAGCGTGGCGTCGAGCTCGCCATCGTGGTGGGCGGCGGCAACATCTTCCGCGGCGTCGCGGCTGCCGCCAAGGGCTTCGACCGGGCCACGGCCGACTACATCGGCATGATCGCCACCGTGCAGAACGCGCTCGCCCTGCAGGATGCCCTCGAAGACGAGAACGTCGACACGCGGGTCATGAGCGCCATCGAGATCAAGGCGGTCTGCGAGCCCTACATCAGGCGGCGCGCCTTGCGCCACATCGACAAGGGTCGCGTCGTGATCTGCGCGGCCGGCATCGGCAACCCATACTTCTCGACCGACTCGGCCGCCGCCCTGCGGGCGCTCGAGCTGGGAGCGGAAGCCATCCTCATGGCCAAGCGCGAGTACGACGGCGTCTACGACGCCGACCCCGAACAGGTCCCCGAGGCACGCTTCATCCCGGCGATCACCCATCTGCAGGCGATTGAGCGCGGCCTCAAGGTCATGGACACGACGGCACTCTCGCTGTGCATGGACAACCGCCTGCCGATCATCGTGTTCAAGATGACCGGCGAGAATATCGAGCGGGTGCTGGCCGGCGAACGGGTCGGCACCGTCGTGAGCACCCCGGTGACGGGCTAGCAAGGAGGATGTGACGTGGAGAAAGAACTGCTCGACGACGCGACCGATCGCATGGCCAAAGCCGTCGCGGCCACACGGACCGAGTTCAACACCGTACGCAGCGGGCGTGCCTCGACGGCGCTGCTCGACCGCATCCACGTCGAGTTCTACGGCGTCTCCACGCCGCTCAAGCAGATGGCGACCGTGGCTGCCCCCGAGGCGCGTCTGATCACCGTCACCCCCTACGACCGCACGTCGATGAAGGCCATCGAGAAGGCCATCATGGAGTCCGATCTCGGCCTCAACCCGAGCAACGACGGCGCCGTCATCAGGCTGCCGATCCCGGCGCTCACCGAAGAGCGTCGCCGCGACCTCGTCAAACTCACCCACAGGCTGGCCGAAGACGGTCGCGTGGCGGTGCGCAACATCCGCCGCGACGCCATGAAAGACCTGAAGGAACTCAAGAACGACGGCCTGATCGGCGAAGACGCCGAGCGGCGCTCCGAGGAGCATCTGCAACACCTGACCGACACTCGTACTCACGAGATCGACGAACTCCTCAAGCACAAAGAAGCCGAGATCCTCGAGGTCTAGCGGCCCTTCCTGCCCGGAAAGGTCTACGGTCCTCACGTCTCATGGCATCGCCCGAGCCCAAGCCGAAACGATCGGCGCCGTCGCTGCTGCACAAAGCGGGCACGGCTCGACGCCTGGCCCGTGGCGGCAAGTCCGACCCGGCAGCCGGCGGCGCCCAGTGCCGCTACCTCGCGGTCATCATGGACGGCAACGGGCGCTGGGCCAAGCGCCGCCACCTGCCGGTGGCCGCCGGCCACAAGGCCGGTGCCAAAGCTCTGCGGCGCTTGATCGAACGAGCCCTCGACCACGGACTCGCCGAGGTCACCGTCTACTCGTTCTCGAGCGAGAACTGGCGACGGCCGCCCGACGAGGTCGCGGCCCTCATGGAGCTGTTCGTCGAGCAGATCGAGGCCGAGGTGCCCGAAGTACAGAGTCAGGGCGTGCGCGTGCGCTTTCTGGGCCGCAAAGAGGGCGTCAGCCCTGAGCTGCTGCAGCGCATCGATGCCGCCGAGGCGGCCAATCCCGCCACACCCGCGATGACCATGTACATCGCCTTCAACTACGGCGCCCGCGACGAGATCGTCGACGCCGCCCGCGCTCTGGCAGCCGCTGCCGCCGGCCAGATCGCCGCGCGCCCCGACGGCGCGTCCGGCCCCGGTCTCGACGAGCTCATCACTGAAGACGCCCTCAAGGCGTGCCTCTACGCCCCCGAGATGCACGACCCCGAGCTCCTCATTCGCACCAGCGGCGAGGAGCGCATCTCCAACTTCCTGCTCTGGCAGCTCGCCTACACCGAGCTCTACTTCACGGCCAAGCTCTGGCCCGACTTCGGTCCCGGCGACTTAGACGAGGCGCTCGCGGTCTACGCCACGCGCGCCCGACGCTTCGGCGGCCGATGACGGCGGCCTCGCCAGGGCGATCCGCGCTGCGCCTTACCGGCGACAGCCCATGCTAGGTACACGCGTCATCGTCGGCGTGGTCCTTGCGCTCCTGGCGCTCGTGGTCATCATCCACGGAGGTCTGGTCTTCTTCATCGTGGCGCTGGGTGTGGCGGTGGTCGGCATCAACGAGTTCTACCGCATGATGCGGCCCTACCGGCCCCTGGTGCTGGCGGGGTTTGCGGGCGTCGTGCTCATGGCCTACTTCGGCTGGGCCCATTCGCCCCAGACCCTCATGGGCATCGTCGCCCTCACCTTGCTGGCCTCGTTCGGTCTGGCCGCCCTGCCCGGGCCGCACCCCGGAGTGAGCGTGCGCATCGCCATCACCATGCTGGGGCTCGTCTACGTGGGCTTCGGCGTGAGTCACCTCGAGCTCGTCCGTCGGCTGCCCGACGGCCAGGGCTACGCCCTGATGGTCGTCTTCGGCGCCTGGGCCGGCGATACCGTGGCCTACTTCACCGGGCGCTTCTTCGGCTCGACCCCGTTGGCCCCGCGCCTTTCGCCCAAAAAGACCTGGGAGGGCTTCGTGGGCGGCTTCATCGGCACGGTGCTGATGGTGGTCTTCATCGGTCTCTACTACCACGGCATCGGCGAGCTGCGCTCGCTCTTGCTGGGCGTCACGATCGGCGTGATCGCCCCGCTCGGTGACCTCTTCGAATCGCTGCTCAAGCGCGACGTCGAGATCAAAGACGCGGGACGCTTCTTTCCCGGGCACGGCGGTCTGCTCGACCGCTTCGACGGGCTCCTGTTCGCCGCCGTGGCCAGCTACTACCTCATCCTCGTTCTGCACTAGGAGGGTCTTGCCGTGAGCGCTCACGAGCCGGGCACCACTGCGCCCCGGCACCTCGTCATCCTCGGCGCGACCGGGTCGATCGGCCGTCAGGCGATCGACGTGCTGCGCGCGCTCCCCGACATCGCGGTCGTCGGCCTGGTCGCCGGGCGCGACGCCGACGGCCTGCTGGCGGCTGCCGACGCGGTCGCCGGGCTCGCGGCGGCCGGCCTCAGAGGCGCCGCCGGCGCCCCGGCCCTCGCCCTGTACGATGCAAAGGCGGCCGCGAGCGCGGCGACGCGCGTCACCCGGCGCGTGCTGGCCGGCGACGACGGCATCGCCGAGCTCATCGCCGGCGCTGCGCACGACGCCGCGCAGGCCGGCGTCGAGCTCATCGTGCTGAACGGCATCGTCGGCGCCGCCGGCCTGCGCGCCAGCCTCGCCACCCTGGCCGCCGGCGCCACGCTGGCCCTCGCCAACAAAGAGAGCATGGTGGCCGGGGGGCCCTTCGTGCTGGCGGCGGCGCGCGCCGCGGGCGCGCGCATCATCCCGGTCGACAGCGAGCACAGCGCCATCTACCAGTGCCTCGAAGGCGGCCGCTGGGGAGCGGGGAGGATGGGCGTCGAGGGCAGACAGGCGCTCGCCGGCACGCCAGCTGCCGCGGCGGCGGCCGCCGCAGGCCGGCCGGTCCACGACCCGTTGCTGCATGCCGAGGAGATCCTGCTCACCGGTTCCGGCGGCCCCTTCCGGGGCCGCACGGCCGCCGATCTTGCCACCGTGACCGCCGAGCAGGCCCTCAAGCACCCGAACTGGGTCATGGGGCCCAAGGTGACGATCGACTCGGCCACCCTCATGAACAAAGGCCTCGAGGTGATCGAAGCTCACGAGCTCTTCGGCGTGCCCTACGACGCGGTGCGCGTGGTCGTGCACCCCCAGTCGATCGTGCACTCGCTCGTGCGCTTCTCCGACGGCGCCGTGCTCGCTCACCTGGGAGTGCCCGACATGCGTACGCCGATCGGTTACGCCCTGAGCTGGCCCGATCGCGCCCCCCTGCCCATGGTGCCGCCGCTCGACCTGTTCGCACGCGACCTCGCCTTCGCCGAACCCGACACAGCCACGTTCCGCTGCCTCGCGCTGGCGCGCACCGCCGGCGAGGCGGCCGCGCGCGCCTGGGCGGGCCGCACGCCGGCCACCGGCGGCGGCGGCGCGGGCGCCGCCGCGCCCATCGCCCTGAACGCCGCCGGCGAGGTCGCCGTGCAGGCCTTCCTCGACGGGCACATCGGCTTTCTCACGATCGCCGACGTGGTCGAGCGCGTGCTCGAGCGCTGCGCCGACGCGCCGATCGCCGACCTGGACGCGGTCTTCGGCTGCGACGCCGGGGCGCGCCGCGCGGCCGGTGAAGCCGTCCGCGCGGCGCGCTGACTGGCGCCGGTACACGCTACGACGGCCGCCATGCTGGGCTTGCCGCGCACGCGTCGCTTGCATCGATCGCCACGGCTCAGGGAAGACTTGGGTGCAAGGCGACAGAGACCGCGACCGCCTGCCGATAGGTGGGATGCGGCCCCCGTTGCCGCCGACCCTGAGCGCGAGCGATCTCTCTCAGCATCTTCTCAGGGTGCACGGGTACGGTGGCGTAGAGTGTAGGTGCCGACAGACTGCTGCGAAGGTCGTGTTCGCCAAAGTGCAAACGAGTAGGCCATGAGTGTGACTACCCCACGGGCGATGCCCGACGCCCCCGAGGCCGAGCGTCACGGGCCGTCGCCGTGGGGTCTGCTGCTGCTCGCCGTGATCGTCGTGCTGGTGATCACCGGCCACTGGACGCTGGTGGTCGCGGTGCTCGGACTGGCTGCCCTGATCTTCGTGCACGAGCTCGGCCATTTCCTGGCCGCCAAGGCGTTCCACATGCGCGTCGAGCGCTTCTACATCGGCTTTCCGCCGGCTGTGGTCAAACGCACCTGGGGCGAGACCGAGTACGGCATCGGCTCCATCCCGCTGGGGGGCTTCTGCAAGATCTCAGGCATGACCCCCGACGAGAAACTGCCCGACGACGTCGTGCCGCGGGCCTACACGAGCAAGCCGGTCTGGCAGCGCAACATCACCATCTTCGCCGGCCCCTTCATGAACTTCGTGGCCGCCCTTGTCATCATGTTCGTCTTCATCCAGGTGGGCGGCATCCAGAACCCAACGCTCACCGTGGCGACGGTGGTCAAAGGCACGCCCGCGGCCGCCGCCGGACTGCGAACCGGCGACCGCCTGATCTCGGGTGACGGCGTCGCTTTTCGCAGTTGGGACCAGACCACCGCATTCTTCGAGTCGCACCCCCACAAGGCCGTGACGATCGCCTACGCCACGCCAGACGGTCAGCGTCACACCGCGAACGTGACGCTCTCGACCCGCGCCGACGCGCCCAGCCAGGGGTTTCTGGGCGTCGGGCCGCGCACGACCGCAACCTACCCCATGCCGTGGCGCGCGGTTGGCCTCGCCGCCTCGCAGACCTGGGGCATCGTCACCGCGACCTTCAAGGGCTTCGGCATGCTCGTAAGCGGCAAGATCAATCCCGCCGGCCCCGACGGCGCGGCTGGTCCGGTCGGCATCCTCTCGATCTCGCAGACCGCGGTGCGCCAGAGCTGGTATCCGATCCTGCTCGCTTTCCTGTCGGTCAACCTGGGCATCGTCAACCTGTTGCCCTTCCTGCCCTTCGACGGCGGCCATATCTTCTTCAACGTCGTAGAGAGCGTGCGTGGCCGCCGGGTCGCGCCCCGCGTGTTCGAACGCGCCATCGCCATCGGCGTCGTGGTGCTGATCACGCTCTTCATCCTGCTCACCTACAACGACCTGCACCGCATCTTCCACTTCGGCTGACGGCAAGCCCGCCGCCTCTCGCACCGGCCGCGGACGCAAGCGAAGAAGGGCAACGCATGGGCCGCCCGGGCCGCCGCCGCGCCCACGCCGCGCCAGAAGTCACCGCAGACCCCTCCAGCAAATCCGCCTTTGCGCCGATGATGAGAGGGTTCGTCACGCCGTCGGCGTAACCAGAGCAGACAACGGTGGTGCGGTCGGGCGCGCGCTCCCAGGGAGGGGGGCCTGCCGCCCCGCGCGTGACGAACGCAAGCAACGGTCCATCGAAGCACTCTGGAGGCTGACGTGAAGGTCGTGATCCTGGCGGGCGGATTGGGCACGCGCCTTTCCGAAGAGACGCACGTCAGGCCCAAGCCGATGGCCGAGGTCGGCGGCCGCCCCCTGCTGTGGCACATCATGAAGATCTACGGCCACTACGGCCTGACCGAGTTCGTCGTGTGCCTGGGCTACAAGGGCTACGTCATCAAGGAGTACTTCGCCAACTACTTTCTGCACAACGCGAACGTCACGTTCGACCTGCAGGGCCGGTCGATGGAGGTGCACGACGGCGAGGTCGAGCCCTGGCGGGTGACGCTCGTCGACACCGGCGCCGACACGCAGACCGGCGGGCGCGTCAAACGCGTGGCCGAGCACCTCGGCGACGAGACCTTCCTGCTGACCTACGGCGACGGCGTGGCCGATGTCGACATCACGGCGCTGCTCGCCTGCCACCGCGCCCACGGTCGCCTGGCCACCGTCACCGCGGTGCAGCCCCTCGGACGCTTTGGCGCCCTCGAGCTCGACGACGACCAGCGGGTGACCTCGTTCACCGAAAAGCCGGCCGGCGACGGCGCCTGGGTGAACGGCGGCTTCTTCGTGCTCGAACCGGGCGCGCTCGACTACATCGCCGGCGACGACACCTACTTCGAGCACGAGCCCCTCGAGCGCCTGGCTCGCGACGGCGAGCTCAGGGCATACCGTCACCGCGGCTTCTGGCAGCCCATGGACGTGCTGCGCGACAAGAACCACCTCGAAGAGCTCTGGCAGTCGGGCAAGGCGCCGTGGAGAGTCTGGTGAGCGACCCCCGCACGCGCGGCCGCGAGCCGCTCGCCCCGCCGCGCGACGGCGCCTGCGCCGGCCGCGGCTCCCTCGCGATGGCCTTCGACGGGGCTTATGCCGGCCACAGGGTGCTGGTGACCGGCGACACCGGGTTCAAGGGTTCGTGGCTGTGCGCCTGGCTCGAACGCCTCGGGGCCGTCGTGGGCGGCTACGCCCTGGCGCCGCCGACCGACCCCAGCCTGTTCGAGCTTCTCGGCCTGCGCGAGACCGTCGATCACGTCGACGGCGACGTGCGCGACGCGGCCGCCCTGGCCGGGGCCGTTGCCGCCTTTGCCCCCGAGGTCGTCTTTCACCTGGCCGCGCAGCCGCTCGTACGGCTCTCCTATGCCGACCCCCGGGGCACGTTCGAGAGCAACGTGATGGGCGTCGTCAATCTGTTCGAGGCCGTGCGCGCCTGCCCCTCGGTACGCGCCGTGGTGAACGTGACGAGCGACAAGTGCTACGAGAACGACGAGACGGCGGATGCCGGCGCGGCGACGTCGGCCGGCGAGGCCGCCGCCTTCGCCGAGACCGCGCCGCTCGGCGGCCGCGATCCCTACAGCGCGAGCAAGGGTTGTTCAGAGCTCGTAACGGCGGCCTATCGGAGCAGCTTCTTCGGCGCCGGCTCGCCGGTGTGCGTGGCCAGCGCCCGGGCCGGCAACGTGATCGGTGGGGGAGACTGGGCGAGCGATCGCCTGGTGCCCGACTGCGTCAGGGCGCTGCGCCGCGGCGACGAGGTGGTCGTGCGCCACCCCGGCGCCGTGCGGCCCTGGCAGCACGTGCTCGAGTCCCTCGCGGCCTACCTCTGGCTGGGCGCCCGCCTGCTGGGCGACGGTCACGCGCGCGACGGCGCCTGGAACTTCGGCCCTGCCGGCGTGGCCAGCCTGCCGGTCGCCGACGTCGTGGCCGCTTTTCTCACGTCGTGGGGCGGCGGCTCGTGGCGCGCCGGCGACGGCGCGGCGTCTGGGCCGCACGAAGCGGCGTTGCTCCTGCTCGACAGCGCCAAGGCTCGCGACGAGCTCGGCCTGAGCGGCGTCTGGGACGTGCGCACGGCGATTGCGCGGGCCGCGGCCTGGTATCGGGCGTGGGCCGATGGCGCCGCCGATCCGCGTGCTCTAGTCGACGGCGACATCACCCGGTATGTGGTCGCCGCGCGCGCTCTGGGACTGCCCTGGGCGGCCGCCCTCGCGGCCGCGCCGGCAGGTGCGTCGTGAGCGCGGCCGACGAGCTGCGCGCGGAGATCCTGACCCTGGTCGAGCGTTACTACCACGAGGCGTTCGGCCCGGGCGCCGTCGCCGCTCCCGGCACCGCTCCCGGAGGTTTCGAGCCGGGCTTGTCGCGCGTGCCCTACGGCGGGCGCGTCTTCGGCGCCGACGAACTGCGCAACCTGGTCGACGCCTCGCTCGAGTTCTGGCTCACCCACGGGCGTTACGCGGCGCGCTTCGAGCGCGAGTTCGCTGAGCTGCTCGGCGTGCGTCACTGCCTGCTCACGAACTCCGGTTCGTCGGCCAACCTTCTGGCCTTCATGGCGCTCACCAATGAACGCCTCGGCGCGCGTCGCGTGGCGCCGGGGGACGAGGTCATCACAGTGGCGGCGGGGTTCCCCACGACCGTCGCGCCCATCGTGCAGTACGGCGCCGTGCCGGTGTTCATCGACGTCGAGCTCGACACCGCCAACGTCGCCGCGGCGCTCCTGGCCGACGCTCTGGGGCCGCGCACCAAGGCCGTGTTCCTGGCGCACACGCTGGGCAATCCCTTCGACGTGCGGGCCGTGCTTGCGTTCTGCCGGGCCCACGACCTGTGGCTGATCGAAGACAACTGCGACGCCCTCGGCTCGCGCTACGACGGCCGGCCGACCGGCGCCTTCGGCGACATCGCCACCAGCAGCTTCTACCCGCCGCACCACCTGACCATGGGCGAGGGCGGCGCGGTGTACACGAGCAACGACGAGCTGGCCGAGATCGCCGCCTCGCTGCGCGACTGGGGCCGCGACTGCACCTGTCCCTCGGGGGTCGACGACCGCTGCGGCCGGCGCTTCTCGCGCGATGCCGGCGAGCTGCCCCACGGCTACGATCACAAGTACGTCTACTCGCAGTTCGGCTACAACCTGCACGCCACCGACCTGCAGGCGGCGGTAGGCTGCGCGCAGCTCGCGCGCCTCGCCTCGTTCACCGCAAGCCGGCGTGCCAATCATGCTCGCCTGGCCGCCGCGCTGGCGCCGCTCGACGACCTGCTCGTGCTGCCGCGGGCGACCCCCGGCAGCGAACCCAGCTGGTTCGGGTTCCTGCTCACGCTGCGCGACGAGGCGCGGCGAAGAGGGGTGTCGCGCGACGCAGTCGTGCGCCGCCTCGAAGGCGCTCACATCCAGACTCGCATGCTCTTTGCCGGCAACATCGTGCGCCAGCCGTGCTTCGACTCGATGCGCGCCGCGGGCAGCGGCTACCGGGTCGCCTCTCCGCTTCACGTGACCGACCAGCTTATGAACGACGCCTTCTGGGTCGGGGTCTATCCCGGCCTCACCGACGAGATGATCGACTACGTCGCCGCCCAGATCACAGCCTGTTTCGAGGGAGGCGCGCGATGACGCTCGACCCGGCAGCCGGCGGCGACGGGCCCCTCGCGGGATCGCCCCTCGGCGACCGTGGCGTCTGGCTCGGCGCCACGGTCGGTGCGGTCGGCCTGCTCATGAGCGCTCTCGTGCTGGCGCGCGGCGGCGGCTACTACGTCGTCGTGCCGCGTCTGGCCATCGTCGTGCCGCTGGCGCTCGTCGGCGTCGTCTGCGTGCTCGCCACGGCCGGGGTCGGCCGGGCGGCCATGAACGCCGTCACGTGGCTCGGCGTGATCGCCCTGGGCGGTCTTGCCTGGAACGTGCTCACCTATTCGTTCAAGTTCCACAGCGCCGTGTGGAGCGTGCTGATCCCGCGCATCCACCCGGTCGGCGTCGACTTTCGCGACGGGCTCTACCGCCCGGCCGCGATCTTCTCGACGGCCCACAGCGGCTGGCCGCCGCTCACCCTCCTGCTGGGCAAGCCCTTCACGCTGGTGAGCCTCTCGACCGGCTACGCGATCCAGGCCGCGATCCTCGTCGCCTGCGCCCTGGGCGCCACCGTGCTGAGCGCGAAGCTGGCCATGAAGGTGGCCGGCACGCCGCGCCCCGAGGGCCACGCCGGCGCGCCGCTGCCCGGCGCCGTCCGCGAGCGCGCCATCGACACTCCCCTGCTCGCGCTGGTCATGGGACTGTGGCTGTTCACCTCGTACGGGTTCATGTACGAAGTGGAACGCGGCAACATCGACCTGTACGCGCTGGTCCTTTCGCTGCTCGCGGTGTGGGCCATGTTGCGCGCGCGCTCACCCTGGTTGCCGGCCCTCCTGCTGGCCGGCGCCATCGGCCTGAAGCTGTACCCCGCGATCCTGCTCGTCGTCTTGCTGTGGCGCTATCGGCGACGCGCCGTAGTGCCGGCGATCGTCACGACGGTCGCGGCGTTGCTCGCGGCCGGTCCCGCGAACCTGCGCTCTTCGGTGTCGTCGCTCGACGCCCTCCAGGGCAACGTGCACGCCGAGTGGTGGGGGCAGACCTCGGCCACCGCCATGACCCACGTGCTGCGCGCCCATACGGGCTGGGCGCCGTCGTGGGTCGGCTACCCCCTCATCGTGGTGCCGCTCGCGCTCTGGGCGGGCACCATGGTCGTGCTGCTGCGTCGCGGCTGGAGCGAGCGCGGCGCCGTGCTGGCCGCGGCCGCCTGCGTGCCGCCCATGGCGATCGTGCCCGCGGTGAGCAACGACTACAAGCTCGTGCTCTGCGTGTTCCCGCTGGCCGTGCTGGCGGTGCTCGTGTCGACCATGAAGCGCGCGCCCGTGGTGTGGACCGCCCTGTTCGGCGTGCTCGCGTTCGTGATGATCTTCCTCGCTCGCTCGACGATGCTCGTGGCGCCGTCGCTGCAGGGCAGCAAGTACACGCTGCTCGTCGTGGTACAGGTGTTGCTCCTTGCGGCCGTGCTCCTGACCGATCCCCGTCGCATGGCGCGACCGTCGACGTCGACGGGGTCGGCTTCATGAGGGCGACCGATCGCCCGCCCGCGCCGCGACGGCAAGCCGCGGTACCCGCCTCCGATGCGGCGGCGGCGGCGGCCCGACTCGGCAGTCGCTGGGAGGCGTTGCGCGATGCGCGGCTCTTCGTGACCGGAGGCACCGGGTTCGTCGGCACCTGGCTGCTCGCCACCCTGTGTGCGGCAAACCGCCACCGGGGATTGAACGCCCGTGCCGTCGTGCTGACGCGTGACCCGGGCGCGTTTTGCCACCGCGCCCCCGATCTTGCCGGCGACGAGGCGGTCGAACTGCGCGAGGGCGACGTGCGCGAGGTCGCATGGCTGCACGAGAGCTTTTCCCACATCATCCACGGTGCGGCGACGTCCGATGCGGCATTCACCGCGGCGCACCCCGCCGCCGTGCGCACGACGATCGTCGAAGGGACCCGCCGTGTGCTGGAACTGGCCAAGACCTGCGGCGCCGCGCGACTGCTCGCGCTGAGCTCCGGAGCGGTCTACCGGCAGTCCTGCTCAGACTGTCGGCTCCTGAGCGAAGACGATCCTCTCGGCACGAACCTCGAGAACGACGACCGTTGGGTCTACCACGAGGCAAAGAGGCAGATGGAATCCTTGGTGCTGGCCGGCGGGAAGAGTGAGATTCCTGCAGTCTCAGTCGCGCGACTGTTCGCGTTCGTGGGCCCGCGCCTGCCGCTTGACCGGCACTTCGCCATAGGCAATTTCCTGGCCGACGCAGCGGCCGGCAGGTCGGTGTCCGTTCATGGCGACGGGACACCCGTGCGCTCGTATCTGTATGCCGCCGACATGGCGGCATGGCTGTGGGCGATACTCCTGGAGGATCGCCGAGGAGGCGTCTACAACGTCGGCTCCGAGCGTGCGGTGACCATCGCACAAGCGGCGGGCATCGTGGCCAGTGCCGCCGAACCGCCGGTCGAGGTAAGCATCGAGGGCGCCTGCGACCGCGGTGGCGGAGGTGGCTGGTACGTACCCGACACGCGACGCGCTCGTGGGAGACTGGCTCTGGCTGAATGGACGCCCCTCGAGGATGCCGTACGACGGACCATGGCCTGGCAACGTGAGGAGGCGCAGTGATCTCAGTGGCCGACTACCTCATGTCGCGCCTGGCCGACGCCGGCCTGCGGCGCGCCTTTCTCGTGACCGGCGGCGCCGCGATGTTCTTAAACGACGCGCTGCGCCGCGAGTCGCGCTTGTCGCCGACCTGCATGCACCACGAACAGGCGGCGGCCATGGCGGCCGACGGCTACGCCCGAGTGTCGGGGCGTCCGGCTCTCGTCAGCGTCACCTCGGGGCCCGGCGCGATCAACGCGCTGAACGGCGTCTTTGGGGCCTGGACCGATTCGCTGCCCATGATCGTCGTCTCCGGCCAGGTGAAGCGCGAGACGTGTATGGCGTCGTATCCGGAGTTGCGGGTCCGCCAGCTCGGAGACCAGGAGATCGGAAGAGCGTCGTGTAGGGAAAGAGTGTAGATCTCGGTGGT
>CAZFJE010000012.1:12944-32987 GCA_964519555.1 uncultured Thermoleophilia bacterium
CGCAGCACCTCGCGTTGGTCGAGCCTTCGGCCGAGGAGATCGACATCGTGCGCATGGTCGAGGGCGTCACCAAGTATGCCGTGCGTCTCACAGACCCGTTCGATGTCGGCCGGCACGTGGAGCGCGCGCTGTGGCTCGCCACTCACGGCCGTCAGGGCCCGGTCTGGCTCGATGTGCCCATCGACGTACAGAGCGCCATGGTCGATGAGTCGGCGCTGCCCGGCTACGATCCCGGAAGTGAGCCCGCGCCACGAACCGACGACGTGGCGGCCATGGCCCGTCTGGTGCTCGATCGCCTGGCAACGGCGGAGCGTCCCGCGATCCTGGCCGGCAGCGGTGTGCGCCTGGCGGGAGCGACGGCCCGTTTTCGCGCCGTCGTCGACCGCCTCGGTGTGCCGGTGACGACCGCCTGGACCCACGACGTCCTGCCCAACGACGATCCTCATTGGTGCGGGCGGGCCGGCACGATCGGCGATCGAGCCGGCAACTTCGTCGTCCAGGGCAGTGACACCCTGCTCGTCCTGGGCTCGCGCTTGAACATCCGCCAGACCGGCTATGACTGGCCGTCGTTCGCCGCGCGCGCCTACAAGATCCAGGTCGACATCGATGCGGCCGAGATGGCCAAGCCGACCGTGCGCGCCGACCTGCCCATCGTCGCCGATCTCGACGAGTTCCTCGCGGCGCTCGAAGCCGAGATCGACGCTCGCACTCCGGCGCCCGAGAGCCACGCACGGTGGCTTCGCTGGTGCAAGGAGCGGGTGGCACGCTACCCGGTGGTGCAGGCCCATCACCGGAGTGCCGCGCCGCCCATCAACCCCTACTACTTCATGGAGCGCCTCTTCGAGGAGCTCGGGCCGCGCGACGTGGTGGCCACCGGCAACGGTGCGGCGTGCGTCATGGCGTTCCAGGCCGCGCGGTTGCGCGCAGACCAGCGCCTGTTCTCGAACTCAGGCGCGGCTTCTATGGGGTACGACTTGCCGGCGGCACTCGGAGCGGCCGTCGCCGTCGCCGAGGCCGGTGGCGACACGCCGGTGGGGGAGAGGCCGCGGGTCGTCTGCCTGGCCGGCGACGGCAGTCTGCAGATGAACGTGCAGGAGCTCCAGACTCTGGCCACCGGTCGCTGGCCGGTCAAAGTCTTCGTGCTCGACAACGGCGGCTATCTGTCGATCCGCGGCACGCAGCGGGCCTTCTTCACGGGTCTGATAGGAGAGAGCCCCGAGACGGGCGTGGAGCTGCCCGACTACGCCGCCGTGGCCGGCGCCTACGGCCTTGCGGCCCAGAGGCTGACCGACCCGACGCTCATGGCCGAGACGATCCGGACGGTCCTGGCGAGCGACGAACCGTGCCTTTGCCAGGTCGTCGTCGACCCGGAGCAGGGTTTCGAACCGCGGGTGCGCTCGCGTCAACGACCCGACGGTACGATCGAGTCGCCCGCCCTCGACGATCTGTACCCCTTCCTCGATCGCGACGAGCTCCTGTCGAACCGCATCGAGCCCGCACGCGGCGCGGACTGGGCGGGCACACCTTGAGCCGTGGCCCAAGCGCGGCCGCGCCACGCTTTTCCGCCGTCTTCTACGATCTCGACGGCACCCTGATCGATTCGCGCAGCGGGATAGAGGCGTCGCTACGGATCGCGCTTGAGCGATACGCACCCGACAGCGAGCCTCCCGTGCTCGACGGGCTGCTGGGCAGGCCTTTGGCCGATCTGTTGCGCGGCGTACTGCCCGATCTCGACCCGGCCGAGATGCCCACGCTCGCCGCAACGTTCATCGAACAGTACGACACCACGGGCTGGCGATCGAGCAGGCCCTACCCAGGCGTACCCGAGGTCTTGCGCGAGCTCGCCGACGCCGGCGTGCGACAGTTTGTGCTGACCAACAAGCGATCACGCCCGGCGCGGGCGATCCTCGCGGCCCATGGCCTGGCGCCGCTGCTCGAAGCGACGTATGCGCTCGACGCGATCGACCCGCCGTTTCCCGACAAGGCCGCCATGGCAAAGGCGGCTTGCGCCGCGCACGTGGCGCCCGGCGAGCGTCTGCTCGTGGTCGGCGACTCAGCCGACGATCGCCGCATGGCAGAAGCCTGCGGCGCCGTTTTTGCGGCGGCGGCCTGGGGTTACGGCGACGTCGCAGCGGCCGCGACGACCGGCGACGGCGAGCCCGACGGGGTCGCCGAGGGCGCACCGCGGGCGCCTCGTGCCGAGGCACTCGTCCTGTGGCAGGCGACGGAGATCGTCGATCTGGTCGTCTCCGGCGACGCTGACGGTGGGCGACGATGACCCCCAGGCACTGTCCGGTCTGCGATCGCCACGAGCCGCAGCTCGTCTATCGACAGCGCTTCGCAGTGGCGGACGACGGCTATCACCTCACCGGATACGACGTCGTACAGTGCGGGCGCTGCGGGGCCGTCTATGCCGACGGCATCCCGAGTCAGGAAGCGCTCGACCGCTACTACGCACAGTCCTCGAAGTATGAGTACCTCGAGCGCGGCGGCGAGGCGCCCGCATCGCTCGACGAGTCTCATCGCGGCATGGCGGCGGGGCTGCGCGGGCTCGTGCCCGACGTCGCGGCCCGGATCGTCGACGTGGGCTGCGGCAACGGAGACGTCCTCGGCCTGCTGCGCGAGGCCGGCTACACGAACCTTCTGGGCATCGACCCCGCCGAGAACTCGGCTCTCGCCGCACGGCGTCTGTACGGCGTCGAGGTCGTGACCGGCAGTGTGCTCGCCATGCCGAGCGCCGCCGATGCCGCCGACCTGGTCGTGCTGAGCGCCGTTCTCGAACACGTGCGCGACGTTCCGGCTGCCCTTCGCCAGGTGGCCGCGGTCCTTTCCGCGACGGGGTTGCTCTACATCGAGGTGCCCGACCTCGCGCGATTCCGCAGCGACGAAGCGATGCCCTTCCAGCAGTTCAGCGTGGAACACATCAACTACTTCACGTCGGCCTCGCTGGCTCGTGCCGCCGTCGCTGCCGGTCTCAGGCTGGCGCAGGTGTGGCCCGCCCTGCGGCATACAGGATCGACACCCGAGCCCGTGATCTGTGCGGTGTTCCGCCGCGGCCGGCCCGCGCCCGACCAGACGAGGCGCGATCACATCGGCCCCTCCGCGGCGCGGCGCTACGTAGCCCACTGCGAGGCCGACGAGCGTCGCGTGCGAACGCATCTCGCCGACCTGACCGCGTCGGGCGTGCCCTTCATCGTCTGGGGCGCGGGAACGCATATGCAGCATCTGCTCGCACAGGCGCCCCTGAACGGCGCCAACATCGTGGCCATCGTCGATGCCAACCCAAGGTTGCACGGCATCGTCGTGGCGGGGCTTACGGTCACCGGACCCGAAGCACTTCAGGGGAGGACCGAGCCTATTCTGGCCGGCTCGCCGGCCCACGAGAGCGACATCGTCGACATGGCTCGCGGTTCCTACGGCCTGCACAACGAGTTCCTGTCGCTCGCCCTGCCGCCCACTGTGCCCGGCGAGGACACCCTCCGCTCCTGAGCCGCGTCCCGGCAGGGAGCCGGTGGCTTGCCGGCATGCGCCGGCCGACGTCACGCGGCGCCGGTCCCCCGCGGCAGGTGTTGTCGATACTGACTACTTGAGTCAGGCCGCGATCGTGCCGACAAAGGCTGAAGTGAGAAGGCTGTGTGAGCACGGCCCATCGAGCAGCCTTAGGAGACGCTCATGAATCGCGACATCTTTGAGGACCTCTTCGTCTTGGAGCTCGCCAACAACCACATGGGCAGCGTCGGTCGAGGCCTCGATATCATCACGGCGTACTCACGAGTCGTACGTTTCAACAATGTCCGCGCCGCGATCAAGCTGCAGCTGCGCGATGTCGAGCACTTCATCCACAAGGATTTCCGCGATCGCGACGACATCCGCTACATCAAGAAGACGCTCGCCACGCGTCTGTCGAACGCAGAGTACGGACTCCTGGTCGAGGCGATCCGCAAGGCGGGCTGCGTCACCATGGCGACACCGTTCGACGAGGCCTCAGTCGACACGTGCCGCGACCTTGGTGTGCAGATCCTCAAGCTGGCGAGCTCCGACGGGAACGACTGGGTGCTGATCGAGAAGCTGGCGAGTCTGCGTCAGCCCGTGATGGTCAGCACCGGGGGATGCTCGCTCAAAGACCTCGACGACCTTGTGACCTTCTTCGAGAACCGCAACATCCCGTTGGCCATCAATCACTGCGTCTCGCTCTACCCGTGCGAAGACAACGAGCTGCAGCTCAACCAGATCGATTTTCTGCGTATGCGCTACCCCAACCACATCATCGGGCTGTCGTCGCACGAATGTCACGACTGGACAAGTTCGATCGCGATCGCCTACGCGAAGGGCGCGCGCACGTTCGAGCGCCACATCGACATCGACGACGGAGCGCCGGTCTCGCCGTATTGCTCTGTGCCTGAGCAGGTCGACACCTGGTTCAAAGCCTGGAAGAAGGCCAAGGAGATGTGCGGTCCGGGGGGCGACAGCTGGCGCACCTCCAGCCGGCCGGAGATCGAGTACCTCAACGACCTCGTGCGGGGCGTCTATGCCCGGCGCGACCTGCCCGCCGGTCACGCCCTGTGCGACGACGACATCTACCTGGCGATCCCGCTGCAGAAGGGTCAGATCTCCTGCCGCGAGCTGATGCGCGGCGAGGTCCTGCTTCACGACGTGGTCGCCGACGAAGCCATCGCCATAGGCGCGATCGACAGCCCCTACGCTCATCACGAGAGCCTGCGGAATGTCATCGACAACCGTGGCATCTAGATGCCGGCCGAGTCCGTCGTGCTCGGCTCTCACCGATCGCGGCGTGGAATGAGCAGGCGCTTCATCGAGGCTGCGGCCGATCGTCTGGTGCCCGAGTTCCTTGCGCCGCAGCGTGAGAAGCTGCAGTACCTGGCGATAGGGGCGTTCAACACTGCGTTCGGCTACGTCGTGTGGGCCGCGTTGTACCGACTGTTGTCCCCGGCCGTGAGCTACGCTCCGATCCTCATCCTGTCGTATTGCCTGGCCATCGCCAACGCCTACGTCTGGTACCGGTTCGTCGTGTTCCGCAGTCACGCGAGCGTGTGGCGCGAGCTGCCCCGCTTCTCGGGCGTCTACCTCGCCACGATGGTCGTCAATCTCATCGCCTACCCGATCGCCCTGCACCACCTGGCGGTGAACGCCTATGTCGTCCAGGCGCTCTTCACGCTGGGCGTGGTCGTCGCCAGCTACACGGCCCATAAGAACTTCAGCTTTCGGGCAGTCGGAAAGAAGTCCCCGATAGCGGCCGATCCTCTGTCCAGGGGGCACGAATGACCACGATCAGCATCGTCACCGGCTGCTTCAACGAAGAAGAGAACGTAGAGGAGCTTCACCGTCGTGTCCGCGACGTGCTCGACTCGCTCCCGGGCTACGACTACGAACACATCTTCATCGACAACGCCTCGACCGACCGCACGGTCGCGATCCTGCGCGCGATCTGCGCCGACGACGACCACGTCAAGGTGATCGTCAACACCCGCAACTTCGGGCATGTGCGTTCGCCCTACCACGGGCTGCTCCAGGCCACGGGGGATGCCGTCTGCTGCATCGCCGCCGATCTTCAAGACCCCCCCGAGCTGATCCGCGAGTTCATCCAGAAGTGGGAAGAGGGCTACAAAGTCGTCGTCGGCGTGAAGAAGGAGAGCCTGGAGAGGCGTTCGATGTTCTTCTTGCGCGGCCTCTACTACCGCCTCATCAACCACCTGAGCGACGTGCCGCTCATCGAGAACTTCACGGGGTACGGTCTCTACGACCGAGTCGTCGTCGACGCGCTGCATGACATCGACGATCCCTACCCGTATTTTCGCGGGCTCGTGAGCGACCTGGGCTACGAGCACGTCGAGATCCCCTATGTGCAGCAGCGCCGCCAGCACGGCACCACCAAGAACAACTTCTACACGCTCTACGACCTCGCCATGCTGGGCATCACCAACCACTCAAAGGTGCCCCTGCGCCTGGCGATGATGGCCGGCTTCCTTCTCTCGATCCTGGCGTTGGGCATCTCGCTCATCTACCTCGTGCTGAAGCTCATGTTCTGGCATACCTTCGACATGGGGCTTGCGCCGCTGCTCATCGGCATCTACTTCTTCGGCAGCGTGCAGCTCCTCTTCATCGGCATACTCGGCGAGTACATCGGCTCTATCCAGACGCAGGTCTACCATCGCCCGCACGTCGTCGAGAGGGAACGCATCAACTTCGATGTACCGGTGGACCTTCCGTCCAGAAAAGCGACGTACAGCCAGGGCGGGGGTCAGAGCAGGCCGCCGCTGTGACGTCTCGCGTCTCACCGAGTCTCGCGACCGTCGCGCTCTGCCTTGGCGGGGCCTGCGCTGTGTTCGTGCTGCCCTGGTTCGTGCCGGTGCGCGGCGCGCCAGTGCTCTCCGACTCGTACATGGTCGGGTTCGCCAACTCCGTGGCGCCCCTGGTGCTTTGGGCGACCTGCTGTGCGATCGCCTTGATCGCGGCGCGAGCGACGAACCCGGTCACCGTCCCCGCGCCGCTGTGGAACATGGATGCCGTCGGCGAGCGATATCGGCTGCGAGCCGTCGCCGCGGCCGTCGGGGTGCTCTCTTTAGGCATCGCCATCGTCCTCGCCCGGATCACCGCGGGCGTCGCCTACGGCGAGACGACGTTCTTTGTCGACCGCATGGCGCAACTCGCCGCAGGCTACCGCCCATTCACCCAGTTCTCGTACGGCTACGCGCTCGGCGGACTCTATGGTCCGGTGTGGCTCTGGCGCCTGCTCCGACGCCACGGAGTATCGCCGCTCGGCGCCTACGACGCCGTGTACGCGGTCTTTCTCGTCAGCTCCTGGGCGATGCTGTACGTGCTCGTCTCCAGACTCCGGTTGGGCGACCGGCGTCGGGCTCTCCTCTTTGTGTGCCTCGGCGGCGTCTGCGTGGTCAATGTGACGGCCGGCGTTCAATACACCCTGGTGCGGTACCTCGCGGCGCCTGCGGTGCTCCTGGCCGTTCATGCGGCCGGCACGCGCGCGAAGGGCGGCGTGCGGCCCTTCGCCATGGCGCTTGCCGCGCTCGGCGGCCTGGTCGCCGTGCTCGTCTTCTCGACACCCGAGATGGAGCTTGCGGCCCTTGCCGGGATCGCCTGCTACTTCGTCGTCTTCGGGTTGGCCGAGCGTCGCGTCGCCGGCATCGCGGCGCTTGCGTTCACCGTAGGCCTGCTGCCCCTGGCCGCGCTTTCGCGTGGCTATTTCGCGCTTGTTCTGTCGTTCGCCGGCGGAGGGTTGAACCTGCCGGTCCTGCCGGGGCCTCCCGCGCTGGTCTACCTGCTCGCCGCGTTCATCGTAGCGTTGCTGCTCCCCCTGAGCCTGCGCAGCTCGCCTGCTGCCGAACGACCGCTCACGCTGTCGCTCGTCGTGGTGTGTGCCGCCCTCGCCCCCGCGGCCTTCGGACGCGCCGACTCGGGCCACATCTTCTTCAACGGCTTCCTGGCCTTCGTGCTCGCCGCGGCATTCCTGGCGCGCCACAGAGGGAGGTTCTTCGCCCCCTTTGTCGTGCTCGTGCTCGTCGTGTTTTCGATCTCCGGCTACATCGACATCACGCAGCTTCAGGGCCCCGTGCTGCTGCGGGCCGTCGCGACGAGCGGCTCATTGACCGATGGCCAGTTTCACGCTCTTCAGGACGTCCTCTCGTGGCCGCCCGGAGCAGCATCGCGAGGTGACCAGGCCGACTACGTCGGGCAGAAGTCGGCCGCGAGTCTCGACCGCCTGGATCAGTATCGGCGGATAGCGGCGCCTGCCGGATTTGAAGAAGCGGACTACGACCTGGCGTTCACCCTCGCGCGCGAGGGGCGGCTGGCTCTCGATCCGGTCCCAGGCCTCGGGCTCTCGCAGGCCGACATCTCCAAGAAGCTCGCAGGGCTGTCCGGGGCGGATTGTCTGTTACTGCCCGCGACTGACGAGCTTGAGATCGAGCAGGCCGACCCGGCGGAGACGCCCACGGCCGGCTGGCTGTCCGGTCCCAGGGAGCACTTCTACGGAGCGCTCACCCTGTTCCCGTTTCCCCTGTACGAACGAAACGCGCAACCCAACCTGGGCGGGATGTTCTCCGCCTACATCCACAGCCACTACCGTCTTGTCGGCTCGTGGGGCGAGTACGGCGTCTACACCCCCTTGCCAAGCGCCGACTGAAAATAGCGGCTTCTGCCGCACCTGTGGCCGAAGAGCAACGAACAGGATCGAGGTCGAGAGCCGATGATCGATGCCGCCACTCCGCAGCGAATCCGGCCGGCGAGCGCCAAGCTCCCGCCCTGCAAGGACGCCCGTGACCACGACGCTGTGATCATCAAGCGCGCTGCAAAGCCAGGCAGTCACCCGAGCGTCGTGTGACCCTGACCCCGACCCGAAGACGCCCGCCGGCGAAACGCCCCGACCCCGTCGTCGGCGGATCGGCCGACGCCCCCGACGAACCGATGCTCTCGCGGCGACGCTTGTGGCCGCCGCCTGTCCTCGCCTCGGTGGCGGTGGGGGTGGCGCTCGTGGCGCTCGCCTTCGCTTGGCGCCGGCTGTCTCTCGGCACCGACCTGAACGACGAAGGCTTCTATGTCGCCGTCCCGTATCGCATGGCTCTGGGCGCCCGACCGTTCGTTGACGAGATGAACGTCTTGCAGACCGCGCAGTTCTTCGTGTACCCGTTCGTCAAGCTCTACGTCTGGCTGACGGGCGGGGCCCAGGGCATCGTGCTGTTCACCCGCCACCTCTACCTGGTCTGGACGGTGCTGGTCTCTGCGATCGCCTGGTTTGGGCTGAAGAAGCTGGTCCGCTGGGAGCAGGCCCTCCTGGCCTGCCTTGTGTGCAGCACCTTCGTCTTCGTCTCCACCACCAACTTCAGCTACAACACGCTCGGTGCTGGACTGCTTGTCATCGGCATGGGTCTCGGCGCGCGCGCCCTGGACGGTGGTCGCCTTCGCTTCCTGGCCGCCGCCGGGGTCGCGCAGGCGCTCGCGGCCTTCGCCTACCCGACGCTGGTCGTGGCCCTGCCGGCGATCGCGTTGTGCGTCGCCCTTGCCATGCCGGAGCGTCGCCGCCGGGCGTTGTGCGCCTGGTGTCTCGGCGCCCTGACCACGCTCGCTCTCGAGGCAGTGCTGCTCGCCAGTTTCGGGGTGAGCAATGTCATGCGCTCCCTTCGCTGGCAGATCACCGGCTGGGACCGCCTCAATGATTCCGGCGGACCGACCAAGCTCTGGGGGGTCGTCCACGGGGCGATCGGCCACGTCGAGCTCTACCCCTGGGTGATCGTCGCAGCGCTTGTGGTCTGGTTGGCGTACCGTCGATGGCACGTCTGCCGAGTCGCCCTGGCTCTCGCGCCGCTCGCCTTGCTGCCCTTTGGCGAGCAACTCGTCTCGGCCGCCGACGGCTTTGGCGTGGTCTACGGGCTTGCGGCGCCCTTCTTCTATCTGTTCGTTCCAGTCGAGCGGCGGGCCCAGGCCAAGCGCTTGCTGTTGTGGGGCTACTGCCCCGCGCTTGCCGCCGGCCTGGTCAGCGGGTACTCGAGCGCCAACGGCTGGCTGCAGACAGACGTCGGTCTGCTGCCGGCGATGGTGCTGAGCGGGGTGTTCCTCGCCCTTGCTCTGGCCCCGCGCGAGAGCGACCCCGGCCTTCTGCGCCGACTGCTGCCGAGCCTCGCCGTCGCCTGCCTCTCCGGGATCTTGGCGGTCACCGTCACCTATCAATACCAGTTCCTGCCACGCGCGGTGCCGTACTCGCAGCTCACGGTGACCATGCGCAGCGGCCCATATGCCGGCGTGCGCACCACGTCGACCCGCGCTGCCTACCTCGAGCAGCTGAGCGCCGATCTCAGGCGCACGACCAAGCCGTCCGACCGGCTCCTCGTCTTCTACCAGGAGCCGGCCTTCTACCTGTTCTGGCCGGGCCGGGTCGCAGCCAACACCGTGTGGGTGGCGAGCAGCAAGGGACTGACAGACGTGGACGACCCAGGTCCGCTGCCGGCGGGCACGCTCGACTACTACCGGCGAGAGAACACCCTGCCCGACGTGATCGTGCGGGTGATCGATGCCATGAAGCTCAGTCCCCAGGAGCTCGAGCAGCACTACACTGGCGGGCTGCACTACCGCCTCGTGCTTCGCAGGCCTCAGTATGCGATCTTCAGGCGGCCCGCCGGCGTCACCACCCTGGCCCAGGCGCTGAGCCCAGCGCGCTAAAGCGTCCGTGTGAGCGCCTGTAGTATCCTCACCCCATGAGCAGCGTGCGACAGATCCACGTGGGTGCGGTGGCAGTCGGCGGCGGCGCTCCGGTCGTCGTGCAGTCCATGACCAACACGCCCACCGCCGACGCCACGGCGACCCTCGAGCAAGTGGGGGCGCTGGCGGCGGCCGGTAGCGAGCTGGTGCGCGTCACGCTGCCGGCCGCCGCCGACGTCGACGCCTTCGCCGAAGTCGTGCGCCATGCGCCGGTGCCGATCGTCGCCGACATCCACTTCGACTGGCGCCTGGCCCGGGCCGCCCTCGAAGCCGGCGCCGCCGCGGTGCGCATCAATCCCGGCACCATCGGCAACGACGCCCACGTGCGCGCCGTCGTCGAAGCCGCCGGGCAGCACGGCGCCGCCATCCGCATCGGCGTGAACTCCGGTTCACTGCCGCGCGACCTGCGCGGTCTGGCCGCGACCGACCCCACGGCCGCCCTGGTCGAAGCAGCGCTGCGCCACGCGACGTGCTTCGACGAGTGGGGCTTTACCGACTACAAGCTCTCGGTGAAGAGCTCGAGCGTGCCCGACACCATCGCCGCCTACCGGGCGCTCTCGCTGCGCAGCGAAGCGCCGCTGCACGTCGGGGTGACCGAGGCCGGCACCGCCTGGTCGGGCACCGTGAAGAGCGCCGTCGGCATCGGCGCCCTGCTGGCCGAGGGCATCGGCGACACCATCCGCGTCTCGCTGACCGCCGACCCGGTCGAAGAGGTGCGCGTCGCCTGGGCCATCCTCGAAGCCCTCGAGCTGCGCCGCCGCGGTCCCAACCTGATCTCGTGTCCGACCTGCGGCCGCACCGAGATCGACATCGTCGGCCTCGCCGAGACGGTCGAAGAGCGCTTGCGCTCGTACCGAGCGCCGATCAGCGTGGCGGTCATGGGCTGCCGCGTGAACGGCCCCGAAGAGGCGCGCCACGCCGACTTCGGCATCGCCGGCGGCAGGGGAGAGGGCATCGTCTTCGCCCACGGCGTCAAGGTCTCCACGGTGCCCGAGGGGCGCCTGGTCGAAGAGCTGTTCGCCTGTATCGACGCCGAGCTCTCGCGCGGCGGTGCCGCGCCCTGCTGACCCGAGGCGCCGCCGGTCAGAAAGCGCTTCGAGAGCGCCGCGAGCGGCGGCCTGGGGTATCTCGCCGGCCTGGGCGAGCAGGCCGCTTCGTTGCGACGCGGCGCGACGGTGCCGTATCATGACGTACGCCCTCCCGAGCCTCGATCGGTCGCTTCGCCGTCACGGCGAGCGCCGCACGCGACGCCGAGAGCGACGGCCGGAGCGTCAGTCCGCGCCGGCCCGCAACCTTAGAGCGAACAGATGCGGAGTCCTGGCCCATGCGCGCAAGTCAGCTGCTGTTTCCCACAGTCAAAGAAGACCCGGCCGGAGCCGAGGCCGCCAGCCATAAGCTCATGGTGCGGGCCGGCCTGATCCGCCAGCTCGCCGCGGGCATCTACGTGTTCCTGCCGGCCGGCTGGCGGGTCATGCGCAAGATCGAGGCCGTCATACGCGACGAGATGGAGTCGATCGGCTGCCAGGAGATGCTCTACCCCGTGATCAACCCCGCCGAGATCTGGCAGCAGTCGGGGCGCTGGGACGCCATCGGCGACGAACTGTTCCGCTTCAAGGACCGCAAAGGCACCGACATGGTGCTGGCCATGACCCACGAAGAGGTCGTCACCTGGCTGGCGGCGCGCGAGGTGCACTCCTACAAGCAGTTGCCCCAGCTCTGGTTCCACATCCAGACCAAGGAGCGCGACGAGGCGCGGCCCAAGAGCGGTCTGCTGCGCACACGCGAGTTCATCATGAAGGATTCCTACAGCCTCGACGTCGACTTCGAGGCCCTGCAGGTGAGCTATGACAAGCACATCGCCGCCTACGACCGCATCTTCGCGCGCTGCGGGGTCGACGTGAAGCGCGTGCTCTCCGACCCCGGCATGATGGGTGGCAAGATCGCCCACGAGTACATGGCCCCCAGCGCGGCCGGCGAAGACGAGATCGTGTTCTGCCCCGGCTGCGGCTACGCCGCCAACGTCGAGCTTGCCGTGGCGGGCCCCGACACCGAGGCCGCGCGCCCCGACGAGGCGGGGAGTGGGAAAGCGCGTCGCGAGATCCACACCCCCGGCCGGCGCACCATCGACGACGTCGCCGCATTCCTCGACGTGGCGCCTCGCGAGCTCGTCAAGTCGCTCGTCGTCATGAGCGCCGAGCGCGGTCCGCTGCTCGTACTGGTGCGCGGCGACCACGACCTCCACGAAGCCAAGTTGCAGCGCATCGTCGGCGAGTTCCGCCTCGCGACGCCCGACGAGGTGCTCGAAGCCCAAGGCGTGGCGCCCGGCTTTGTCGGCCCCGTCGGCACGGCGCTGCCCGTGCTGGGCGACGAGACGCTACGCGGCGGCACCTACACCGGGGGCGCCAACAAGCCCGACTATCACCTTGCCGGCATCGCCGCCGACGAGGTCGTCGGCGAATATCACGACCTGCGCATGGTGCGCCACGGCGACCCCTGCCCTGAGTGCGGCGCAGCCCTGGTGGGCGAGCGCGTGATCGAGGTCGGCAACATCTTCCAGCTGGGCGCCAAGTACTCCAAACCCATGGGAGCCACCTACTTAGACGAGCAGGGCAAGGAGCGCGACATCGTGATGGGCTGCTACGGCATAGGTCTCTCGCGCATCGCCGCGGCGGCCGTCGAGCAGCATCACGACGAGCACGGCATCTGCTGGCCGGCCGGCATCGCGCCCTTCCAGGTGCACCTGGTCGTGGTGCGCGCCGCCGACCCGGTACAGGCGGCCCTCGCCGACGAGCTCTACGCCGCCTTGCGCGAAAGCGGTCTCGAAGTGCTGTTCGACGACCGCGAGCTCTCGCCCGGCATCAAGTTCAAAGACGCCGACCTGCTGGGCTGCCCGGTACAGGTAGTGGTCGGCAAGCGTGCCGCGGAGCGGGTGGTCGAGCTCAAGCCGCGCGCCTCGGGCGCGCGCGCCGACGTCGCCGTGGCCGACCTCGCGGCGGCCGTCGCCGCCGCCCTGTCCTGAGTCGTAACCGCACCGTTCCAGCGATAACTGTCGCATCGCTCCGTGCTGCCCTGCAAGCAGCCCTCGCGAAGCCCTGTTGCCAGGGCTAGAGACGCCGCGTTGCCAAGGCTGGCGACAAAAGGCCGGGTCTGCCGCTCAAGTTAGGGTCGTATTTGGGCGATAACGTTTAGCGAAATGCAGACTATGCTCAAAGCCACTCGGCCGCGGTACACTCGCGAACGCTTCCAGGCTGCCCTGAAGGGGCTCATGGAGGAGCGTCACCTGAGCTACCGCCAGCTCGCCTACAAGACGCAGCTCTCGGCCGGCTACCTCAATCACCTCACCAAGGGCACGCGGCCTGTGCCGGCCGACCCCGTCATTCGCACCATCGCCACCTCGCTGTGCGTCGAACCCGACTTCTTCCTCGAGTTCCGGCTGCGTCAAGTGGCCGATGTCCTCGACGCCTCCACCCAGCTGATCGACGCGCTCTACAGCGTCCTGCTGCTGCACACGCCGTTCTCCGACGACATGAAGGCCATGCTCGAGCGTCCCGCCAACGGCAACGGCAACGGCAACAGTCACGGCGAGCCGCGTTCGCAGGTGCTCGCGGTCTGACCGCCGCCGACGACCCCCCCGACGCGCTTCTTGCGACCGGCACGGACCGGTCGCTTTTCGTTGGGGCCGCCGGCGCACCGAGGCGCTTCGCGTGTGGCTCAGGTGTCTCGACCCTGTGGCTGGGCCTGGGGCTCGCGCAGCGGGGCAGGGGCGCCTCGTGTCGCCTCGGGCACGACGGGCCGAGAAGAGGAGAGAAGGTCGGTCGGCGTGGCGTGGCGTGGCCTGCGAGGGTCCGGCCGGGGCGCGCCCGATGAGGGGCTTGTAGGGGCGCTCAGCGTCCTCTGACGAGTCGTGGCGCGCGGTCTCGCCAGATCCTGGCAAAGAAATGGTCGGCGTGGCCAGATTCGAACTGGCGACCCCTAGTCCCCCAGACGGCCCGCTGACCTGACGGCAACTACTGCTACCTGCTGCGACATGCGATATTTGCAGGTAATATATGCGACTGGCCGTGATGCCACGTGCACGCCGTAGTGTCCCCGAGAGCCACGTGCCGGCGCGTCGCGGGGACAGAGCGGGGACAGAGGGCGGCACCAACGTGGCCGCGAAGGATTTGCCTGACCGGGCCGGTGGCCACCCCGCTCGCGCGGCTTCGGTCGGTGACTCCATGGCCTCCCCCGTAGAAAGGCGTAGGCTACCCCTCGTACGTTCGGTCGAGCGCAAGAGTGTCCGGCGCTCGCGTGCGCAGCTAGCCATGGCAACACTCGAAAAGAGAGTTCCCCTCGCCGTCCATCAGAACCCTGGCCTCACCGACCGGAGATGACCGACGCTCTGCTTGGACCGCTTGCGCCCCCGCAGGAAGTAAACCGACGGGGGCGAGCCATGTGTGCCACGGCTGGGTCGGCGGTGACTTGCCCAACAACTCCGCCCATCGTGACCCGGCCGCCGTACGCAATCCCTTCCCGCCGCGGTGTTAGACTCGTGCCACTCAACTGAGGGGGGACAATGAGGGTCAACACGTGCTTTGCGGCATTGTCCGTGGGGCTTGTCGTGCTCACCGTCTCCGCTTGCGGAGCCTCCAAGCCGGTGGCCCCCATGCCCATGCCGACTCGCAGTGGCGTGGTCGGACCTGCCGAGTATCAGAACTCGAAGATTGGGCTGCGCGTGATGCTGCCGTGGGGCATCCAAGCGGACGCTGACGTTTCGTCACCGGCAATGAAGACGCTTATGACCTTCTTGCCAAAGGGCAGTGGCGGTGTGAACGCCCGCATCGGTGGCATCGTGGCCTTTTATCCGGAGTACTGGACGGGCACCACAGAACCCGGTGGCTATGCGCTTGCGTGGAGACAACCCCCTCTCTTCACACATAAGGAATACGTCCGCATACGCAAGCCAAGCATGATGCGCAAGATAGTCGACGCGACGGTCGCCACCGGCAAGTCAAGCTATGGGCCGAACGTTATTGCCGTCGCGACCCATGTGGGTCCGTTTCCAGCCGTGAAGGAAACAGTCCGTACCACCGACTCGTCTGGGACGTCCATTACCGTCCGGTGGTTCTGGGTCTACACACCGAGGGCCGAATACGCCTTCTTCGGCTGGACGCGCACGAGCAGGGCCAAGACTTGGCTGTGGGATTTCGACAAGATGAACGACAGCTTTACGGTCAACAGGTACTGAACCTGGGGGTTGTGCCGCCGGGGCGGCTGCGAAACGTCATTCTCAATCGCCACCCCTGCCAGTCTCATTCACGGGATGTAGATGAGATAAAGGGGACTCCCTATCGCATCGATCAATAGGCGCAGAGAACAACAAGATTCGGCCTCGCCGACATCCCCGCGACCTACCGTAAGCGCAGTCCCAGAAGTCGGACTGGCCGATTATGGATCGCGTCGCCGAGCCCGAGCTCGCCGTCCCAGTTACTACCCCACGTCCACAGCGAGCCGTCGCGCTTCAGGGCGATGCTATGTCCTTGGCCGGCGGCGACCGACGCCCAGTCGTCCTCGTCGCCGACGCGCGTGGGGTAGTAACGGCTCTCGTGATCGCCGAGGCCGAGTTGGCCGGACACATTGTCGCCCGACGCCCACAGCGAGCCGTCCCGTTTGAGGACAACAGTGTGGTGGCCGCCGGCCGCGACCGCTGCCCAGTCGTCCTCGTCGCCGACGCGCGTGGGGTAGTAGCGGTTCTCGAGATCGCCGAGGCCGAGCTGGCCGGACCCGTTGGCGCCCCACGCCCAGATTGAACCGTCGCGTTTCAGGGCGAGGGTGTGACCCAAGCCGGCCGCAACCGACGCCCAGTCGGTGTCGTCGTCGACGCGCGTCGGGTAGGCGCGGTTCTCGAAATCGCCGAGGCCGAGCGCGCCGAAGAAATTCTCGCCCCACGCATACAGCAAGCCGTCGCGCTTCAGGGCGAAAGTGCACCCGGACCCGGCCGCGACCGACGCCCAGTCGCTGTCGTCGCCGACGCGCGTCGGGTAGGAGCGGCTCTCGAGATCGCCGAGACCGAGCTGACCACGCTCATTCTTGCCCCATCCCCAGAGCGAGCCGTCGCGCTTGAGGGCGAAAGTGCGCTCGTCGTCGACTTCAACCGATGCCCAGTTGTCGTCGCCGACGCGCGTCGGGCAGGAGCGGCTCTCAAGATCGCCGAGACCGAGCTGACCACGCTCATTCTTGCCCCATCCCCAGAGCGAGCCGTCGCGCTTGAGGGCCAGGATGCGGGCGTAGCCAGCCGCCACCGCCACCGATACCCAATCGGCATTGGTACCGACGCGCGTGGGCTGGCCGCAAACAACGACGTCGCCTACTCGCTGTTGGCCGAACGAGATATGGCCCCACCCCCAGAGCGAGCCGTCGCCCTTCAGGGCGAAGGTGCACCCGTAGCCGACTTCCACCAAGGTCCAGTCACTTTTGTCGCCGACGCGAGTAGGGCGATCGCCGATCGCAAGATCGCGATGGCCAAGCTCTGCCCTGCGGTTGGCCCCCCAGGTCCAGAGCGAGCCGTCCCGCTTGAGGGCAGCGGTGTGCTGCCCGCCAGCTGCGACCAACGCCCAGTCGGTGTCGTGGTCGACGCGCGTGGGGCAGGAGCGGTTCTCGAGATCGCCGAGGCCGAGCTGGCCGGACCCGTTGGCGCCCCACGCCCACGGCGATCCGCCGCGCTTCAGGGCCAGGGTGTGCGCGTAGCCAGCCGCGACCGACGTCCAGTCGCCCTCGTTGCCGACGCGCGTGGGGTAGTAGCGGTTCTCGAGATCGCCGAGGCCGAGCTGGCCGGACCCGTTGGCGCCCCACGCCCAGATTGAACCGTCGCGTTTCAGGGCGAGGGTGTGACCCAAGCCGGCCGCAACCGACGCCCAGTCGCTGTCGTCACCGACGCGCGTGGGGCGGTCAAAGTCATCGAGATCGCCGAGGCCGAGCTGGCCGTACTGGTTGTCGCCCCATGCCCACAGCGAGCCGTCGCGCTTCACGGCAAGTGATTGCCATGAGCCAGCCGCGACCGACGCCCAGTCGCCCTCGTCTCCGACGCGCGTGGGGCGGTCGCGATCCTCGAGATCGCCGAGGCCGAGCGCGCCGAAGGAATTCTCGCCCCACGCATACAGCGAGCCGTCGCGCTTCAGGGCAAATGATTGCACCCAGCCAGCTGCGACCGACGCCCAGTCGCCCTCGTCGCCGACGCGCGTCGGGTAGCGGCGGTTCTCGAGATCGCCGAGGCCGAGCTGACCGAACTCGTTGGCGCCCCACGCCCACAGCGAGCCGTCGCGCTTCAGGGCCAGGGTGTGCGCGTAGCCACCAGCCGCGACCGACGTCCAGTCGCCCTCGTTGCCGACGCGCGTGGGGCGGTCGCGATCATCGAGATCGCCGAGGCCGAGCTGACCGCGGTCATTCCTCCCCCAAGCCCACAGCGAGCCGTCAGTCGCTATGGCCAAGGTGAGGTGCGTTGCAGCCGCAACGTCGAGAAAGGCATTTCCAGCGAGGGTCTCGGCCAGGTCACGCCCGCGGTCGACAAGGCGGGCAACCGGCTCAAGCGCGACGGACTGCCGCACGATCTCGAGGCGGGGCTCTTCGCGTCCGTCAGTCATCAGGGCGGTCCCCTGAGAGTTCTCTGAGGCGCAGGCGCGCTGCGGCGATCCGGGCGTCCACCCCGTCGGCCAGCTCGCCCAGAAGGTCGCGCCCCTCAGCCTCCGCTGCCGCGGCATCCTCGTACAACTCACCGAGGCTGTCCTCTCCGCAGGAGGCGATCTCGCCAACAAGAGCCGCGAGGCGCGCCTCAACCGCCGCGATAGCGCGGATGACGCGCACCAGGTCGGCACCGGCGCCATCGCCCGAGACGGCGCCGGGGCTGTTCTCCCAATCTTCGAGGATCGCCCTGAGACGCTCGACGTCGCCCGCTGCATAGGCGGCATTCGCGTCGGCCATGGCGCGTTCGCGCAAGGCGCGGTCGTCGTCATCCGAGGCGTAGTCGGGATGCACCGCCTTCGCCACTTTGCGGTAGAGCTTCTTGAGGTCCTCGGGAATCGCGAGCTTCGGCTGTTCTGCGGCCTGACGAAGCGCGTCGGGATCGTCACCCAGGGCCTCCGCCGACTCGCGCGCCCGTTCGGCGCTCGCTTGCGCCTGCCACTCGGCCTCAGGAGACGGTGCTCGCGCTGCCTCAAGAGAGGCAATCTCCGCCACTAGTCGGTCGAGCTTGGCGAAGCGCGTGCCGACTATCGCAAGATAGCGCCGCTGGAAGTCGAGCAGTTCGCGGCGGCGCGTCGCCAACTCGAGTTCGCGATCAGCGAGCTCGTCATTGAGCGCAGCAAGTCGTGCCCTCAGACGGGCGAGCTCCTCCTCTTCCGGACGATGCGTCCGGAAGCCGACCGTGGTCCCGTCAGTCAACACCGACCCCCTCGTCAAGCACATCGTCGCAGCGAGCCTGGGACGACTCCACGGCGACGAGCACAGTCTATATCGGCACTGGCGAGATTCGGCGCGACTCCCCGAAGGGTTGCCAAATCGGTGGGCTGCCAGTTCTGTGAAGTCGGTTACGGTCACCTGTCGCCGTGACAGCAGGTCGGGAGACAAGCGCCGAAGTGCCGTACACGCGATGTCCACGACCCGACCGGGCCAGGGACGAGTGCCGCTCGGCGACGGCCCCGGTGACCCGGTCGCTCAGGTGGTGCCGGCGCAGCCCTGGCGTTTCACGCGATCGCGGTGTCGCCGCTGGCGTGCGCTCTGCAACGCCAGTGTCAGCTGTCCCTTGACGAGCGCGCCTCCGTGGATGGTACATAGCATGTCGAGGATCTCGCGCGCCGTCTTGAGCTCGTGACCTTGGTCATGCGTGAGCCGCTCAAGGAATTTAGAGGAACAGACGCCGCAAAACCCAGTCGTAGCGACCTCGACCGGCCGGCGCCCGCAGTCAGGGCAGAGCGCGCCCTCGCGGGCGGCTGCGGCGCGGGAGAGCAACACGGGATCGGCGATCGCCCTGGCGCGTTCCTCGACCGGCAGGGAGGCTTTGCGCCCCTGGCCGAGCAGGTGGCCGCCGCGCTCTCCGGGCCGGCGCAGGGTGACGCGCTGACGATATGCTGCCGCTCGCACCGAGCCGACCGAGCGCCCGAGGTGCCGAGCGATCTCCACGGCGCCGAGCTCACGGTGGCGTCGCAGTTCGGAAAGCTCCTTGGATGTCCATGGCCGGGTATTCACGCGAGGTATTGTCGCAATCCTTGCGGACGAACGCTGAACGCTCTTAGTTGGGGATCGGATGCTCGATGGCGAGGCGCGTGAGCTGCTTCATGGCGCGATCGTCGGCGCTCTGTGCGCGGTCGCACGCCTCGGGGAAGTTCTCGCTCATGGCTCGTTCAAAGTCATCGGCGACCTTGGTACAGCGCAAGCCGAGCTGCGGCCCGATGTCGCGCCCGAGGCGACGCAGGTTCGCGGCAAGCCACCGTGCAGTGAGGATGGCTTCGACGAGCTGGTCGATGGGATGCGTTGAGGCGATCGGCGGCAGAAGCCCCTCGTCGGCTCGCTTCTGGCGCTCGCGGTAGGCGCGCTCCCGGCAAGCCCGGGTGCAGTAGAGGCGGTGCTGGCCATGCCCCCGGGGCGGTAGCGGCGTGCGACACATGATGCATGAGTCCATGGCGACATTCTGAAGAATGCGTCACGCCTCCCACGCGACGCACGAGCCTGAAACTCCACTTTCGGGATTTCGTACGGGCGCCGGGCGGGCAGGGTCAGGCAACAGGCGTTCTAGAAGGCTGCGGAAGAAGCCGGCTCCAGAGACGCACCGGTGGTCGAAGTGGT
>CAZFJE010000013.1:0-32730 GCA_964519555.1 uncultured Thermoleophilia bacterium
CTTTCCGGCACCACCACGGTGCAGACCAACAGCTCCGGCGTGGCGACCTTCTCGAGCCTCATCGTGACGGGCACCGTCGGCTCCTACACGCTGACCTTCACGCCGGCCTCACTCACGGCGGCCACCTCGAACGCCTTCACGCTCGCGGTCGGGGCGGCTACACAGATGGCGGTGAAGGCCGGCAACGGCCAGGCGGCGGCCCCATCCACGGCCGTCGCGACTCCGCCGAGCGTCGTGGTCACCGACTCCGGCGGCAACGCCGTGGCCGGCGTGGGCGTCACCTTCGCCGTGACCGGCGGCGGCGGGTCCGCCACCGGCCTCACCGCCACCACCAACGCCGCCGGCCTCGCCGCGGTCGGCAGTTGGACGATGGGCTCGGCCGCCGGTCCCAACACGCTGACCGCCACGAGCGTTGGGCTGACAGGCTCCCCGGTCACCTTCACCGCGACCAGCATCGTGATCGGCACGCCCTATGGCGGCGGCATCGTGGGCTACATCCTGCAGCCCGGCGACACCGGCTACGTGGCCGGACAGACTCACGGCCTGATCGCCGCCACGAACGATCAGAGCAACGGGATCGTCTGGGCGCTGCCCTTGTTCCAGAGCGTGACGGCCGGCGGTACGAGCATGGCCCTCGGGACCGGCATGGCCGACACGACGGCGATCATCGCGCAGAACGGCGGGGGCAGCGCCTACGCCGCGGGGCTGGCCCGGGCCTACAACGGCGGCGGGTACGGCGACTGGTACCTGCCCAGTCTCGTCGAGCTGAGCTACCTCTACACCAACCGCGCCTTGATCGGCGGCTTCGCCAACGCACCGTACTGGAGCTCATCCGAGGGCGACGGCTACGACGCGTGGCTGCTGAACTTCGCCAACGGCAGCCAGGCCGACTACCTCAAGAGCCTCGTCAACGGCGTGCGCGCCGTGCGCAGCTTCTAGCCCGGCATCGTCTCCCGCCTCGGTCGGCGCGCCGACCGAGGCGGGGGAGAGGCCACCGCGGCTCGACGCGTCGGGCCGCCTGGCGTCGCTCACCTGGGGCGCCACGACCTTCACGACGGCACCGGCCGCCCGGCGTGCAACGCGGCCGCCTCGCGCGCCGTCGGCCGGTTGCGTCCGGCGCCGGTCGTCTCGAGTGTGGCGCGGGCGGTCGACGTACGCGCCGCCCGCACCGG
Organism: uncultured Thermoleophilia bacterium; assembly: GCA_964519555.1. Lineage (GTDB taxonomy): Bacteria > Actinomycetota > Thermoleophilia > UBA2241 > UBA2241 > Bog-752. The sequence continues at coordinate 1,173 of CAZFJE010000013.1, forward strand.
CGCCTCGCGCATGGACGCCCGTGCTCCACGTCACTACGATGAGCCTCATGCCCGTCTACCCTCAGCTCGACACCGGGACCCCCGGGCCGCCCAGACGCAAGCACGCCCTGGTCTGGATCGGCGTCTTTGTACTCTGCCTCGCAGCCGCCGCCGCGGGACTTTACGCGACGACACGGCGCGGCCATTCGCCGACGCCATCGGCTGCGCGGCCCGGTGGCGCCGGCTCGTCGACGGCTGCGCACGGCATCACGCCGGACGCGCCCGGCGGCGCGGCCGCCACCTCGCCGGGCGCGCCTACCGCCGGCCTTTCGGCCACGCCGAGCGCGTCTGCCGGAGCAACCGCGTCGCCCACCGCAGCGCCGTTCGCCGGTCTGCCTGTGGCCTCACTGCCGCGGCCGATCGCGCGGCTCCACGCCAGGCCGACCCGCGTCGTTCTCGGTGGGCCCCGCACCCTGGCGGTGCCCATCCTCATGTATCACGTCATAGGGCCGGTGCCGGCGGGAGAGCCCTACCCCGGGCTGTTCGTGTCAAAGCCGGCATTCGTCGCCCAGTTGCGCTACCTGATCGACCGCGGCTACCAGGCGGTGAGCCTGCAGCAGGTCTACGACTTCTGGCATCACCGCGCGCGGCTGCCCCGCCACCCCGTGGTGCTCTCGTTCGACGATGGTTACCGAGAGGACTTCTCGGTGGTGGCACCGCTGCTTCGCGAGCTGCGCTGGCCCGCCGTGCTCGACCTGATCGTGCGCAATACGCGGCCGGGACAAGACCTGACGCCGCCCTACGTGCGCGCCCTCATCACCGCCGGTTGGGAGGTCGACTCGCACACCGTGGACCATGTCGACCTGACGACGCTCTCAGCGGCGCGGCTGCGGTACGAGCTCGTCGCCTCGCGCCGCGACCTGCGTCGCGCGTTCGGCGTGCCCGTGAACTTCTTCTGCTATCCGTCTGGTTCCTACGATCCGGCGGTGGTGAAGGCCGTCAGGGCGGCCGGCTATCTGGCCGCCACGACCACGAACCCCGGTCTTGCCGGCCCGGCGCAGCCCTACCGGCTGGCGCGCCTGCGGGTGTCGAACGGCGAGAGCCTGCACGCCTTCGCCGCAGCCCTGGTTAATGCCCTGCCGGGAGCCACGCCGGCTGCGGCGCGGGCTGCGGGGGACTGAGCCTTGCCCGGCCTCAGCCTGGCCTGCGGACGGCGTGCGTCCGGTCGCTTTGGGGCACGAGTCCGGCCATGACGATGAGCGACCTTGCCGGCACGACCAAAGAGACCGCTCAGGCCTGGCTGGCCGACAGGGCGAGTCAGTACGCGGCCGCGCTCTCGTTCTACACGCTGCTCGCGCTGGCGCCGCTGCTGTTGATCGTCGTCGCCATCGCGGGGCTGGCCTACGGCCCCGGCGCCGCTCGCGACCATCTCATCTCGCAGATCCACGACAAGGCCGGCGCCCCCGTGGCCGACGCGACAAGCACCATCCTCACCAGCGCGCACCGGCCGGGCACCGGCGTGGCCGCCCTGCTCATCGGCGGCGCCCTCGCCCTGTTCGGCGCTTCGGGCGCCTTCTCGATGATGCGCACGGCGCTGAACGCCATGTGGCACGTGCCATCCCCGCAGACCAAGCGCCTGCTCACCAAGGTCCGGCTGCTCCTGGTCACCAGGGCTCTGAACGCCGCGCTGGTGATCGGCTTCGGCATCTGTCTGGTCGCTCTGCTGGGTCTGAGCGCGGCCTGGACCTGGGTCGCCGGGCGTATCGGCGGCGCGCTGCCGGCTGCCGACCTCATCCTGCGGGCGGCCGACTTTGTGGTGACGCTTGGGCTGCTTGTGCTGCTGTTCGGTGCCCTGTTTCGCTTCACCGCCAACGTGCGCCCCGACTGGGCCGACCTGTGGTCGGGGGCGCTGGTCACGGCGTTGCTCTTCAACGTCGGACGACTGGCGATCGGTCTGTACCTGGCGCGCGGTACGGTGACGTCGTCGTTCGGCGGGGCGGGCTCGGTGGTCGCCCTGCTGCTCTTCATGTACTACTCGGCGATGATCCTGTTCTTCGGCGCCGAGTTCGTGCAGGTGCGCCTGCGCCATCGGGGCCGGCGGTTTCTGCCCCAGGACGCGGTGCCGGCCGGCGAGAAGCCATCGCTGCGCGCGCCTGCCCGAGCGCGCAGGAAGGGGAGCCATGAGGGTGCGGACGATTGCCCATGACTGAGGCCATTGTGCGCCGCGGCGCGGCCGGCTATGAGGAGCGCCGCCGCCGGCTGGTCTGGAACGCCCGCCTGCCCGAGCGTTATCCCGAGGTCATCGTGCAGGCGGCCACGACCGACGAGGTCGTCGCCGCGGTCGGCCTGGCGCGCGAGTTGGGCCTGCGCCTGGCGCTGCGCTCCGCGGGGCACAGCTGGTGGGCCGCGGCGCTGCGCGACGACAGCCTGCTGCTCGACCTGTCGACTCTGGACCACGTGCGCATCGACCCTGCGGCGCGGCGGCTCAGTGCGGGTCCGGGCCTGACCGCCGGCGAGCTCACCGGCGCGCTGCGCGCCCACGGGCTCGCGTTTCCCGGGGGTCACTGCCACGACGTGGGTCTGGGCGGCTATCTGCTGGCCGGCGGTCTGGGCTGGAACGCGGGCACGTGGGGACCCGCCTGCCACAGCGTCACGGCCGTCGAGGTGGTGACCGCGCGCGGCGAGGTGCTGGTCGCCGACGACGAGCATCATGCCGACCTGCTGTGGGCGGCGCGCGGCGCGGGCCCCGGCTTCTTCGCGGTGGCCACCGCCTTCGAGACGCGCGTCTACGACGCGCCGCTGGCCGTCACCAGTTCGTTCGCATTCCCGCTCACGGCGCTGCCCGACGTGGCCGCTTGGGTCGCCCACTTGGCCGCCGGCCTCGACCGGCGCATCGAGCTCTCGCTGTTCCTGGGAACGGCGCCGGCCGCGGTCGGTGCGCTCGGCATCGCCGCCGGGGAGCCCGTCGTGGTGGTGACCGCCGTGGCCTTCGGCGGCGCGCGCGAGGACTGCGAGGCGTTGCTCGCGCCGCTCGAAGAGGGCGTCGGGCGGCGCGGCTTTCTGGAGAGCGAGTCACGCCGCGAGACGCCCCAGCAGGCGCTGTACGAGGGGAGCGGCGCGCGCCTGCCGGTCGGCCGCCAGTACGCGGTCGATTGCCTGTTCAGCAACGCGCCGCCGCCGGAGTTGTTCGCGGCGCTGGCGGCGGCCCTGCGGGCGGCGCCGAGCGCCGCGTCGTGGGTGTTCGTCGGTGTCGCCCCCGTACAGCAGCCGCTCGTTGCCCCGGCGCCCTCGGCCTTCGCTGCGGCCGGCAGGCTGTACGTGGCGGTCTACGCCGTCTGGGAAGAGGGGCGCGACGCACGGCCGAACCTGGGCTGGCTGCGCGACGCCATGCGCGGCCTCGAAGGGTTCACCGCGGGCCGGTACGTGGGTGAGGCCGACCTCGTTGCCGACCCCGGCGCAGCCGCGCGGTCGTTCAGCCCCGCCGCCTGGCGCCGCCTCGGCGCTGTGCGCGAGTCCTACGACCCGGAGCACCTGTTCTGCTCCTGGCCGGGACGCTGACCTTCGGCCGGAGCGGCCGTCGGGACGCCAGGATCGCGCCACGCGGGGAAGAGTGCGAAGACAGGAGAAGGGACGACCGGTCGGCGAACGCAAACGACGAGAAGGACCGAAAGGCAGGTGGAGCGCCGTGAGCGATACCAAGCGTGGCGGAGCCCTGACGGCAGTCGACGTTCTGCTTGTGCCCGATGACGCCGCGCAGGCTCGAGCAAAGGCGCTCAACGCGGCGCTGCGGCGCGACTTCCCGCCGGGCTTCGCTGTCGATGAGACCCACCAGGCTCACGTGACCGTGCTGCAACGCTACGTGCGCAGTCACGCCCTCGACCGCGCCCTCCAGGCTGTCGCACGCACGATCGCCGCCTACGACCTGGCGGCAGTGAGCCTGCGCGCCCGCGGCGTGGTCGGCGCCGAGCTCGGCACGCCGCCGGGCACGCTCCTCGCGAGCATCGACTTCGCTCCCGCACCGGAGTTGCAGGTGCTCCAGACCGCGCTCATCGTGGCGTTGCGGCCGTTCACCGCGTGGGACGGCACCGCGGCCGCGTTTCTGGCGCTGCCCGGCGAGCCCGCGGTCGGCGACGCCACGGTCGCCTATGTCGAGCGGTTCGTGCCCGCGCACAGCGCCGAGCGCTACTCTCCGCACCTCACGTTCGGCGTGGGGAAGAGAGAGGCCGTCGAAGACCTCGAGGCCGGCCCGTTCGCCGCCTTCGAGGCCTCAGTGAGCGCCGTCGCGGTGTACCGGGTGGGCGACCTCGGGGCGGCGCGACAGCTTCTCAGGATCTGGCCGCTGCACCCCTCGGCATGCTCCGCCGCCTGAGGAAACGGGCTCGGACCGCGTCGCACTGCGCCGCTCGAGCCCCCCGGCGCGGTGCGCCGCCGCGGCGGCTGGGTAGACTCCCATCGGAAACGTCCTCTTTACGAGAAACGGGGTGATGGCGGTGAGTGCAGGCAATGGTGGCGTGCTCGTCATCGGCGGCGCCGGCAGCCTTGGCGACGCCGCCGCGAAACAGCTCCTCAAGGCGGGCCGGCCGGTCCGCGTGCTGATTGACGAGCCAGGATTCGAAGCGTCGCCGGCGCCCAGGCCTGTCGAGCGTGGCGACGTTGAACTGGTGCGCGGCAGCCTCGACGATCGCGCCGACCTCGACCGTGCGCTGGCCGGGATCGAGGCGCTCTTCGTCGTGCTCGACCAGACCGACGCCGGGCCGTCCGGCCGGCTGCGCCGGGGTAAGGCCATCGGCGACGCCGCGCGGAGGGCCGGGGTGCGGCAGATCGTCTACTCGGGCGGGACCGGCTCCGACCATCACCTCGTCGCCTGCGACCAGAGCCAGCAGATCGTGGAGCATCTGCGCACGCTCGGACTCGATCTCACGGTGTTGCGCCCGGTGACCATGATGGAGGAGATCCCCTGGTACTGGCTGAGCCCGGTGGGGCGCGAGGCGACCCTGGCGACGCCCTACGAGCCCGACTCCAGGATCGCCCTGGTGAGCAGCGGCGACGTGGGCGGCGTGGCGGCGCGCGCCATCGAGGCGCCCGCACAGTTCGCCGGGGCAACGCTCGAGGTCGCCGGCGACAAGGCGAGCATGGCCGAGGTCGGCGAGATCCTCACGCTCGAGCTGCACAGGCCGGTGCGGGTCACCGAGGTCCAGGTCGAAGGCGTCTTCATGCGGCCCGAGCCCTACGAGCCTGAGGTCGACATCGCGGCGCTGAAACGCCTCTACCCGGCACTGCACACGCTGCGGTCGTGGCTCACCCTTGACGGCGGCCTCGGCCTCTGTCGCCGCGCGCTCGCCCTGCCGGCTGCGTAGCGCGGGCGCCGCGCTCCATGTCGTGGCGCGGCTGGCTCACCCTGCTTCTGGCTGCCGGCGCCGGAGTGGTCGCGGTGGCGGCGGCGCGGGCGGCCGCTAGCGCCGCCCCGAACCCTGTCGGCCGCGCCCCGCGGTCGCGGCGTGCGCGGCGAAGCCGAGCAGCGCGCGCGGCAGGCGCTGCGCGTCGGCGACGACCTGGTCGAGTGAGTCCGCGAACCAGTCGACGTCGCCCTCGTCGATCACCAGCGGCGGCAGCCCCTTCACCACGTTGATGGAGTGGCCCGCGACCTGGCTCAGGATCTGGTGCTCGCGAAACAGCGGGCCGACCACGAACTGGCTGAACAGGCCGGCCTGGCGCGCCTCGAGGAACCGCCACAGGCGCGAGCCCGCTTTGGGCTCGCCGAACTCGATCGCCCACAGCAGGCCCAGGCCGCGCACCTCCTTGACGACGTCGAAGCGCTCGACCAGGGCGCCGGTACGCGCCAGCAGGCGCTCGCCGAGGCGTGCGGCACGCTCGGGCAGCTTGCGCGCCTCGAGCTCGGCGAGCGTCGCCAATCCGGCGGCCATGGCCATGTCGTTGGGCGCGAAGGTCGAACCGTGCGAGGTGGCGTGTTCGAGCGTGTCGAAGACGGCTTCGTGCACCGATGCGCGCAGCAGGACCGCTCCGACCGGCACGTAGCCGCCCGACAGCGACTTGGAGACGGTGAGCAGGTCGGGCTCGAGCCCCCAGTGCTCACTGGCGAACAGTCGCCCGGTGCGGCCCAGCCCCGTCTGCACCTCGTCGACGCAGAACAGCGTGCCGTAGCGCCGGCAGAGCCGCTGCGCGCCGGACAGGTAGTCGGGCTCGGGCAGGATGACTCCCTGGCCCTGCACCGGTTCGGTGAGGAACAGCGCGACGTCTTCGCGGGCAAGCTCGGCTTCGAGCGCCTCGAGATCGTTGAAGGGCACCCACGATACATCGGGCAGCAGCGGTCCGAAGCGGCGCCGCTGGGCGGCGCTGCCGTTGACCGACAGCGCGCCGAGCGTGAGACCGTGAAAGCCGTTCTCGACGGCTACCACGCGGGGCCGTCCGACGGCGGCGCGCGCCAGCTTGACCGCACCCTCGATGGCCTCGGCGCCGCTGTTGACGAACACGACGCGGTCGGTCGAGGCGGGCGCGACCCGCACCAGCGCCTCGGCGAGCAGGCCGGGCAGGTCGGACAGGCCGAGCTGGGGGAGACTGGGCGTCTGCAGTTCGAGCAGTTCGGCCAGGGCGGCGCGCACGACGGGGTTGTTGCGGCCCACGTTGTACATGCCGAAGCCGCCGAGCCAGTCGAGGTACCTGGTGCCCGCGTCGTCGTACAGGTAGGCGCCCTCGGCGTGCGCCCACGTGCGGTCGAAACCGAGGATCTTGAGGATCTGCACGAAGCGCGGGTTCGAGTAGCGCGCGTAGAGGGCCATGCCTTCGCCGGCTCTCGTCGACAGGAGCCGCTGAAGGCTGAACTCGTCGTCCACGTGTCCCCCCGCTTCGCTTGCGAGTGTCGACTTATGGCAAGCCGGCGCCGGTGATCAAGCCCTGATTCTACTGCACCTCGCGCCACGACATACCTGGCCGGCGGGCGGGGCCGCCAGGCGCGGCGTGCAGCTTCAGGTAACGGTCGGTCGGTCGCTCGCGGCGCATGGTCTGAGGTAGCCTACAAACGGGTCCGGCGTGAACAGGAGTCACAAAGCCTTGGGGTGTCATCGGATACGTCTTTCGCATGTCGCGGGCGCGGCCGCACGAGGTCACGCCCCGGCGTCGCCGACCGCATTCGCGCCGGTCGTGAGATGAGCGCGCCGTCGCCCTGCCGCCCCGACCCGGACGCCGTGCTCGCCCAGGCAGGCTCCGAGAACTTCCCGGTGGCCTCGCGCCTGTTCCCGAGCGCCCTGCGGCCCCACCTCATGAACATCTACGGCTTTGCCCGCATGACCGACGATCTCGGCGACGAGGCACCCGGCGACAGACGGGCACAGCTCGACTGGCTCTCCGGAGAGCTCGACGAGCTCTACGCGGGGCGCCCCGCGAGTCACCCGCTGCTGATGCGCCTCGCGACGACCGTGCGACGGTACGACCTGCCGCGCGAACCGTTCGACCGCTTGATCGACGCCAACCGCCGCGACCAGGTGGTCAAACGCTACGCGACCTTCGAGCAGCTGCGCGGCTACTGTCACGCATCGGCCGACCCGGTGGGCGAGCTGGTGTTGCGCCTGGTCGGGCGTTGCAACGACCAGCTTCTGGCGCTGTCGTGCGCGACCTGCACGGCGCTGCAGCTCGTCGAGTTCCTGCAGGACCTGGGCGAAGACGCGGCCATGGGGCGCATCTACGTGCCGCTCGACGACCTCGCGCGCTTCGGCTACGGCGAGGCCGACCTGCTCGCCGGCGTGGCCGACGAGCGCTTTCGTGCCGTCATGTCGTTCGAGGCCGAGCGCGCTCGCTCGCTGTTCGAGCAGGGCCGGCCGTTGTCGCGCCTGCTGCCGGGGCGCGTGGGCCTTGCCGTGAGCCTGTTCACGGCCGGCGGCCTGGCCGCCCTGGGCGACCTGCGGCGTCGCGACTTCGATACGCTGTCGAGCTCGGCTCATGTCTCGAAGCGGCACGTGGCGTGGGCGGCGGCGCGCGAGTTGTCGGCCACCGCGTGGCGGCCGGCGCGGCGCCGCGTGGAGACGCCGTGACGGCCGCCCTGGCGCAGAGCACGGCGATCCGCTACTGCGAGACCGTCACCCGTACCGAGGCCCGCAACTTCTGGTACGGCATCCGCCTGTTGCCCGCGACCAAGCGACGGCTGCTGGCCTCGGTGTACGCCATGGCGCGGCGCATCGACGATGTCGCCGACGGCGACCTTCCGCTCGTCGCGAAGCGCGCCGCACTGGCGGCCATCGCGGCCTCGCTCGAGACCATCGAGTCGGGCCCCTCCGACCCGGTGCTGGCCGCGTTGCACGAGGGCATCGAAGTCTGCTCGCTGCCGCTGTCGGCGTTCCGCGACCTGATCGACGGGGTCCGCATGGACCTGGACGGCGTGGCGTATCACAGCTTCGACGACCTGGTGCCCTACTGCCGGCGCGTGGCGGGCTCGATCGGACGTCTCTCTCTGGCGGTGTTCCGCACCGGTGAGGGGCCCGTCACGGCCGAGCTCGACGCCCTCGCCGATGATCTGGGCGTGGCCCTGCAGCTCACCAATATCCTGCGCGACGTGCGCGAAGACTTCGGCAACGGGCGCATCTACCTGCCGCGCGACGATCTCGCGCGCTGCGGCGTCGAACCCCACGAGCTAGGCGGCGCGCCGTCGCCGCAGGCGAGCGCCCTGGTGCGCTACGAGGCGGCGCGCGCCCGGGAGTGGTTCGATCGCGGGCTGGCGCTCACGGCGAGCCTCGATCGGCGCAGCGCGGCCTGCGTGGGCGCCATGGCCGGCATCTACGCCCGGCTGCTCGTGCGCATCGAGCGCCGGCCCGACCAGGTCTTTCGCGGGCGCCTGTCGCTGCCGCCCTACGAGAAGGCCTGGGTGGCCCTGCGCGCCCTCGCCGGAGCCACGCCGTGACGCCCGCCGCGAGCCCGCGCCGTGAGCCCGCGCGGCGGCCCGTGGTGGCCGTGGTGGGCGGCGGTCTTGCCGGCATGGCGGCCGCCCTCGACTGCGCCGACGCCGGTGCCGCCGTCACGCTGTTCGAGTCGCGGGGCGCGCTGGGCGGGGCGGCCGCGTCGCAGAGTCGCGACGGTTTGACGCTCGACACGGGCCAGCACGTGTTCCGGCGCTGCTGCACCGCCTACCGGACGTTTCTCGAGCGCATCGGGGCCGCGTCGCTGACGCAGCTCCAGGAGCGCCTCGAGATCGACGTCGTCGCGCCGGGCGGCCGGTCCGCCCGCCTGCGCCGCGTCGCGTTGCCGGCGCCCCTTCACCTGGGTCCCGCGCTCGCCCGCTACCGCCCGCTCTCACGCGGTGAGCGCCTGGCCGCGGCCCGCGCGGCGCTCGCGGCGCGTCGTCTCGACCCCGACGATCCGGCGCTCGACGCACGCACGCTCGGTGACTGGCTGACCGAGCACGGCCAGTCCGAGCGCGCCGTCAGACGCCTGTGGGACCTCTTCGTGCTCTCCGCGCTCAACCTGCGTGCTGCCGACGCCAGCCTTGCCCTTGCCGCCACGGTGTTGCGTACAGGGCTGCTCGAGCGCGCCGACGCCGGCGATATCGGCCTGGCGCGCCTGCCCCTGTCCGAGCTGCACGATCGCCGTGCCGCCGCGGCCCTGCTCGCGGCCGGCGTCGACGTGCGGCTCGGGGCGCGGGTCACGGCGATCGAGCCCGACGGCCGCGGCCTGCGTGTCGCCTGCCCGGGCGGCGATCTCGACGCCGCCGCGGTCGTGGTGGCGGTGCCCGCCCAGCGCGCCGTCGGCCTCGTGCCCGACGGCGCCTTCGCCGATCCGGAGGCGCTCGCCCGGCTGGGCTCGTCGCCCATCGTGAACGTGCACGTGATCTACGATCGCCCGGTCACCGGCCTCGCCATGGCTGCCGCGGTCGACTCGCCCGTACAATGGGTGTTCGACCGCTCCCAGGCGTCGGGCGTGAGCGGGCGGCAGTACCTCGCCCTCTCGCTGTCCGATGCCACGGCGCTGATCGACCGCTCGGCCGACGAGCTGCGCGCCCAGTTCCTGCCGGCGCTCGAAGAGCTCTTCCCGGCGGCGAGGCAGGCGAACGTCGCCTGGTTCGGCGTGACGCGCGCCCGGCATGCGACGTTTCGTCAGGCGCCCGGCGCGCAAGGAACGCGCCCAGGCGCCGCGACGGGCGTGCCTGGTCTCTATTTGGCCGGCGCCTTCACCGACACGGGGTGGCCGGCGACCATGGAGGGCGCCGTGCGCAGCGGGCACACGGCAGCCCGTCTGGTGCTCGCCGGACTGGCGCACGCAGGGCCGCGGAGCGCGGTGGCGGAGACGACGACGGAAGGGTCGAGCCGATGACAGACACACAGCGAGTGGCGACGACCGCCGCAAAGAGCGCGCTGCCCGAATGCCTCGCGCGCCACCGCGACCTGATCGACGGCGCTCTGCGCGAGGCCGTCGATCGCTTGCCGCCGGCGGTCCACACGGCGGCGGCGTATCACTTTGGTTGGTGCGACGCCGACGGCCGCGAGCGCGCCGGCAACGGCGGCAAGGCGATCCGTCCGGCCATGACCCTGCTGGCCGCCGAGGCGTGCGGAGCGCGGCCCGAGGCGGCGCTCGCCGGCGCCGTGGCGCTTGAGCTCGTGCACAACTACTCGCTCGTCCACGACGATCTCATGGACGGCGACACCGAACGGCGTCACCGCGCCACGGTCTGGGCCGTCTTCGGCGCGGGCCAGGCGATCATCGTCGGCGACGCATTGGCGGCGCTCGCCCAGGAGCTCCTGCTCGACGACGCCCGCGGCCGCGACCAGGCGGCGGCCGAGCTCTGCCGGGCGACCGCCGAGATGATCGAGGGGCAGGCGCACGATCTCGAGTTTGAGACACGCCTGCAGGTCTCGGTGGCCGAGGGGCTGCAGATGAGCGCGCAAAAGACGGGCGCGCTGCTGGGCTGCGCCGGCGCGCTGGGGGCTATCCTGGCCGGCGCCGACGAGGCCCACGTGGCGGCCCTGCGCTCCTTCGGCCGCAACCTGGGTATCGCCTTCCAGGCAGTCGACGACGTGCTCGGTATCTGGGGCGACACCAGCGTCACCGGTAAACCGACCGCCAGCGACCTGCGGCAACGCAAGAAGACGCTACCCATCCTGCACGCCCTCGAGGCGCCGACAGCTGCCGCCGACGAGCTGCGCGCGCTGCTGGCCGGCGCGGACGAGCTCGTCGACGAGCGCCTGCGCGACGCGGTGACGCTGCTCGACGACGCCGGCAGCCGGACCTGGGCGCTCAAGCTCGCGAAGCGCTACCTGGCCCATGCCCTGGCGGCGCTCGAAGGCCACGCTCTGGAACCGGGCCCCGCCGCCGACCTGCACGTGGCGGCGCTGTTCATCGTGGGCAGGGACTTCTGATGCCCCGACTGGCTGCACCGACCATCGCCGGTCGCGCCGCCGGCACGCTGGCGCGCGCCCGCGACTGCCTGCTGGCCCAGCAGGACGAGACCGGCTGGTGGAAGGGCGAGCTCGAGACCAACGTGACCATGGAGGCCGAGGACCTGCTGATGCGCCGCTTCCTGGGCGTGCCGCTCGACGACGTGCTCGAACCGACGGCCGCCTGGATACGCCGCCAGCAGCGCGCCGACGGCACCTGGGCCAAGTTCTACGGCGGACCGGGCGACCTGTCGACGACGATCGAAGCCTACGCGGCCCTGCGCCTGGCGGGCGACCCCTCCGACGCAGCGCACCTGCGCCTGGCGCGCGAGTTCATCCTTGAGGGCGGCGGACTCGCGAGCTCGCGCGTCTTCACCCGACTGTGGCTCGCGCTGTTCGGCGAATGGTCCTGGGACGAACTGCCGGCCCTGCCCCCCGAGCTCATCTTCCTGCCCTCGCGGGTGCCCCTGAACATCTACGACTGGGCCTGCTGGGCACGCCAGACGATCGTGCCCCTCACGGTGATCGCGGCCCACCGCCCGCGGCGCGACCTGGGATTCACGCTCGACGAGCTGCGGGTGGCCGGCGAGCCGGCCGCTTTGCCCGACGCCGCGCCGTCGCTCTGGGCGCGGCGCTTCGCGCGACTCGACCGTGTGCTCAAGGCCTATGAACGGCGCCCGAACCGGCGTCTGCGTCGCGAGGCCCTGCGTCGCGCGGCGGCGTGGATCGTGCGCCGGCAAGAGGCCGACGGTTCGTGGGGCGGCATCCAGCCGCCGTGGGTCTACTCGATGATGGCGCTGAACGTGCTGGGCTACGGCACCGACGATCCCGTGATGAAGGCGGCCTTCGCCGGCCTCGACGGCTTCACCGTCACCGAGGGCGGCCTGCGCCGTCTCGAGGCCTGCCAGTCGCCGGTATGGGACACCGCGCTGGCCATGATCGCGCTCTCCGACGCCGGGCTGCCCGGCGACCACGAAGCCCTGCGCCGCGCCGGCGACCTGCTGCTCCACGAACAGATCCTCGTGAGCGGCGACTGGTCGGTGCGGCGACCCGCGCTGCGCCCCGGCGGCTGGGCCTTCGAGTTCGAAAACGACAACTACCCCGACATCGACGACACGGCCGAGGTCGTCATGGCGCTGCGGCGCCTGGCGCGCGGCCCGCTCGACGGCGCCGACAGGGTCGTCCCGCAGGGCATGTCGGCCGACTTCGCCGGGGCGACGCCGCAGCGAGCTTCGGCCGGCCGCGACCGGGCGATCTCGCGCGGCCTCGAGTGGCTGCTCGACATGCAGTGCGGCGACGGCGGTTGGGGGGCGTTCGACGCCGACAACACGCGTGAGCTCATCTGCGAGCTGCCCTTCTGCGACTTCGGCGCAGTGATCGACCCGCCCTCAGCCGACGTGACCGCCCACGTGCTCGAGATGCTCGGCGGCGAGGGCCTGGAGCACCACGAGCGCGCCCGCCGCGGGCTGCGCTGGCTCATGAAGGCCCAGCTTGCCGACGGATCGTGGTTCGGACGCTGGGGCGCCAACTACGTCTACGGCACCGGCGCCGCGGTGCCCGCCGCCGTGGCGGCCGGCGTCTCGCCGCGCGATCCGTCGATCCGGCGCGCCGTGGGCTGGCTGGCGACTCATCAGAACGGCGACGGCGGCTGGGGAGAGGATCTGCGCTCCTACGACGACCCCGCGGGCTGGAGCGGACGCGGCGAGAGTACGGCGTCGCAGACCGCCTGGGCACTGCTCGCCCTGCTTGCGGCCGGCGAGCAGGACTCGCCGACGGTCGAGCGCGGCGTCGCGTTCCTCTGCGAGACCCAGACGCCGTCTGGCACCTGGGACGAGCCCTTCTACACGGGCACCGGCTTTCCCGGCGACTTCTACATCAACTATCACCTGTACCGGCTGGTCTTCCCGGTCCAGGCGCTGGGCCGCTACGTGCAGGCGGTCCAGGGCGACGGCGACCACGAAGGGGCGGGCACATGAGCGCCGTGGGGGCGCCCGCCGGCGTCGCGGCCGGCGAAGGCCGCCTGCTGGCCGTGGCCGCGCTGCGCATGGAGCGTGCGGCCGTGCGGCGTAGCTTGCCCGATGCGCTCGTGCTGCGCAGCGGCATGGGCGCCGCGCGGGCCCGCGCGGCGGCGCCGATCGTGGCCCACGCGCTGGGCGATGCGGTCGCCGTCGTAGGGTTCTGCGGTGCGGTTCGACAGGGCCTGCGCGCCGGCGACGTCGTGGTGGCCAGCGAGGTGCGTGGGCCGGACGGCGTGATCGCCTGCTCGACCGGGCCGCTCGTGGCGGCGCTCGCGGCGCTGGGTATCGAGCGGGTCCACGTCGGGCCGCTCGCCTCGGCCGACCACGTGGTGCGCGGCGCCGAGCGCGACCTGCTGGCGGGTCAGGGCGTACTGGCCGTCGACATGGAGTCGGCCTGGCTGGCTTCGGGGGCGGCCGGAAGGCCCTTCGCGGTGATGCGCGTCGTGGTCGACTCACCGGAACGCGAGCTCACGCGGCCGTTGGCGACGCTCACCGGCACGTGCGACGCCTGGCATGCGCTGCGCCGGGCGGCGCCCGCGCTCTCGGTCTGGGCCCGGGCGACGGGGCCGCGCGCCTTGCTGCTGGCCCGGCCACGGTCGTTCTGCGCCGGGGCGCGCCGCGCGATCGAGATCGTCGAGCGCGCCCTCGAGCGGTACGGCGCACCAGTCTTCGTGCGCAAGCAGATCGTGCACAACGTGCACGTCACCGACCATCTGCAGCGGCGCGGCGCCGTGTTCGTCGACGACCTGGGCGACGTGCCGCGGGGCGCCCTGTGCGTCTTCTCGGCTCACGGCGTCTCGCCGCTCGTGCGCGAGCAGGCGGTGGCGCGTGGGTTGCGGGTGATCGACGCGACCTGCCCGCTTGTGACGCGCGTGCACACCAAGACGCGCCACCTGGCCGCCGCCGGCTACAGCATCGTGCTGCTCGGGCACCGGGGCCACGACGAGATCGAGGGCACCATGGGCGAAGCTCCGCAGGCCATCAGGCTGATCGACGGCATCGCCGAGATCGACCGGCTCGAGCTCGACCCTCACGACCGCATCGCCTACCTCACCCAGACGACTCTCGCCGTCGACGAGGTCGCCGACACGGTCGCGGCGCTACGGCAACGCTACCCGGCTCTCGAAGGGCCCGACGCCCACGGCATCTGCTACGCCACATCGAACCGCCAGGAAGCCGTCAAAGCGCTCGCTCGAGAGTCGGACCTCATGGTGGTCATCGGCTCGTCGAACTCGTCGAACTCGCTGCGCCTGGTCGAAGTCGCCGAGCGCGAGGGCTGCCCGGCGCTCCTGGTCGACGACGAGTGCGGTCTCGACCCCTCCGTGCTCAGGGGTGCCCGTACGGTGGGCATCACCGCCGGCGCTTCGGCGCCCGATGCCCTCGTGCACCGCGTGGTCGCGGCCTTCGCCGGCCTGGGGCCGGTCACCGTCGAAGAGCGTGGAGACGCCGGCGAGACCATGGAGTTCAGCCTGCCGCGGGCCCTGCGTCGCGACCAGCCCGGTAGCCAGACCGACCCCGACTCCGCGGTCGACCCTGAAGCCGCAGCCGATGTCGCCCCCGCGGCCGACCTGACGAGACCGGGGGTCTGACGATGCCTGTCTTCCTGCGCCAGCAAGCGCGTGTGGGGGCGTATCTGCTGCGCAACAAGCTGCGCGGTCGCGAGCGCTACCCGCTGATCGTCGAGCTCGAACCGCTCTTTGCCTGCAACCTCGCCTGCGCGGGGTGCGGCAAGACCGCCTATCCGCCCGACGTGCTGCGGCAGCGCATGTCGGTGGCGACCGCCGTGGCGGCGATCGAGGAGTCCGGAGCGCCGATGGTGGCGATCGCGGGCGGCGAACCGCTGCTCCACGCCGAGATCCACCGCCTGTCCGCCGAGTTGCTGCGCCGCAAGCGCTTCGTCTATCTGTGTACGAACGGCCTGTTACTCGAGGAGAAGTTGAGCCTGTTCAAGCCGTCGCCCTACTTCTCATGGGTGGTGCATCTCGACGGCCTGCGTGCGCGCCACGACGAGCTCGTCGGTCGCGAGGGGGTCTTCGAGCGGGCCGTCGAGGGCATCAGGGCGGCCAAGAAGGCGGGTTTCCAGGTGACGACCAACTCGACGTTCTTCGCCTCTGACTCGCCGGTGATGGTCCGCGACGTGCTCGACTTCTTGAACGACGAGCTCAAGGTCGACGCGATGATGATCTCGCCCGGCTACGGCTACGAGGCGGCGGCCGACCAGGAGCACTTTCTGGCGGGGTCGCAGACGCGGCGCCTCTTTGCCGAGGCATTCGCCGGCGACCGCCGCAAGCGCTGGCGCCTGAATCACTCGCCGCTGTTCCTCGACTTTCTCGAGGGCAAGATCGAGCTCGAGTGCACACCGTGGGGCATCCCCTGCTACTCGGTGCTCGGCTGGCAGCGGCCGTGCTACTTGCGCGCCGAGGGGTATTGCGCGACGTTCCGGGAGCTGGTGGAGACGACCGACTGGTCGCCCTACGGTCGGTCCGGCGGCGACCCGCAGTGCCGCGACTGCATGGCTCACTGCGGCTACGAGCCGTCCGCCGTGCTGGCGACCATGCGATCGCTGCGGCAGGGCCTGCGTGCCATGACGGGCAACTGAAGGCTCTGCCGGGCGGCCAAGAGACGAGCGGGCTCCCCGGGGAGCGGCGTCGCGGTCAGCGCGAGACGGGCTCGCCCGACACGCGGCGCGACCGTGTCGCCGGGTAGACCGGCACGCGCGACGCCGGCAACAGCACGGCCGGCGCGGGCGGAGTACAGAGCGGGCATGAGCAGCCCAGTGCGTGGCGCCAGCCGTACTCGATGCCGACGGTCTCGTTTTCGAAGCGCGGGTCGTGGAGCGGGGTCTGCAGTGCGAGCTCGGTCGGCGAGCTCGACTGACCGACGTCGTAGAGCGTGCCGTCCATGAACAGCAGTTCGTCGCCGAAGCGCCGATAGACGGCCGGTCGTCCGGCCTCGATCACGTCTTTCAGACTGAGCAGCCGGCGTCCGGCCGGCCGCATGGCGGCCAGGGCACGCTCGATCTTGTGCAGATCGGGCACGGCGCTCAGAGGACGGTGACGTCGGTGCTGGTCGTGTGACCGACCAGGCGCAGCGTGTCGGCGGCGGGAGTCGTGTGGCGATGGCCGCCACGACGACGGCGGATGAGGAGTGCGATGAGCGTAAAGGCGCCGCTGCCTGTGGCGGGACGTCGCGTCTTCGTAGTGCTCACCCTTTCTTGCGGCGGTCGGCACGGCCCGAGCAAGGACCAGCCTGCCGTCCACGGTCGTCGCCGACTTGCTGTCTCCATGGTTCGTTATCGGCCCCGCGCCGCCTCGGCTTGAGCTCCGCGGATAGCTCTCGTGCTCGCGGGCGGGGGCAGTAGACTGATGCACAATGCAGGGATCGTCGTGCCACGCACGCCGACTTGAAGTGAGAAGCCGACAGGAAGGACAGGAGATGAAGATCAGGGCCGAGGCGCTCGAGCTTGCCTTCCGCATAGTGCTGAGCTGCCCCTGTGACGTAAGCCACGCGGAGGAGTTGCGAGTCTATGCCTATCTGCGCGGCCTCTCGCCCGGCGAGGTCGCCGACTATGGCCCCGTGCTGGCGGCCTGCGACACGCCCGACACGCCCTTCCACGGCCTCTCCGACTTCACCGGCTGGGTGGCCGACGATGTCGCCGAGGCGACCATCGAGCGTACGCACGTGCTGCGCTGCAACGCCTCGGGGTATCACTGGCAGCTCGCCGCGGCGACCCTGCCGGCGCAGTCGCGCAGGGTCTCGTCGGTCTCGACCTTCCTGCTCTCACATACGGTCATCCCGGTGTCGCTCGGCGTCGGCGACGACGGCTCGCCCCGGGCGCGCTACGACTACTCCGGCGGCGCTACCGACTTCGACCACGTCTTCGTGCCGCCCGAGTTCGACCCCACGGTCGCAGAGCTCTGGGCGCTCCATCTGGGCGCCGTGGTGAGCCCGCTGAGTCCCGCCGAGGCGGCGCTGGTCTCGCGCCTGAACGAGGCCAACGCGCAATTGGTCGGTCACCGCGCCCGCGTGAGGCGCGTCGACTACGCTGATTTCGAGCTGCAGGGCGACGACCGCGAGTTCTGCCGTCGCCGCCACGCGCCGTTCTGGGGCGAGTGACGGAAGCGACGGCAGCCGCCGCTGGACGAGCGAGCGCCCGCCCGGAAGGTCGGACTCAAGACAGAGTCGGGGTGCGCCCGGCCTAGACGTCGACGGCCGCCGCCGGGATCTGCCACTGGTGGACGTCCTTCAGCTTCCACGAGACCATCACGGTGCGGGCCGACCTGACCCCGGGGATCTCGCGCACCACCTCGGCGACGAGGCGCTGAAGCTCGGCGCCGTCGCGCGCGCAGACCTGGATGCTCAGGTCGCCCTGGCCTATCGAGGCCGCGACGTAGCTCACCCTCTCGAGATCGACCAGGCGGCGGGCGACCTGCTGGACTTCGCCGGGCGCGACCTCGATGAACACGTCGGCGATCACGTCGAAGCCGATCGCGTGGGGGTCGACGACGGCGCCCACGCGCATGACGCCGTGGCGCTGCAGGCGTTCCAGGCGGTAGCGTACGGCGCGCTGCGACACGCCTTCGAGCGAGCGGCTGATGTCAGAGGCGCTGGCGCGCCCGTTGGCGATGAGCCGGGCGACGATCTGACGGTCGATGGCGTCGAGGCGAACTGGCACCGCGGCTCATCCTCTCTGGCGGAGATGGCTGCCTGCGATTGTATCGCACCGCGGGGTGCGCGCCGGATCGCTTCGCTGCCCTCGAGGGCGGCGACGGGCGGGCCGAAACTGCGCCGCCATCGCACTGGCCATCATGCGCTGGTGCGGCGTCTGACTGGACAGGTCGTGCGGTGGCCATCCGTGAGGGCGACTGTACGCTGAGAGCGGGCCGACGTGTCCGCGGCGCGGCCGTTAGGCGGGCGCGTATGCTTGTACGGCAACGTACCCGCCCGCAGCCTATGGGCGACCGAAGACGCCGAGGAGGCAACTGGACTCATGAACGAAACCGTCAAGACGCTGCTGGCCCGACGGACCGTGCGCGCCTTCAAGCCGGAGCAGATCTCAGACGACGAGCTGAACGCCGTCGTGAAGGCGGGCACCTACGCGCCCAGCGGCGGCAACCAGCAGGCTGCCGTACTGGTCGTCGTGCAGGACGCCGCCACGCGCGCGACCCTCACCAGAATGAACCAGGACGTCATCGGCAGCGCCGACAAAGACCCCTACTACGGCGCGCCCACCATCATCGTCGCCCTGGCTGACGCCACCAGGGTCACCCCGGTCGAAGACGCCACCCTTGCGCTCGGCAACCTGCTCAACGCGGCCTTCTCGCTGGGTCTGGGCTCGTGCTGGGTGCACCGCGAACGCGAGATGTTCGCAAGCGACGAAGGCAAGGCGCTGCTCAAGACGTGGGGCCTCGAGGGCGACTACCTGGGCGTCGGCTCGTGCGTGCTGGGCTACCCCGACTGCGATTGGCCCGAGGCGGCTCCACGCAAGGACGGCTACGTCGTCACCATCAAGTAGGAGCCTCGGCGCAGCGACGGCTACGTCGTCACGATGAGCTGGCAGGCGCTCGCGGTGCGGCGCACTCAAGCGCGAGGGTGCGCGGACCGCGAGCGCCTGTCGCTGGGGGCGGCCCCGCGACGTCAGGCCTGACGTCGCCGCCGGCTGCCATCGGCCTGCGCCGCGCCGCCGGCCGGCTTGCCGATAACGCACACCGCGCCGCGCTCGAGCACGCGCACCGCGAGCGACTCGGAGATCGTGAACTCCAGGCGCCCGTCGGCGGTGGGACCGACGAACCCGAGGCTCATGTCCTGGCCCACGACGATGTGGGCGAACTGCGCACCGACGGCGATCAGCACGCCGGCATCGTCGAGGATGGGCGCTTTGAAGACGCCGTCGGTGGCGATCTCGCGGAGGGTGTCGAGCTCGCTCACGACGCCCGTTTCGAGGCGCCGCAGCAGCAGGTTGTAGCGCGCCGGCGACACGGCCAGGGCGTAGGGCCCGTGAAAGCCGTTCTCGTCGAGCCGAGTGGCGGCCGCGATCACCGTGCCGACGGCGCTGCCCAGCGCATCCCAGGCGGGCAGGGGCACAGACGCCACGCCCTCGATGGTGGTCAGGCCCGGTGCCCGCTTCGTGCCCGCGAAGACGACTTCGTCCTCGCGGCGCGCTACCTCGATGGCGGCCTCGGCCAGCGGCGCCAGGTCGAGCGAGGTCGATTCGTGCTCGTAGGCCGCCAGGTCGCGCGCCGACAGGGTGAAGCTGCGCTGGATCAGAGCGAGCGGCAGCGTGTCGCTCACGATGAGCCCGTCGCCTGTGTCTTCGTCGGGCAGCGCGACGCTCTTGAGACCCAGCCCGTACGGGCCGCGCACGTCGAGCAGGCGCCGCCCCGTGAGCTGGCTCGTGGCCGCTCCGACCATGGTCTTCTCGAGCGCCTCCCACACGTGCTCATTCACCGGCGCGCCGGCCCGTCCCAGAGCATCGATGCTCATGATCTCTCCTCTTCTTTTCAGTCTTGGGGCCGCTGCGACCGCAGCGAACCGATCGTCGTCGCGACCGGCGTCTCGCCGGCCGGGGCGCCCTGCGCCTCGGCGTCGGCGACCGGCGGCGACTCGCCGCCCGGCGCGGCCGCGGCGACGCGCGCCGCCATCTCGTCGACCTCGCCCACGCCGTTACGCCGGAACTGGGTCTCATCGGGCGAGAGGATCTCGAGCAGGCGCTCGAACTCGCCGATGTGCTCGATCTCCTCGTTGGCGATATCGATCAGCACGGCCTTGGCGAGGGGGTCGTCGACGGCGTCGGCGTGGGCCATGTAGAGATGGATGGCTTCGTGTTCGGCCGCAATGTCGAGCCGGATCGCGCGGATCAGCTCTCCGGTCGTGAGTAAGCGGTCCGGTACCCCGCCACTGAATGGTTGGGCGAACTCCGGCACGATGGCCCCCTTTTGTTCGTGGACTGTCCTGTGCCTATGTACCGCGAACAAGACGGTTTGCCGCCGTTTGCGCAGCCCTGCCGTGATGGCGCAGCGATGCGAGTGGGGCAGAGGGCAGTCGAGCTACGCGGCGAAGGACGCGACGAAGGCCCTGACCGGCCCTGCCATGCCGCCCAGATCATCGACCACGACGAGCGCACTGTCGCCGTCGCCGAGCCACTCGTTAAACGCCGGGCGCACGACGATCGCGCCGTGCTCGATGCCGACCAGAAAGCCGGCGCAGTCGCCCGACCTGGCGCGGCTCATCCAGGTCCCGTCGCGGCGGTCGCGGCGCGGGCGGCGCTCGGCGCTTTCGCCGTCGGCGCAGCGCACGGCGTCGTCGGTGAAGACACAGAACGGCAGAAACAGCCAGTGCCCGCTTTCGGTGACCTCGCGCTCCAGCTTCTTCACCCGCATGCGTGGTGTCCTTTGCTCTGACGAGAGGGCCTCGTCACCGCGAGGACCGGTCACCACGACGTACGAAAACGAGGCGTTCGGCCCGCACTCGCGGCGGTCGAACGAGAGCAGGCGCACGATGAAGTCGTTCAGCCGAAAGTCGTCGGGGGCGAAGCGCAGGTCCAGGCTCGCGGTCTCGTGCTCTGGGTCGGTCATAGTTTTCCTCGGCCTTCGTTTGGCGTGTCGCTCGCCGCTCGCGCGTGGCCCGTGGTCCCGTGACCCGGCCCGTCGCCAGCAGTCCGTGCTACACGGCGCGTTCGACTGCTTGGACGATACCACCGCAACGGCATGGATGGCCGCGTAGGGTCCGGTGAAGAGATGGTTTCCCTGAGTAATTAACATGGTAAACTAATAGTCGTGACCATCGATTTGGACAGCCCCATGGCGGACGGCATCAGCCCGCCGGCTCCCCTCGGCACCGCAGACGCGGTGATCGCCGACCCCGAGCTTGCCGCGCGTCTGCGCCTGGTGCTCAATCGCCTGGCGCGCCGGCTTCGTAATCAGACCCCGGGCGACCTGAGCCCCTCGCTGACCTCGGCCCTGGTCACCATCGAACTGCGGGGGCCCATCACCTTGGGCCAGCTCGCCGTGAGCGAACGCGTCACCCCGCCCAGCATCACGCGCATGGTGTCCACCCTCGAACGGCTCGGTCTCGTACGTCGCGAAGCCGACCCCGGCGACCGTCGCGTCGCCCGGGTCAGTCTTACGCCCAGTGGGCAGCGCACCGTCCTGCGCACCCGCACCCGTAAGACCGCCTACCTGGCGCGGCGTCTGCGCAAGCTCGACGAGTCAGAGCGGGTTCTCGTGCGCGAGGCGCTACCGGTCCTCGAGCGGCTGCTCGAGGACGATCGTTGAGCGGCGTTCCCGCCACAGCCGGGGCGCACCGCAGGCCGGAATTCGTGTCGCGCATGTTCCGCTCGCTGCGCACGCGCAACTACCGCCTGTGGTTCTTCGGTCAGACCGTCTCGCAGAGCGGCACGTGGATGCAGTCCACGGCACAGAGCTGGCTTGTGTGGGAGCTCACCCACAACGCTTTCTACCTGGGCATCACCATGGCGCTGCAATTCCTCCCCGTGCTCGTCTTCGGCCTGGTCGGCGGCCTCGTGGCCGACCGCTTCGACAAGCGCCACGTGCTGCTCGCCACGCAGACGGCTTTCACCGTGCAGGCCACCGTGCTCTTCGCGCTCGTGGCCAGCGGCGCGGTGCGCCTCTGGATGGTCTGGGCGCTCGCCTTGGTCTACGGCTTCATCAACGTCGTCGACAACCCCTCGCGCCAGAGCTTCGCCGTCGAGATGGTCGGTCCCGACGACCTCACCAACGCCGTCGGCCTGAACAGCGTCATCGTCAACGCGTCGCGTATCGTCGGGCCGGCGATCGCCGGTCTGCTGATCGCCACCGCCGGCATGTCGTGGGCCTTCCTGGCCAATGCCGTCTCGTTCGCCGCGGTGATCGGCGCCCTCTATGCCATGCGAGCGTCCGAGCTGCACCGCCGTCCGCCGGTGGCTCGCGCCAAGGGCCAGATCCGCGCCGGGCTGCGCTACTCGTGGCACGACTGGGAACTGCGCGTGCCCCTGCTCATGATGGCCGTCATCGGCACGCTCGCCTACAACTTCAGCGTGATCCTGCCGCTCTACGCCGGCGACCTCTTTCACCGCGGCGGGGGCACCCTCGGCGCCCTGATGGCCGCGATGGGCGTAGGTGCGCTGGCCGGCGCGCTCGTCATCGCCTCGCGCCGGCGGCCCAGCTACCAGCTGCTCGTCGGCGTGACCCTCGCTTTCGGCGCGCTCATCATGGCCGTCGCCTCGGCGCCGAGCCTGGTCTTCGCCCTTGTGCTGCTGGTGCCCATGGGTGTGTTCAGCATCATGTTCATCGCCACGGCGAACTCGCTGCTGCAGCTCCACTCGACGGGTGCCATGCGCGGTCGTGTCATGGCTCTCTGGGCCATGGTGTTCCTGGGCTCGACGCCTATCGGCTCACCACTGATCGGCTTCATCGCCGCGCACTACGGTGTGCGCACGGCGCTAGGGATCGGCGGCGTCGCCACCCTGCTGATCGGTCTCTGGGGCGGCTTCGAGCTGCGGCGCATCCGCAACGGCAAGCGGGCCGACCTCGCGGCAGTCGACGAGCTCGACGCGGCGCCCCTTGAGCTTGACGCGAGTGAGGCTGAGGTCGACACGGCGACAGCGTCCGCCGGCCGCGCGGCGCCCGCGGTCGACGGCCTGGCGGCTGCGGCCGCCATCGAGGTCACCTCGATCGCGGCCGGCGACTCGGCCTTCACGTCCGACGCGCCCTCGACGGCCGACGAAGTCCTCGCGGCGGCGATCGCCGCCGATGCCCGCGCCCGAAGTTTCAGCCGGGGCCGTTAGGCCGACCTTCTCCAGCATGGGGGAACCGTCTGACTCGCCGGAACGCTTGCGCGATGCCACGCTGAGCGCGCTGCGCTTCGACCGCGCCGCGGGCGGCGATCCTCCCGACCGGGCCCGAGTGGTCATCGTCGGGGGCGGCATCGTGGGCACGGCGATAGCGCTGCATCTGGCCGAGCTCGGCTGGACCGACACCGTGGTGCTCGAGCGCGGTCGCGTGGGCTGCGGCACGAGCTGGCACGCCGCCGGACTCGTGACCCGCGTCCGAGCCAGCCACGTGCAGACCGCCCTCGCCGGCTACAGCCGCGACTTCTACGCCGGTCTCGCGGCGCGCTCCGGCATGGACATCGGCTACTACGAGAACGGTTCGCTGTCGCTGGCGCGCACCCCGGAGCGCATGATCGAGCTCGACTACGCGCTGGCCATGGCGCGCCATCACGGCTACCCCGACCGGCGGCTGGGCATTGCCGAGCTGGCCGACGTGTGGCCGCCGCTGGAGACCTGTGGTCTGGTGGGCGGCGCCCTGTTCGAGGGCGACGCCACGGTCAATCCCGGCGTGGCCGCGCTGGCCACGGCCAAGGCCGCCTTCGACCTGGGCGTGCGCATCGTCGAAGGCTGTCGCGTCGTCGGCCTTCGCCTGTCGAACGGCCGCGTGACCGGCGTGATGACCGAACGCGGCACGGTCGACTGCGAGGTGCCCGTGATCGCCGCCGGCCTGTGGTCGCGCGACCTGGCCGCCGGCGTCGGCGTGCGCCTGGCGCTGCACGCCGCCGAGCACATGTGGGTGCAGACCGCGCCCGTCGAGGGCGCCGCGCGCGCCCTGCCGATCCTGCGCGACCTCGACGGGCACATCTACGTGCGCCAGTACCGCGGCGGCTTCGTGGTGGGCGCCTTTGAGCCCGACGGCAAACCGCGCACGACAGCGTCGCTGCCGCCCGACTTCGCCTTCGGCGAGTTCACCCCCGACTGGCGGCATTTCGCGCCGTCGCTCGACAAGGCGCGCGAGCTCGTGCCGGGCCTGCGCGCCGCCGAGGTCGTCCACTTTCTGAACGGCCCCGAGAGCTTCACCCCAGACGGCGCCTTCTTGCTGGGCGAGACGGCCGAGGTCAAATCGCTCTACGTCGCCGCCGGCCTCAACTCACAGGGCATCATCCTGGGGCCGGGTCTGGGCCGCGCGCTGGCGGCCTGGATCGTGGAGGGCGCCCCTACGATCGACTCAGCCGAGCTCGACGTGCGCCGCTTCGCCACCCAGCAGACCGGCGCAGGCTACCTGTTCGAGCGCACACGCGAGTCGCTCGGCCGCCTCTACGCGATGCACTGGCCCCACCTGCAGCCCGAGACCGCGCGCGGCCTGCGGCGGGTGCCGCTTTACGACCGCCTTGCGGCCGCGCGGGCCTGCTTCGGAGAGGCCGCCGGCTGGGAGCGCGCCGACTGGTTCGCCGCGCCCGGTCAGGAGCCCGTTTACCGCTACTCCTACGGCCGCCAGAACTGGTTCGAGGCGGTCTCGGGCGAGCACCGCGCGGCGCGCGAGACGGTCGCCCTGTTCGACCTGTCGTCGTTTGCCAAGTTCCGCGTGCAGGGCCCCGGGGCGTTGCCGTCGTTGCAGCGCGCGACCTCGGCCGACCTCGATCGCCGGACGGGGAGCGTGGTCTACACGTGCCTGCTCAACCGGCGCGGGGGGATCGAGACCGATGCGACCGTCACGCGCCTGGCCGACGAGAGCTTCCTGGTCGTGGCGCCGAACATCGCCCAGACGCGCACTCTCCAGGTGCTGCGGGGCGCAAGCGCCGCTGCCGCGGTCGTGACCGACGTCACCTCGGGGCTGGGCGCCATGGCAGTCATGGGGCCGCAGGCGCGGCGCCTGCTGGAGCGGCTCACCGACGCCGACCTCGACGACGACGCCTTCCCCTTCGGCACGGCTCGCGAGATCGACGTCGGCTGGGCGCCCGCCCTGGCGTTGCGCATCTCGTATGCGGGCGAGCTCGGCTGGGAGCTCTACGCGCCGGTCGAGTCGCTCGTGTCGCTCTACGACCGGCTCGTGGCCGCCGGCGCCGGCCTCGGGCTGCGCCTCGCCGGCTCTCTGGCGCTCGACGGCCTGCGCGCCGAGAAGGGCTTTCGCCACTGGGGCCTCGACATAGGCCCGGCCGACGACCCCTTCGAGGCCGGCCTCGCCTTCACGGTGGCCCTCGACAAGCCCGGCGGGTTCACGGGTCGCGAGGCGCTGCTCGAGCGCGCGGCGCGTCCCACGGCGCGGCGGCTCGTCGGCATCCGGCTCGACGACCCCGAGCCCCTGCTCTACCGGGGAGAGTCGCTGCTGCACGAGGGCGCCGTGATCGGCCGCGTCACCTCCGGCGCCTACGGGTTCACCATCGGTGCCTCGGTCGGCCTGGCCTGGCTCGAGTGCGCGCCCGACGAAGCCGAGGCGCTGCTGGGCACGGGCGCCGGTGCGGTCGAGGTCGACATCGCCGGCAGGCGCAGCCCGGCCACGCTGTCGGCGCAGCCGTTCTACGATCCGAGCGGCGCTCGCCGGCGCGGATAGGACGCCGCCGACCGGCCCGCGGCCGGTCGGCCCGCCGCGCTGTCTGTGCGCCGGGCGTCTGCGCGGCGTAGCCTCGCCCCGGCGCCCCGCGTCCCTCTGGTAAGATGAACGGCAGCGCGCTTGGGGGCGGCGGCTCGTTCCCGCGCATGGCTATCAGGAGGCGCTTGCGTGAAAACGGTGGGCAAGGAGTGGCGGCGCGAACCCCTGTACGAGCTCGACCCCGAGCTGAACGAACTGCTGCGCGCCGAGTTGCGCCGCCAGCAGGAGACGCTCGAGCTCATCGCCTCCGAGAACTTCGCGAGCCGCGCAGTGCTCGAAGCGACCGGCTCGGTGCTCACCAACAAGTACGCCGAGGGCTACCCAGGGGCGCGCTACTACGGCGGCTGCGAGATCATCGACGCCGTCGAGCAGCTCGCCATCGACCGCTGCAAAGAGCTCTTCGGCGCCGAGCACGCCAACGTGCAGCCGCACTCGGGCTCGTCGGCCAACCTGGCGGCGCTCTTCGCGCTGCTCGAGCCGGGCGACTCCTTCCTGGGCATGGAGCTCACCCACGGCGGCCACCTCACGCATGGCTTGCCGCTCAACCTGTCGGGCGTCGTCTACAACGCCATCCCGTACCACGTGCGTCGCGACACCGAGACGATCGACTACGACGAGGTCCGGGAGCTCGCCCTGCGCCACCGTCCCAAGCTCATCATCTGCGGTTACAGCTCCTACCCGCGCACCATCGATTTCGCGGCGTTTCGCGAGATCGCCGACGAATCCGGCGCGCTGCTGCTGGCCGACATCGCCCACATCGCCGGCCTGATCGCGGCCGGGCTGCACCCCAATCCGGTGCCCTACTGCGACGTCGTCACCTCGACCACGCACAAGACCCTCACCGGACCGCGCGCGGGGCTCATCATGTGCCGCGCGCAGTTCGCCAAGGCCATCGATCGGGCGGTGTTCCCGGGCATGCAGGGCGGTCCGCTGGCGCACGTCGTGGCGGCCAAGGCGGTCTGTCTGCGCATCGCTCGCAGCGAGGAGTTCCGCCGGCTGCAGCGTCAGATCGTGGCCAACGCCGCGGCCCTGGCCCAGACGCTGGCCGACGGTGGCCTGCGCCTGGTCTCGGGCGGCACCGACGTGCACCTCGCCCTCGTCGACCTGCGCGGCACGGGGTTGAACGGGCTTGAGTGCCAGCACCTGCTCGAGTCGGTGAACATCACGGCCAACCGCAACGTCGTGCCGTTCGACGAGAGCGCCATGGCCGTCGCCAGCGGCCTGCGAGTGGGCTCACCGGCGGTCAGCACGAGGGGCTTCAGCGAGATCGAGATGCGCAAGACCGGCGACCTCATCCTGCGCGCCGTGGCTGCCAAAGACGAGCCGGCCGTGCTCGACGAGATCCGCCGCGAGGTGATCGACCTGCTCGACGGCTTTCCGCTCTACGAGTTCTTGTAGGACCGAACGGCAATGGCGCCGCGGCGCCGCGGCGCGCCTAAGGGGCCGGATCGGTCAGCGGTCGCCCTCTTCGGGGACGATGCACAAAAAGGCGAAGGTCTCGCCGCCGGAGTTGGTGAACTGGTGCTCTGCGCCCCCCGGCACGTAGGCATACGAGCCCACCGCGACGGCATTGTCGACCCCATCGACGTGCAGCGTGCCGCCGCCTTGAGTGACGAAGTTGATGTGCGGCCAGGCGTGGCGGTGGCGCGGCGTGTGGCCACCCGGAGCGAGCTCGAACTCGCGCATGGCCCAACCCTGCCAACCTTGGTGCGGTCCCACCAGCAGGCGTTTGACGACCTGGTCGATGCCCTCGCCGCTGAGCGGCTGGCCCGCGACCTCGTCGATATGACCGATCATGTCGTGCTCCCGTGTCGTGGATGATGAGTGGCCCTGCGCGTCAGCCGAGGTCGCGCCGCCAATCCCACTCGGGGGCGATCAGCTGGGTGCCCTCGGTGTCTTCGACCTCGCGGCGCCAGGCCACGCGCTCGCCGACACGGGCGCGCAGGCGCCAGCCGATCGGCTTGGCTTCGTGTTCGACAGACTCCTTGATCGACGCCAGGCGTTCGCAGACGCGCTCGAGGTCGGCCTGCGACAGGCCGTAGTCGTCGACCATGGCCAGCACCACGTCCAGGTTGGTGGTGATGTCGTGGTAGAGGCCCCAGTCACCCGCGCAGGTATCGGCCAGATAGGCGACGTCGATGATGGCCCCCCCGTCGGCGTCGTAGAGCGGCACGTCCTTGAGCAGGGCGATGACGTCGTGCACGTCTTTCTGGTTGATCTTGCCGATCTGCAGCTTGGCGATCAGGGCGTCGACCGGTGAGATGGCGTAGTCGTCGATGTCGAGGCGCTCGCGGATCTCGACATCGTGGTCCATGCGCATGATGTCGAGGAAGATGTCGACGTGGTCGACGATCGGCACCTCGTGCGGCGCCTCGTCGGACTGGCCCGGGGGTGCGACGAGCGTCTCGGCCTTCACGTATTGCAGCTGCTCGGCGTCGGTGGCCTGCGTGACGTAGCGGTTCTCGGCGTAGCCGAGCCCGGCGAAGACCGTGTGCAGGTCTTTGAACTGCGAGCTCAGGCCGACCACATCGATGTCGGAGTACTCGCGGTCCATGAAGTCGAGGTCGGTGCAGAAGCGGCGCACCGCGAGGCCGCCCGTGAGCCGCAGCTGGACGCCCTGTTCTCGCGCGGCGTCGATGATCGCCATGGCTTCGGCCATCACCTTGTCGGCGCGTCTGACCGGTCCCGTGCGCTGGCCCGGCACCGACTTGAGGACGGTGCCCGAGTCGCCGGCGACGGCTGCGTCGCCTGGCGCCGGCGAGCGCAGGTCTTCGAGCGGGCGCAGCACGGCGTCGAGGATGGGCCGCGCCAGGTAGACGCGCGGCAGGCGCTTTTCGGCGTAGTCCTCGAGCAGCTCCGCGCTTTGCAGCTCGCGCACCACGCGGCGTGCGGCCGAGTTGCTGAGCGACAGCGTGCGCTGGGCCTGCGGCACCGTGAGGCACGGCGTGCGAAAGGCCTCGTCGGCCAGGGCGAGCGCGCCGCCCTTGAACTGGTCGTGGAACTGGTGGTGCAGCGCGATCAGCGCGCGCGCCTGGCGCGCGCCGCGCTCGGCAGTCTGGCGCACGCCCGCCAGGAAGAAGAGCAGCCAGGGCTCCCACTCACCGTGCGTGCGTACCCGCTGGAGGCGGCGGTAGTACTCGTCGCGGTGCGCTTCGAAGTAGGCCGACAGATAGAGCAGCGGGCGCGTGAGGCGTTTGCGGTCGATGAGGAACAGCGTGATGAGCAGCCGGCCCAGACGACCGTTGCCGCCGACGAACGGGTGGATGGTCTCGAACTGCGCGTGCAGCATGGCGCACTGCAGCAGGTCGGGCAGGGCGCCGCGCTCGCGCAGGAAGGCATCCCAGGCTTCGAGGGCCTCGAGCATGTCGGGCACCGGCGGGGCGACGTAGGTCGCGGTGGCGAGCGTCGCGCCGGGCGGGCCGAGCCAGCTCTGCGAGGTGCGAAACTCGCCGGGGGTGCGCGTGCCGCCGATCTCGCCACGCAGCAGGTTCTCGTGCAGGTCGCGCACGAGGCTGAGCGAGAGGGGTGCGCCGGCGAGCCTCTCGACGCCGTAGCGCAGCGTGGCGATGCAGCTGCGCACCTCGCGCAGGTGATCGCGGGGCACGCTCGCCGGAGCGGCGCCCACCTGGTCGAGCAGCAGATCGGACAGGCTCACCTGGGCGCCCTCGATGCGCGCCGAGCAGAGCGCCTCCTGGCGCTTGAAGGGCGCATCGAGCAGCTGGGGATCGGGCAGCTCGCCGGCGATGCCCGAGAGCTCGCCCAGGGCGGCGTCGGCCCGCGAGAGCGCGAGCACCAGGTCGGCGCTGTAGGTGAGCCGGGGAGGCAGAGGGGCGGGCACGAAGGCCGCGTAGCCTTCGGGACAGGTGACCACCCGGCCGGCATCGGGGGCGTGGAAATCGGTGGGGTCTATGGCAGCGGCCTTTCTCGCTCGTCGGGTCGTCCGCCCGACGGCGGACTCGGAAAGCGTCTGTTGGTGCTTTTGTCTGCCCTTGAATCTTACTACCGGCCGCCGCGCAAGTCCGCGTAAAGTGCGCGGCGCGGGCGCCGCCTGCGCGGCGCGTCGTCAGCGGTCGGCGGCGAGCACCTCGTCGATCCAGCCGATCCCGGCGATCGCGGCCGGAAAGCCGCACGTGGTGACCGCGAGCAGAGCGACGTGGCGCAGCTCCTCGGGGGTGGCGCCGGCGGCCAGTGCCTTGCGGGCGTTGGAGCGCACCGCGCCTTCGGCGGCCCCGCCGATCGCCAGGCCGAGCTTGACCAGGCGCACCGTGCGTTCGTCGAGGGGGCCGGCCTGGTCGGCCGCATCGCCCAAGTCGTCGAGCGCCGCGGCGACGGCTGGGTAGCCGCTGCGAAAGCGCAGATAGACGCCGGGCAGATGTTCGTCGGTCATGGCCCCTCCCAAGCTCGTGGGCCGCGGGATGACCGGCGGCCCTTGCGAGTGCATCATTACCTGAGATGGGTGTCGCCAACCCGGCGGCCCGCCGCCACGGTCCCGGACCGGGTGTCGCCGACCCGGAAGCGTCGCTACGGAGTCATCGGGCGCGACGCATGATCCGGAAGCGAGCGTGAGGGTCTATGAAGCGGGACAGCGAGTCGCCCTAGCTTCCCGCATCCCGTGCCTTTCCCGGCGGCGATCTCGGCGGTGCAGGGCCATAAACCGTTTACCTGAGCAGCGAAGGGCCTGGGTGTCGCTCCTGCACAAGCGGCGGACGTGAGCGGCTCTCCAGCGAACGAGACGCAGGTGTCTCCCAGCTCAGGGAGGTCGATCACCGAGGGCCGGGCAGCGGCCGGCGTCATCGGCCTTCGCCTGCGCGAGACAAACTTGTGCGTTTGCGAGGTCACTGTAATCGTTTTATACTGCTGGCCAACGGGAGTGTTCGTTCCGGCCGTGGCAGGCGCCCAAGACGATCGAGGCGCGCCGACGACGCCGGTCCCGGGCGCGCGCGACCAGGGGACGAAAGGGGCACTGAGGTGGACGTCTACGGCTACATGGGCAAGCTGCTGTTCGTCGATCTGTCGACCGGCACATGGCGCGACGAGGCGCTCGATCCGCAGCTGTGTCGAGACTTCCTCGGCGGCTACGGACTCGGCGCGCGGATCCTGTACGAGCACATACCGGCCGGCGCCGACCCCCTCGGTCCGGCCAACATGCTGGGCTTCGTCACCGGCCCCTTCACCGGCACGCCGGCCATCTCCAGCGGCCGCTTCACCGTCGTGGGGAAGTCGCCGCTCACCGGGGGGTGGGGCGACGCCAACGCCGGCGGCTCCTTCGGCCCCTATCTGCGCTTCGCCGGCTACGACGCCGTGTTCTTCACCGGCATCGCCGAGCGCCCCGTCTATCTGGCGATCGACGACGGGGCGGTCTCTCTTGAGGATGCCCACGACCTGTGGGGCAAGGATTGCCTCGAGACCGACGACCTTCTCAAAGCCCGCCACGGCGCCGAAGCGCAGATAGCGTGCATCGGGCCCGCCGGCGAACAACGTTCGTTGCTCTCGTGCGTGATCACCGATAAGGGCCGGGCCGCCGCCCGCTCCGGCCTCGGCGCCGTCATGGGCGCCAAGCGCCTCAAGGCGGTCGTCGTGAAGGGCCACAGCGAAGTGCCCATGGCCGACCCGCCCGCGGCAAAGACGTTGCGCACCAAGTGGGCCAAGCAGCTCCAGGGCGAGGGCGTGCTCTTCAAGATCTACGGCACCACGGTGAACACCAGACTCAACACGGCAGCCGGCGACACACCCATCAAGAACTGGCTCGGCATCTACCCGCGCGACTTCGACGACGAGAACATCGACGCGATCGACGAGAACGCCTTCCAGGAGGAACGCGCCAAGC
>CAZFJE010000014.1:0-32478 GCA_964519555.1 uncultured Thermoleophilia bacterium
TGGCGGCGGTGCGCGACTCAGGCGGCGTCGTGCCGGGGAGCGCCCGGTGACGGCGCTCAAGCGGATCGTGGTGGTTCCCGACGGCATGGCCGACCATCCCCAGGCACGGCTCGGCGGCAAGACTCCGGTCGAGGCCGCCCACACCCCGCACCTCGACCGTATCGCGCGCGGCGGCACGGTCGGTCTGGTGACCACCGTGCCCGACGGCATGGCCGCCGGCAGCGACGTCGCCAACCTTTCGGTGCTCGGCTACGACCCGGCTGCCCTCTACACGGGACGCGCACCGCTCGAGGCGGCCGGCCTGGGCGTGCGGCTGGCTGCCGCCGACGTCGCCTACCGCTGCAATCTCGTCACCATCGTCGACGGAGCCATTCGCGACCCCACCGCCGGCCATCTCCCGACCGCCGAGGCGGGCCGCCTGGTCGAACTCCTGAATCGCAGAGTCGGGCCGCCCTTCGAGTTCCACGCCGGCACGAGCTTTCGCTGTCTCATGGTCTGGCGCGGCGGCCGCGAAGCACGCACGACGCCGCCCCAGGACATCGTCGGGCAGGCGCTCGACGGCTTCTTGCCGCAGGGCGAGGCGGGCGCCGCGCTGCGCGAACTGACGTCGCGCGCCGCACGTGTCCTCGACGGTGGGCACCCGCTGGTGACCGGCATCTGGCTGTGGGGCGGCGGGCGCTCACCGTCGCTGCCCGCTTTCTTTGCCATGCGTGGTCTCTCGGCTGTCGTGGTGGCCGCGGCCCAGCTCGTCAGGGGCATCGGCGTGTGTGCCGGGTGCGAGGCGCCCATCGTGCCCGGCGCCACCGCCTACATCGACACCGACTATGCCGCCAAGGCACGGACGGCACTCGCCGCGCTGCGGCGCCACGACCTCGCCTTCATCCACATCGAGGCGCCCGATGAGGCCAGCCATCTGAAGAGTCTCGCCGAGAAGATCCGCGCCATCGAGGCCATCGACCGCGAGATCCTGGGCCGCATCGGGCGCGAGCTTCCCGACGCCGCGGTGCTCGTCGTGCCCGATCACTACACGTCGGTGGCGAGCGGACTGCACGAGGCGCTCGCGGTGCCGTTCGCCTACGGGGCGGCGAAGGGCGGGCCGGCGTTCGCCGTCGACGGAAACGGGGCCGACGGCGGGCCGTCGGCCCCGCGTGGCGTCGCCCCAGATGGGTGGCGCCCTGCCCGCGCCTTCGGCGAGGCCCAGGCCGCCCAGACCGGCCTCGAGCTGCCCAGCGGGGCGGCCCTCATGGATCT
This sequence comes from uncultured Thermoleophilia bacterium, assembly GCA_964519555.1. Lineage (GTDB taxonomy): Bacteria > Actinomycetota > Thermoleophilia > UBA2241 > UBA2241 > Bog-752. The sequence continues at coordinate 1,252 of CAZFJE010000014.1, forward strand.
GTTCTCAGGCTGCACGGCCCGTCGCTGAGCGGGGTTCTCGTCCGCGGCCGTAGTGCCTGTCGTGCCGTTCGGCAGGCGGGTTGACACGGAGAGACTAGATGATAATAATTCCCAACACGCGTGGAGTCTGCGGCTGTACGAGTGCTGCTCTCCAGGGGGCGATGACGAGACCTGACTGCGAGGCTTCCCGCGGAGATGCGGTGAAGACGCGGTCTCGGGCGCGGGAACTGGGACCAAGGGGAGGCAATGCATATTGAAGATGGGATCCTGCCCGCTTCGGCGTGCGTCGCGTATTTCGGCGTCACCGCAGCGTTCCTGTATCCGGCCGTCCGCCAGATCAATAAGAGGGTCCGCGAGAACCCGTACTTCAAGCCCCTTCTCGCCATGTGCGGAGTCGGCATCTTCGTGATCTCGGCGATGCACTTTCCCGTGCCCGTGACCGGCTCGTGCTCGCACCCCTGCGGGACACCATTGGCGGCGATCGTCGTCGGCCCCTTTGCGACAGTACTTCTCTCTGTAATCGTGCTCTTCTTCCAGGCGGTCCTGCTGGGACATGGGGGCATCACGACCATCGGCGCCAACACCGTCTCCATGGGGATCGTGGGGACGTTTGTGGGCTATGGCCTGTGGAAGCTGATCAGGAAGGTCAACGGACCCGTCTGGCTTGCCGCGGGGGTGGCCGGGTTCGTCGGCGACCTGGCGGTGTATCTCACCAGCTCCTTTGAGCTGGCATACAGCCTGCATGGCCACGTCTCGTTCTGGCATCAATGGATGGTCTTCTTCGTCGGCTATGCGCCCACCCAGTTGCCGCTTGCCGTCGGCGAAGCGATCTTCACGGCGGTCGCCCTTCAGGCCATGGCGTCCAGGCGTCCCGACCTTCTGCCGGGCGTTTCGAGCGGCTACAAGGCAAGAGTAGAGGCCGAAGCCGTATGAGCTCCGCGGGCGCTGCCGGTGTGGCGCAGGTCGAATTCTTCGACCGTTTCACAAAGACGATGCTGTTCGTCATGCTTGGGCTGCTCCTCGTCATCTTTGCCTCTGCCAAGTTCATGTCGTATGAGCACATGACGGGCACGGGCACGGACGACAAGGTGAACGCATTGGCTGAGTCGGCCGCGCACAAGACAGGCCATCCCTTCGTGGAGCTGCCAGGCGATTCGCAGGTGGCGGCTTTCTCAGTCGCCAACTTCTTCGTGGGGATCATCCTTGGCTACAGCGTCCACAAGCTCTTCGTAAAGAGAGAGGGGATGGAGCCTGGGCCTGCCGGCATGAACGAGGGAATGGAGCCCGAGGGGGGCGGAGCGGGCTGATGGAGCTGAACGTCTTCAAATCGGTTGAAGACAGCGACGCTTCACTCTCCCGTCTCGATGGGAGAGTGAAGACCGTCTTTTTCCTGGTGGGCATCGTCGCCTCGGCCGTCGTCACGCGATGGTATCTGGCTCTGACGCTCTGGCTGGCGGCGATCGTCCTTTTCTCGACGCTGCGGTATTCGTGGCGGTATCTCGCCATCAGGCTGATCATGCCCTTCGGCATCGCCTGGCTTGTCCTTCTGACCCTCCTTCTTACAAACGGAAGCCATCCCCTGGGGGCCGTCCAGCTGGGGCCTTTTCACCTTGTCGTCTACTCGGAGGGGCTGAGTCGCGGGTTTCTCATCATGCTGCGCATCATGGCCGCCGTGTCCTGGGCCTGCGCCCTCTCCTTCTCGACCCCGATGGTCGAGGCTCTGGAGACCTTGCGCGCGTGCAAGCTTCCGGACGTCATGATCGACATTGCGAACCTGATGGGCCGGTACGTGTTCATCGTGAGCGATACGTCTCGCACCATGCACGACGCTCAGGTCAGCAGGACGACAGGAAGGCGCTCCTGGGTGGCGAGGGTCCGCACCATGGGGGAGATCGCCGGCAACATCATGTTCGCGTCTCTGGACCGCAGCGAGAGAGTCTACGAAGCGATGCTGGCGCGGGGCTACGCCGACGGTTCCGGAGACCACAAACCGCCGCCCTACTTCACCGAGCCCATTCCGAGAGCCGACCTGCGCAAGGGCATCCTGCTCACGGCGTTTCCCGTGGCGATGCTGGTCCTTGGTCTTGTGATCTGACGTGGGGCGGTACCGGTGAGCCTGATAGACGTTCGGAATGTGGCCTATGCCTACAGGGATGGCGTCGAGGCCCTCAGAGACGTCAGCGTGCAGGTCGAGAAAGGTGAGCGCATCGCCATTCTCGGTCCGAACGGCGCGGGCAAATCTACCTTGTTCCGGCTCCTCAACGGTCTCCTGCTGCCCAGCAAGGGCGCAGTGGCCATCGATGGGCTTCCGGTCGAAAGAAAGAACTTCTATGAGATCCGCGCCAGGGTCGGCATGGTCTTTCAGGATTCAGACGATCAGCTCTTCAACTCCACGGTCCGTCAGGAAGTGGCGTATGGCCTGACGAACAGGAGGCTCTCCGAGGCAGAGCGCGACGATACCGTGGCATGGGCGCTGAGCGTCGCCGGTATTTCCGGGTATGGCAAGAGGAGCCCCCACAACCTGAGCGGGGGAGAGAAGAAGCGCGTGGCGTTGGCCAGCGTCCTGGCCACGAAGCCGGATGTGCTGGTCCTCGATGAGCCCACCGCTGCTCTCGACCCTCACGGCGTCACCAGCATCATCCGGCTGCTGAACGAGATCAATCAGGAGCTTGGGATCACTCTGATCTTTGCTTCACACGACGCCGACATCATCCCGCTTCTCGCGGATCGCGTGTATTTGTTAAACAGGGGAGAGGTCGTCCTCACGGGAACGACGGCAGAGGTGTTGCAGCAGAAAGATGTGGTCAGAAGCATCGGCCTGAGGCTGCCCCGCGTTGCCCACCTGGCCGAGATCCTCGCCCGCGACTGTGGCCTGGAGGTGGATGATCTCCCCCTCACCATCGGACAGGCCCGAGAGTTCTTTCAAGACAACTGGCAAAGGTCCGAGACCGCAGACACATCGGGAGCGCCGCTCCCGTCGCCGACGGCCGACACGTCCTTGCCGATGGCCTGACCCGCTTCGTCGTGCTCTCCTGCGCGCTCCAACGAGGCGGATGCTAATGGTTCGCAATCAGAGATCCGACTTGCCGGGCGTCGCACAGGCGACTGTGAGCGGCGCGGGTCCGAAGAGGAGTAGCACGTCATGAGGCTTTCGTGCGTAGCAAGATGCCGGTCAGGCTCATCCGCTCGGCGGCGAGCGGCGAGCGGGTGTGCGCGATGACCAGCTCGGCTCGGCACTGGTTCTTTCGCACTCTGACGGCGGCCGTGCACGGCGGCGTCGATCGCACGGCGCTGCGCGCCGAGGGCGCCACCCTGGACGGCCTGCTCGACTTCAGCTCGAACCGGGCGCCGCTGGGCGCCGCGCCCGGCGTAGCCGCGGCGCTGGCCCGGGTCGACGTCGAGGCCTACCCCGATCCGCGGGCCGCCGAGCTGGCCACCGCGCTGGCCGCCTACCACGGCGTGTCCGCCGGGCAGGTGGTGGTCGGCAACGGCAGCACCGAGCTGATCCGCTTGATCGCCCAACTCGCGCTCGGGCCCGGCGACGTGGCCCTTTCGCTCGCACCTTCGTTCGGCGAGTACGAGCTCGGCACCCGGCTGGCCGGCGCCGAGTTTGCCGAGGTGCGGCTGGTGCGTGGTGCGGGCGGTGCGGCTGGTGGTCCGGCTGCCGACCGCGGGAGCGGCGCGCCGGCCGGCTTCGACGTCGACGAGCCGGCCCTGCGGGTTGCACTTGGGCGCCTGCGGCCGCGCCTGTGCTGGCTGTGCTCGCCCAACAACCCGACCGGAGCGGCGCTCGGGTCGGCGCTGATCGAGCGTCTGGCGGGCGACTATCCCGACACGCTGTTCGTGCTCGACGAGGCGTATCGTGACCTGCTCGCCGAGCCGCAGTGGAGCGCGGCCCTGCTGGCCGCCGGCAACCTGGTCGTGCTGCACTCGTTGACCAAAGCCTGGGGTCTGGCCGGCTTGCGCCTGGGCTACGCCCTGCTCGAGGCGGGGCAGGCGGCGGCGCTGCGCGCCGCCGCGCCGCCCTGGAACGTCAACGCCTGCGCCCAGGCGGCCGGGCTGGCCGCGCTCGCCGATCTCGCCCACTACCAGGGCTCGGTCGGACTCATGCGGCAGGGCCGCGACCGCCTGAGCGCCGCGCTGCGCGAGCGCGGCTGGCAGGTCGAACCCTCCGCGGCCGGCTTCTTCCTGGTCGACGTGGGCGACGCTCCCGCGGCTCGCCGCGTCTTGCTGCGGGGCGGCTGCCTGGTGCGCGACTGCAGCTCGTTCGGGCTGCCCGCACACGTGCGCGTCAGTCCCCGCCTGCCCGAGCAGAACGAGCGCCTGCTGGCCGCCTTTGCCGCGCTCGCTCCGCCGCCACGGAGACCGGCGTGACGCTGCCCCGCATGGTGATCGCCGCGCCGCGCAGCGGCGAGGGCAAGACGACCGTGGCGCTGGGTATCATGGCGGCGCTGCGGCAGCGTGGCCTGCGCGTGCAGGGATTCAAGGTCGGACCCGACTACCTGGACACCGGCTACCAGCGCTTCGCCACCGGCGTCGCCGGCCGCAATCTCGATCTGTTCATGATGGGCGCCGACGTCGTGCGCGAGGCGCTCGCCGCCACTGTCGCCACCGCCGATGTGGCCGTGATCGAAGGCGTCATGGGCCTCTTCGACGGCCACAACGACGGCGTCACCGCCGCCAGCACCGCCGACGTGGCCAAGTGCGCCTCCGCGCCCGTGATCCTGGTGCTCGACGCCAGCCACATGGCGGCCAGCGCCGGCGCGCTGGCGCTGGGCTTCAAGACGTTCGACCCTGAGGTGCGGCTCGCCGGCGTGATCCTCAACCGCTGGAACCCGCGGCGCGACAAGCGGCCGCTCGCGGCGGCCCTGGCGCGTGCCGGCGTCGAGGTCCTCGGCTACCTGCCGGCGGTCGACGCCGGGGCGCTGCCCTCGCGCCACCTGGGGCTCGTGGTGGCCGGCGAGTTGGGCGCCGAGGCGCAGACCGTGGTCGACCGCCTCGGCGCCGAGCTCGCCGAGCACGTCGACATCGACCGCCTGCTCGAGCTCGCCTCCGCGGCGCCGGCCCTGCTTGCGGCGCCGGCGGCGGTCGCGCCCGCCGGCAGGGCTCCTTTCGGCTCCGCCCCTGAGGCGCCGGGCATGCCTGCCGCCGAAGCGCCGGTCGCGCCTGGCCCGCGCATCGCCGTCGCCTGGGACGATGCCTTCGCCTTCTACTACGCCGACAACCTCGCCCTGCTGCGGGCCCACGGCGCCGAGCTTTGCTTCTTCAGTCCGCTGACGGCGGCCGAGCTGCCGGCCTGCGACGGCCTCTACCTGGGCGGCGGCTACCCGGAGTTGCACGCTGCCGGCCTCGCTGCAAACGAGCCTTTGCGGCGTCACCTGGCGGCCGCCTTGCAGGCGGGCCTGCCGGCCTACGCCGAGTGCGGTGGTCTGCTATACCTGTGCGAGTCGCTCGTCGACCTGCAGGGAGACACCTGGCCCTTGGTCGGCGCCGTGCCGGGCCGCGCCGTCATGCACGAGCGTCTGCAGGGTATGGGCTATCGGCGGGCGACGCTGGCCGGCGACTCGCTGCTCGGTGTGGCCGGCGTCACGTTGCGCGGCCACGAGTTCCGCTACTCGAGCTGCGAGCTCGACGAGCGGGGCGCGCCGGCCTACCTGGTCGACGGCGAGCCCGAAGGCTACGCCGCGGGTGACCTGTTCGCGTCGTACATCCACATTCATTTCGCCGGACATCCGACGGCGCTCGAGCACTGGCTCGGCCGTTGTCGCGCCCGCGCCCATCGACCTGGAGGCCGCCCCTCATGAGCACAGCCTTGATCGTCTTAGGCCACGGCAGCCGCAACCCTGTCGCCAGAGAGCAGTTCCTGGCGCTCGTGGCGCAGCTTCGGGCAGCACGGCCCGAGCCCGTCTATGCGGCCAGCATGGAGCTCGCTCCGCCAACGCTCGACGAGGCGGTGGCCGACGCCGTCGCCGCGGGCGCCACCGAGATCGTCGTGCAACCCTGCTTTCTGTTCGACGGCAACCATATCCGCCGCGACATTCCCGCGATGCTGGCGCGGTCGCTGGAGGAGCATCCCGACGTGAGCTTCCGCTGCGGCCGGCCCATCGGGTCCGACCGGCGCATCGTCGAGATCCTGCTCGAGCGTGCCGGCGAGGCGCCATGTCTGGGCTGAAGCCGAGCGAGATCGAGGCGGCCAGCATGACCATCATCGACGGCCTGCTGCCGGCCGGCGACTGGACGCCCGGCGAGCTGGTCGTCGTCAAGCGCCTGGTGCACACCAGCGGCGATCCTTCGCTGGCCGCCGCCGTGCGCTTTCACCCCCAGGCGGTGACCGCCGGCGTGCGCGCCCTGCGGCGCGGCGCGCCCGTGTTCACCGATACGAACATGGTGCGCATCGGCCTGAACGCCGATCGCATCGCGGCACTCGGCGGCACGATCGAGTGCCTGATCGGCGACGAGGCCGTGGCGGCCGAGTCGCGGCGCAGCGGGCGCACGCGCGCCGCGCTCGCCATGCGCGCCTTCGGCGCCCGCCTCGACGGCGCGATCGTGGCGCTGGGCAACGCGCCCACCGCCTTGCGCGAGGTGCTCGCTCTGGCCGCGGCCGGCATTGCACGGCCGGCGCTGGTGATCGGCATGCCGGTGGGCTTCGTCGATGCCGCCGAGTCCAAGGCGGCCCTGATGGACTCCGACCTCGTCTCCATCGCCATCGAGGGCACGCGCGGCGGCAGTCCGCTGGCCGCCACCACCGTCAACGCCCTCTTGCGCGTTCCCCAGGACGAGGCGTGAACGGAGCGTCCGTCGAGCCCCGCACCGGCCTTACCACCGGCACCTGCGCCGCCGCGGCGGCCGGGGCCGCCGCGGCGGCGCTCGCCGGCCAGGCTCCCGGGTCTGTCGCCGTGGAGCTGCCCGCCGGTGAGACAGTGACCCTCGAGGTAGCGTGGCTCGAACGCCCGGCGCCCGAGCGTGCCCGGGCGGGCGTGGTCAAAGACGCAGGCGACGACCTCGACGTGACCGACGGCGTGACCGTGGTCGCCGAGGTCGAGCGACTCGAGGGGGCCGGCCTGGAGTTGACCTTTGCGGCGGGCTCGGGCGTGGGGACCGTGACCCGCGCCGGCCTGCAACTCGCCGTGGGCGAGCCCGCCATCAACCCGGTCCCCAGGGCGATGATCGCCGCCGCCGTGCGCGCGGCGCTCCCGCACGGGCGCCTGCGCGTCACGATCGCCGTCCCCGGCGGCGACGCGCTCGCCGCCCGCACCTTCAATGCCCGTCTCGGGGTGGCCGGCGGGCTCTCGGTGCTGGGCACCTCGGGCCGCGTGATCCCCAAGTCCGAAGAGGCCTGGCTGCGCTCGCTGCTGCCGCAGGTCGACGTCGCCGTCGCGGCAGGAGAGCGCACCGTCTATCTGACGCCGGGGCAGTTCGGCGAGCGCGCCGCGCGGGAGAGCTTCGCCGCCGCCGAGACCGCCATCGTGCAGTGCGCCAACTTCGTCGGCGAGGTGCTCGACCACTGTGTGGCGGCCGGCGTGGAGCGCGTCGTGCTGGTCGGCCACGCCGGCAAGCTCGTCAAGGTCGCGGCCGGCATCTGGAACACCCACAGCCGCTTCGGCGATGCGCGCCTCGAGACGCTGGCGGCGCTCGCCGGCGCCGCCGGAGCGCCGCCCACGCTCATCTGCCGTCTGCTCGAGCTGCCCACAGTGCAGGCCGCCATCGAGCCGTTGGCCGCGGCCGGTCTGACGTGCGTATGGGACGACGTGGCGCAGCGCGCCGCCCAGCGGGCCGCGGCGCGCGTCGCGGGCCGGGCGGCGTCCGCCGGCCACGACTCTCCCTGTGTCGAGTGCGCCGTCGCCGGCTACGGAGCCGAAGTGCTCGGTCGCTCGGTCGGGCTGCGCGCCGCGCGTTCGGCTACGCCGCCCGGCGCGCTCTCAGGCGCGCCGCCCGGCGCGCCCGCCACGGTGTCCGGCGCGCCCGCGAGCGCTACCGGCGCGCCCGTGGCGCTCGAGATCGTCGTCGTCGGCGTGGGGCCCGGCGCAGAGGAGTGGCTCACGCCGGCCGCCTGGCGGCGCATCAGGGGTGCCGAGCTGATCGCCGGCGGCCGCCGCCAGCTCGCTCGCTTCGCGCCGGCCGGCACACGGCAGCTCGCCATGGGGGGCGACGTCGCGGCCTTCGCCGCCGCCCTGCGGGCCCACCCCGGCGAGCGCGTGGTCGTGCTGGCCAGCGGCGACCCCGGCCTGTTCGGCATCGCCGCCTCGTTGCGCCGCCTGCTGCCCGAGGCGCGGCTCACGACCGTGCCGGGGATCAGCTCGGCCCAGCTCGCCCTGGCCCGCCTGGGCCGGCCCTGGCACGACGTGGCCTTCGCCAGTGCCCACGGGATCGGCGTCGAGGCCGTGCTTGGCGTCGTACGCGCCCACCCCCGAGTCGTCGTCCTGACCGACGGGCGTGCCACGGCGCAGGCCATCGCGGCGGCCCTGACCGCCGACGGCTGTTCGGTCGAGATGACCGTGCTCGAGCGCCTCGGCGAGCCGGACGAACGCATCACTCACGGCAGCCCCGAGACGCTCGCAGCGGCCGCCTTCGACGGCCTCGCCGTGGTCTTCATCGAGCGCGACGCGTCGCGCTCGGGGGCCGCTTCAGCAAGAGGAGAGAGATGACCGCAGACCACGCGCCGGGCACGAAGCGCGCCGCCGATCTGGTGCCGCCGGGCCTGGCCGACGACCTGTTCGTACGAGGCCCGGCGCCGATGACCAAAGCCGAGGTGCGCGCCGTGACCATGGCGGCGGCGCGCCTGCGGCCCGGCGAGCGTGCTCTCGACGTCGGCGCCGGCACCGGCAGCCTCACCGTCGAGGCGGCGCTGCTCTGCGGGCCGGGTGAAGTCGTGGCCGTCGAGCGCAGCGCCGCCGCGCGCGAGCTGCTGCGCGCCAACCTGGAGCGCTTCCGCCTGGGCGGCGTGACCGTGGTGGCCGGCGCGGCTCCCGCGGCGCTCGCCGGCCTGGGCACCTTCGACGCGATCTTCGTGGGCGGCAGCGGCGGCGACCTCGCGGCCATCCTGGCGGCCCTGCCCGGCCTGCTGCGGCCCGCCGGCCGTCTGGTCTGCAACACCGTCTGTCTGGAAACGACGGCGACCGCGACCGCGACCCTGCGGCGGCCGCCCTGGGCCTCGTTTGCCTGCTCGCAGGTCGCCGTCGCTCGTGGCGTGGCGGCCGGTCCGTTGCTGCGCTTCGAGGCGCTCAACCCCGTGTGGGTGAGCTCGGCACGCCTCGGGGAGCCGGGCGAAGGCGACGAGTCGATCGGCGGTGCGCGATGAGCGCGACGATCTACGGCGTGGGCGTCGGACCCGGCGACCCGGGTCTGCTCACGCTGCGCGCCGTCGAGGTGCTGCAGGCGGCCACGGCGGTCGTGGCGCCTGCGTCGCGCGCCGGTGGCCAAAGTCTGGCGCTGCGCATAGCGGCGCCGCACCTGCCGGCCGCCTGCGAGGTGCACACCGTGCGCCTTCCCATGACCGAGGAGCGCGCCGCCTTGCGGCTCGCCTGGGACGAGGCGGCGAGCCGGCTTGCAGATCTTGCCGCCGCCGGGCCGGTCGCCTTCATCACGCTCGGAGACGCCCTGCTCTACAGCACCTGGAGCTACGTGCTCGCCGCCCTGCGGCGCCAGGCGCCCGAGGCCGCGACCGCGACGATCCCCGGCATCACCGCCATGGCGGCCTGTGCCGCGGCGGTGGGACGACCCCTGGCCGAGGGCCGAGAGCCCCTGTTGCTGTGGCCCGATGCGCCCCCGAGCGACTCGGCCGCGCTCCTCGCACTGGCGCCCAACGTCGTCTTCATGAAGGCCGATCGTCACCTCACGGCGCTCGCCGCGCTCGCCGAGAGCTGCGGCGCCGAAGCGGTCGCTGTGCGCCGCGCCTCGCAGCCCGACGCTCGTAGCACGCACGACCTGCGCGCCTGGGCCGGCGGCGACGAGCGCGACTACCTGACCACCGTCCTCATGCACCGCAAGGAGCGCACATGATCTGGTTCGTCGGCGCCGGGCCCGGAGACCCGGAGCTCATCACGGTCAAGGGGCGGCGCCTGCTCGAGGCGGCCGACGTCGTGCTCTACGCGGGCTCGCTCGTGCCCGTGGCCCTGCTCGACTGGACGCCCCCCGGCTGTGCCCGCCACGACAGCGCCGGGATGCACCTGGACGAGCAGGTGCGCCTGATGGCCGCCGCCCACGGCGCCGGCCGCCGTGTCGTGCGGCTGCACACCGGCGACCCCAGCCTGTACGGCGCCATCGGTGAGCAGATGCGGGCCCTCGAGGCGCGGGGCATCGCCTACGAGGTCGTGCCGGGAGTCAGCTCGTTCGTCGCGGCCGCCGCGGCCCTGCCGAGCGAGCTCACCCTGCCCGGGGTCTCCCAGACGGTGATCATCACCCGCCAGGCGGGGCGCACCCCGGTCCCGGCCGGCCAGGATCTGGCGTCGCTTGCCGCCCATCGCGCCACCATGGCCGTGTTCCTCTCGGCCGGCCGGCTCGAAGAGACCGTCGCCGCGCTGCGCGAGCACTACCCGGGCGAGACGGCGGCGGCGATCGTGCAGCGTGCCTCGTGGCCGCAGCAGAAGGTGCTGCGCGGCACGCTCGCGACCATCGCCGCCGCGGCGCGCGATGCCGGCATCGACCGCACGGCGATGATCCTGGTGGGCGACGTGCTGCGCAACGAAGGCGAGGCCTCGCTGCTTTACGACAGGACGTTCTCGCACGGCTATCGGCAGGGTGAGCCCGACGGCCCGGGCGGGGCGACGTGATCACGGTCGAACGCGCCGGCGCCGTGGCTCTCGTGGCCGCCTCGCCGGAAGGCGCCGCCCTCGCCCTGGGCCTGGCGCGGCGCTTCGCCGAGCCCGAGCGGGCCACCGTGTGGGCGGCGAAGCCCTATCTGCCGGGCGTGCGCGTCGGCGAGGGCTCGCTGACCGCGCTCGTGGGTGCGCTGTGGCCCGACCATGCCGCCATCGTCGGCGTCATGGCGAGCGGCATCATGGTCCGTCTCATCGCGCCCTGGCTGCAGAGCAAGCTGAGCGATCCCGGCGTGGTCGTCGTGGACGATGCTGGGCGCTTCGCCGTCAGCCTGCTGTCCGGTCACGAAGGCGGCGCCAACCGCCTGGCCGAGCAGATCGCCGCCGAGGTGCACGGCCAGGCGGTCGTGACCACCGGCAGCGAGGCGCGGCGCCGGGTGGTGGCCGGCGTAGGGGCGCGCAAGGGAGTAAGCGAGCAGCAGGTGCTGGCGGCGCTCGACGAGGCGCTGCGCGCCGCCGGCCACACCCGCGCCGACGTGCGTGCCCTGGCCACCATCGACCTGAAGAGCGCGGAAGCAGGCATCCTGGCGGCCGCCGAGCGGCTCAGGGTGCCGGTGCAGATAGTCGACCGGAAGCGCATCCGCGTCTTGCAAGACGCGCTGCGCGAGCCGGGATTCGTAGAAGAGATCACAGGAGTGGCAGCGGTATGCGAACCGGCAGCGATGCTGAGCGGCCTACAGAACCGGCTTTTGGCGCCGAGACTCGCGCGCAATGGAGTGACGGTAGCCCTGGCCAAGGACAGCTGTGGCTTGTCGGCCTGGGACCAGGCGGGCGCGACCACCTGACGCCGGCGGCGGCGGCGGCCCTGGCCGCCGCCGAGGTCGTCGTGGGCTACAAGCCCTACCTGGCGATGGTCGCCGACCTGGTGGCCGGCAAGCGCCTGGTGGCGAGCGGCATGCGCCAGGAGGCGGCGCGCGCCGAGGCGGCGATCGCCGCGGCCTCGGCCGGCGCCCGCGTGGCCGTGCTGAGTACCGGCGACGCCGGTATCTACGGCATGGCGGGACTCGTGCTGGAGCTGCTGCCCGAGGACTCGGGAGTGGCGGTCGAGGTCGTGCCCGGCGTCACGGCGGCGAGCGCCGCCGCCGCTTGCCTTGGGGCGCCGCTCATGAACGACTTTGCCGTGGTCAGCCTGAGCGACCTGCTGACGCCGCTGGCGCTCATCGAGCGTCGTCTCACGGCGGTCGCCGAGGGTGACTTCGTCGTGGTGCTCTACAACCCGCGTAGCGCCAGGCGCCACGAGCCCCTGCGCCGCGCGCTCGCCATCTTGCGCACGCGGCGTGCGCCGGACACACCGGTCGGGGTGGTGCGCAACGCCTTGCGTGCCGATCAGCGGGTGCTCACGACCTCGCTTGCGGAGCTGCGCGAAGAAGACATCGACATGATGACCGTGCTCGTGGTGGGCGACTCAACGACCGTCGTGCGCGGCGGTCGCATGGTCACGCCGCGGGGTTACCCGTCGTGATCCTGGTCCTGGGCGGCACCAGCGACGCGCGGCTGCTGGTCGGCGAGTTGCAGGCGGCCGGCTACGATGCGCTCCTGAGCGTGGTCGGCGACTATGCCGCGCGCCTGGCGGCCGGCGACGGCCTCGCCGTGCGCAGCGGTGCGCTCGACGCGGCCGGCCTCGAGCGGCTGGTCGGTGAGGCTGAGGTCGTCGTCGATGCCACCCACCCCTTTGCCCAGGAGATCTCGGCGTCCGTAGTGGCGGCTGCCACAGCCCGAGGCAGGGCGCTGCTGCGCTTCGAGCGTTGCGCGGGGGCGCTGCCCGAGGGTGTTCTGGGCGCCGCCGACGCCGCCGCGGCGGCGGCCCTGGCCGTGGCGCGAGCCGGCGAGGGCGCCATCTTTCTGACGGTCGGCAGCAAGACGCTGGCGCCCTACGTGAGCGCGGCGCGGGCCGCCGACCTGCGCCTGGTGGCGCGCGTCCTGCCGACCGTCGAGTCGCTGCGGGCATGCGCCGCCGCGGGCCTTGAGCCGCGCGACATCGTGGCCCTGCAGGGGCCGACGAGCGCCGGCCTCGACGCGGCGCTGCTGCGCCACCTCGGCGCCACCGTGCTCGTGACCAAGCAGAGCGGCGTCGTGGGCGGCCTCGACGAAAAGTTGCAGGCCGCCGAGCTCGCCGGAGCCACCGCGATCGTCGTGCTCAGGCCGACGGCCGCGGGCGCCGCGCCCGGAGCAGGCGCCGACGGTGTGGAGCCCACTCGGGCGACGACGTCGGCGCAGGTGCTCGACTGGCTCGCGGCGAGCGGGATCGTGCCCACGCGTGCCGCCGCCGCGACGCCGGCCGCCGCTGGTCCCGGCCTCACCGGCACGCGCAACGCCTCGGTGCGCCGTCTCTCGCGCGGCCTGCTGCAACTCTACGTGGGCGACGGCAAGGGAAAGACGACGGCCGCCGTCGGTCTGGCGCTGCGCGCGCGTGGCGCCGGCCTGCGGGTGGTGTTCGTGCAGTTCGTCAAGGGAGGCCGCGAGAGCTCCGAACTCGCCGCACTGCGCGCCGCCGGGGTCGAGGTCGTGCGTCCGGCTGTGGCCCGCAGCGGTGTGCTCCGCGGGGCTCCCAGCGGCGACGATCGCGCCGCCGCCGCCGCTGCCTGGGCCGCGACGGCCCGGGCGCTCGGCGGTGACGACTGCGACCTGCTCGTGCTCGACGAGCTGCACGCCGCCCTGCGCCACGATCTGGTCTCGTTGCCCGACGTCCTGGCCGGCCTGGCCGCGCGGTCGCCCCACCTCGAGGTCGTCGCCACCGGCCGCGGCGCCGCACGAGAGCTGCTCGACGCCGCCGACCTGATCACCGAGATGCAAGCCGTCCGTCACGTCTACCCGGCCGTTGCGGCCCGCAGAGGAGTGGAGTTCTGATGACCGACGCCCGTGCCGACAACGCCCGTGCCGGAAGCGCCCGTGCCGGAAGCGCCGCCGACGCCCACCGTCAGCGCGTCCTTATGGTCGTGGGCACCGGCTCGCACGCGGGCAAGAGCGTGCTCGCCGCCGGACTGTGTCGCATCTATGCGCGTCGCGGCTATCGCGTCGCGCCCTTCAAGGCGCAGAACATGGCGCTGAACTCCTTCGTCACCCCCGAGGGCGGCGAGCTGGGCCGCGCGCAGGCCTACCAGGCCCGGGCGGCGGGCGTCGAGCCGCACGTCGACATGAACCCCGTGCTGCTCAAGCCGAGCTCGCAGACCGGCAGCCAGGTGATCGTGCTGGGCCGGGCGGTGGCCCACATGTCGGTGCGCGAGTACCACGCCTACCAGGCCGAGGTCTGGCCCACCGTGACGGCCGCGTTCGCGCGCCTGCGAGCCGCCAACGACCTGATCGTCATCGAGGGCGCGGGCAGCCCGGCCGAGATCAACCTGCGTGACCACGACATCGTCAACATGAAGATGGCGCTCCACGCGGACTGCCCGGTGCTGCTCGTGGGCGACATCGACCGCGGTGGGGTGTTCGCCTCGCTGGTCGGTCACATGGAGCTCTTCACGCCCGCGGAGCGCGCCCTCATCAAGGGCTTCATCATCAACAAGTTCCGCGGCGACGCCGGTCTGCTCGACTCCGGCCTTGCGTTCCTGCGCGAGCGCACCGGCGTGCCCACCCTGGGCGTCGTGCCCATGCTGGCCGACTGGCGCGGCGACGAGGAGGACTCGCTGGGCATCGACGACCGCCGCCACCAGGGCCGCTGGCAGGCGCCGCTGCGGATCGCCGTCGTGCGCCTGCCCTTCATCAGCAACTTCACCGATCTCGACGCGCTGGCCGACGAGCCCGACGTCGACGTGTGCTACGCGACCACACCCGACGAGCTGGCCGGCGCCGCGGCGGTCGTGCTGCCCGGCACCAAGAGCACCATCGCCGATCTCGAGTGGCTGCGCGCTCGCGGTCTCGATGCGGCGATCGCCTTGGCCGCGCGCGCCGGTACGCCGGTGGTGGGCGTCTGCGGCGGCTACCAGATGCTCGGCCGCCGCATCTTCGATCCCGATCACGTGGAGTCGCGCCAAGCGGCCGTCGAGGGCCTGGGGCTGCTCGACGTGGTGACCACCTTCGCTGCCGCCAAGCGCACGGTGCGGGTCGAGGGCGAGCTGCTGGGCGGCGCGCTCGGCGCCGCGGGCACGCCGCTGCGCGGCTATGAGATCCATATGGGCGAGTCGGTCGCCGGGCCCGGAGTGGGCGCGCTCCTGCGGTTGCGGGGCGCCGACGGCGAGGCCCACGACGACGGCGCCGTGTCGGCCGACGGCGTGGTCTGCGGCAGCTACGTGCACGGCCTGTTCGACGACCCCGAGTTGCGCGGCGCCTTTCTGAATGGCTTGCGCAGCGCCCGCGGGCTGCCGTCACGGCCCGCCAGCACGCCGGCCGGCGACGACATCGACCGCCTCGCCGACCACCTCGAGGCGCACCTCGACCGCGCGCTGCTCGAGGACATCGTCGGGCTGGAGCCGCGGTGAGCGGGCGTTTGTCAGCCGGCGCTCGACAAGGCGTCGTCGAGCACGGCCTGCGCCCGTCGGCGGGCGCCGGCATGGTCGCCCACCCGCAGCAGCTCGAGCAGCGGCAGGTCGAGCACGCGCTGCCAGGCCTTGCGCCGCGAGTCGGGGGCCACGCCGGCGGCGATGGCCGCCGGTTCCCAGGCGCGGCGCAGCTCACCGAGGAGCGCCACCAGGGCGCCGTAGTCGGGCTCGAATCGCTCCTCGAGCTCGGCGCGCAGGCGCGCGGCCAGCGCGGGGCTGGCGCCGCCGGTAGAGACGGCCACTTGCAGGGCGCCCCGGCGCAGCGTGGCCGGCACGGTGAAATCGCCGGCTCCGGGGTCGTCGACCACATTCACCCAGACGCCGCGGCGGCGAGCCTCGGCGGCCAGCGTCGCGTTCACCAGGGCGTCGCCGGTGGCGCACACCGCGAGCGCGGCGCCGTCGAGGTCGGCCGGCTGCACGGCGCGCCGCTCGACGGCGATGCCGGCCGGCAGGTCGCCGACCTGTGGCGCCACCACCAGCACCTCGGCGCCGGCCGCGAGCAGACCCAGGGCCTTGCGCCGGGCGACGCCGCCGCCGCCGGCCACCAGGCAGCGACGACCGCGCAGGTCGAGCGCGGCGAGGTAGAAGGGCGCGCCCACGGGCGCCTCTGTGCTTCCATCAGACATACGCGAGAAGGATAGACCGCCATGGCACCTGACCACCACCTTGCAGCCAGCGCAGCCGGTGACGGCCCCGCCGAGATCCGTGTGCCCGGCACCGTCTATCTGGTCGGCGCCGGCCCCGGCGACCCGGGGCTGCTCACGCGCCGCGGCGCCGAGGCTCTCGCCGCCGCCGACGTGGTCGTCTACGACCGCCTGGCCGACAGCAGCATGCTGGCGCTGGCGCCGCCCGACGCCGAGCTCGTCTACGTCGGCAAGCAGGCGGCGGTGCACGCCGTCCCGCAGGACCGCATCAACGAGCTGCTGGCCGAGCACGCCCTGCGCGGGCGCTGCGTCGTGCGGCTCAAGGGCGGCGACCCGTTCGTCTTTGGGCGCGGCGGCGAAGAGGCCACGCATCTGCGCGAGCGCGCTGTGCCCTTCGTCGTCGTACCGGGGGTGAGCTCGGCGGTGGCCGTGCCGGCCTACGCCGGGATCCCGGTCACCGACCGCCGCTACGCCTCGTCGCTGGCCATCATCACCGGCCACGAAGACCCCACCAGGGGGCAGTCGCGGCTTGACTGGCGCGGCATCGCGCACGGCGCCGACACGCTCGTCTTCGTGATGGGTCTGACGCACCTCACGCTCATCGCCGAGCGGCTGGTCGCCGAGGGTCGCGCGGCGGGCACGCCGGCCGCGGTGATCGAGCGCGGCACGACGCCCGGCCAGCGCGTGGTGACCGGCACCCTGCTCGACATCGCCGCTCGCGTGACCGCCGCCGGGTTGCACCCGCCGGCCCTCGTCGTCGTCGGCGAGGTCGTGCGCCTGCGCGAGCAGCTCGCCTGGTTCGACTCGCAGCCGCTCGCCGGCCGTCGCGTGTTGGTCCCGCGGGTGCGGCAGCGGCCCAGCGAGCTGGTGCGCCTGCTCAAGGCCGCCGGGGCCGAGACCTGCGAAGTGCCGGTGCTGCGTGCCGCGACGCTGCCCGCTGCGGCCGACCTGCTCGCGCGCCTGGCGGCGGCCGATTGGCTCGTGTTCGCCTCGCCGGCCTGCCTTGGGGCGCTGCTTGAACAGCTCGCCGGCATGGGTCGTGACGTGCGCGCCCTGGGAGCGGCGCGGCTCGGCGCGCTGGGGCCGGCCACCGCCGCGCAGCTCGGTCGCTGCGGGCTGCACGTCGACTACGCGCCCGCCGAGGCCGCCGGCTTTGCCGCGGGTTTTCCGCAGCCCGAGGGGCGCGGTGTGCTGTTCGTCGGCGAGGCCGGCGGCGAGGGCCATGCGGTCGACGGTCTGGTCGCGCGCGGCGCCGCGGCGGCCGAGCTTGCCGTGCTCGAGCTGGCGACCGACGAGCACGCTCCGCTGCCGCCTCTCGACGACTTCGACGCGGTCGCCTTTCCGAGCTCGGCCACCGTGCGCCGCTTTCTCGAGGCCTACCCAGCCGGACCGGTCGCCGGCCAGCTCACCGCGAGCATCGGCCCGTCGACCACGGCGACGGCCCGTGGGCTGGGCGTGCGGCTGGACTGCGAGGCCGCGCACCCCACCTCGGCGAGCCTCGCACACCTGGTCGCCGCGCACCTGGGCGGAACGGCCACGGCGATCGGCGGTTGACAGGAGCACGGCATCTGAAAAGACTTCCGGGCATGGAAGCGTCGGCGCCACGCCCACAGCTCGATATCGAGGCCGTGTTCTCGCAGCGCGGCATACCGTACACGCGGCAGCGTCGCCTGATCTGGGAATTCCTCTCGTCGTCGAATCGCGCCGCGAGCATCGGCGAGGCCGTCGAGGCACTGCAACCCCAGAGCATCGGCCAGTCGACCGTCTATCGCACCATCGCCCTGATGATCGACCTTGGGTTGGTCAGCCGCGTGCAGCTGCGTGACGGCGAGACCTGTTACACGGCGACGCGCATCGGCCACAGCCACCCACTGATCTGTGGGGTCTGCCGCAAGGTCGTCGACTTCGACGGCGCCGGTGACCTCTCGTACCTCGAGCACCAGCTCGAGCGCACCACGGGGTTCAGCGTCTACGGCCATCATCTCGAGGTCTACGGCGTGTGTCCGGACTGTCGCACGCGCCAGGGCTAGCCGCCCAAGTCCTCGACGTCCCGGCGGAGAGGGCGCCCACGTAAAAGGTGCTCGCGAGCCGTCGCGTTGCGCGCCCGGCCTCAGCGGGTAGCCTACGAGCGCAGACCTCGTCGCCCGGCAAAGGAGCCCGCTCGTGCCCAACCCAGTCGAACTCATCGCCATACCCGAACAGACCATCGCCTACCTTGGCGTGCACGGCTCGGTGAGGAAGATGCGGGAGCCGTTCGCGCGGCTCTTCGCCGCGATCGTCGACGCCGGTCTGGCGCCGGCGGGGCCGCCGATGGCGCGCTTCGACCTGGACCTCGCCGACCCCGACGACGCCGACTACGAAGTGGCGGTGCCGATCGCGCTCGGCGCCCACGGCACGATGCCCGATAACGGCCAGGGCGTGCGTTCCGGCACGCTGCCCGGTCACTACGCTCTCGTTACCACCCACAACGGACCCTACGCCGAGATCGGCGCAGGGTACGATGCCCTCAGCAAAGAGCTCACCGCGCTGGGCTACGCGGTCACCGGCCCGGCCAGCGAGGTCTACCTGGTGGGCAGCGACAGCGGCGCGGCGCCCGCCGACTACGTCACCGAGGTGCGCCTGCCGGTGGCTCGCTAGGCTTTCCGGGCGCGGGCTCCCGCGGGCCTGCCCGGCCGCCTTTGGCCTCGCCGCGGCGCCGCGGCGCCATGATCGCTTAGCCAAACGGCGCACCGCCGCGTATACTCCAGGAGACCAAGCGACGCTACGCGACAGCGTCAGGCGCCATTGTCTGGCGTTCGGCACGTGCCTGTACCCTATGAACAGGAGCGCGCGTGACTGACGAAAGTCCCGTCGGGCGCCCATCATCCGACGGTGCGGCGTCAACGCCTGTCGAGTCCGGCGAGCCTCCGCCGTCGTGCGTGGTGGCCGGCATCGGGGGCGTCGGCCGGAGGCCTCCAGGCGTTCTCCACGCTGCTCGAGCAGCTGCCGCTCGACACGGGCATGGCGTTCGTCTTCTTGCAGCATCTCGACCCGCATCACCCCAGTCTTCTTACGCACCTGCTGTCCGCCAGGACCGCCATGCCCGTCATCGAGGTGAGCGACGGACTGTGCGTCGCTCCCGATCACGTCTACGTCATACCGCCCGACGCCGACATGGAGTTCGCCGAAGGGCGGCTCAAGCTCACGCCGCGCCACGACGCCGCCGGGCACCACCTGCCGATCGACGCGTTTCTGCGCTCGCTGGCCGCCGATCTGGGCGAGCTCTCGTGTGGCGTCATCCTCTCGGGCGCCGCCTCGGACGGCGCCCAGGGCATTGCGGCCATCAAGTCGGCGGGTGGCGTGACCTTCGCCCAGGAACCGATGTCGGCCGACTACCCGAGCATGCCGGCCGCCGCGATCGCATCGCGGGCGGTCGATTTTGTGCTACCGCCGCGTGAGATCGCAGCGGAGCTTGCCCGCCTGGGAGCCGACCCTCGTCTGATCGGTGCGATGGTGTCCGCCGGCGCCGACGGCAGCGACGACGACGACGCCGGTTTGCTCGGCGATGTCTTCGCCCTGCTGCGCGACGCGTTCGGAGTCGACTTCTCGGCCTACAAGCTGCCCACCGTGCGGCGCCGCCTCGCGCGGCGCGTCCTGCTCAGCCGAAGCAGCGATCTCCAGGACTACGTCGATCGGCTGCGCTCGGACCCCGCCGAGATCGAGGCCCTCTACCGCGACATCCTCATCATGGTCACCGAGTTCTTCCGCGACCCTGAGACCTTCGCCGTGCTGCGCGAGCTGGTCCTGCCCGAACTGCTGGCGCTAAAGAACGACGGCGACCCGGTGCGTATCTGGGTGCCCGGCTGCTCCAGCGGCGAAGAGGCCTATAGTCTGGCCATAACTGTGCTCGACGCGATGGCCAGCCAGGACCGCGACCTCGCCGTCAAGATCTTCGCCACCGACATCAACGAGCCCGACCTGCGGCACGCACGCCAGGGCACCTATGCGCCAAGCATCTCCGCGCAGGTCCCCCCCGATCTGCTGCGTCGCTACTTCGTCGCCTCCGGCGACGGGTACAAGGTCGCCAAGACCGTGCGCGACCTGTGCGTGTTCGCGCGCCACGACGTGACCGCCGACCCGCCGTTTTCCCGGCTCGACCTGGTGAGCTGCCGCAATCTGCTCATCTACCTCGGAACCGCCTTGCAGCGGCGCGTCATCCCCAGTCTGCACTACGGGATCGTGCCCGGCGGATACCTGGTGCTGGGCCGCTCCGAGTCGTTGGGCGGCTCTGCTCAGTTGTTCGAGGCAGTCGACAAGAAACACAAGGTGTTCAAGAAGCTCCCTGCCGCGGCCGGCGCCGTATTCCTGCCGATCCGCGACGACCACGAAGGGACCGGCAGCCCGGCCGCCGCGCCGCCCGTTGCCCCCCCAAAGGTCAAGCCCAGCGTGCGCGAGCGGGCCGACGCGGCCGTGCTGGCCGGGTTCGCGCCGGCGGGAGTCACGGTCGACGCGCAGTACGCCATCGTCGAGTTTCGCGGCGACACGAAGCCCTACCTCGCCAACAGGCCCGGCAGGCCGAGCCTGAACCTGCTCGACATGATCCGCGACGACCTGGCAGGCGACGTGCGGGCCGCGCTCGCCGATGCCGCCCGCACGGGGGGCAGAGTCGTGCTCTCGGGTCTGCGTTTCGGCGACGGCGATGCCGGACGTCGGGCGGTCGACCTGCACGCCATACCGTTCGACGCCAACGGCGCGGCGCACTTCGTCGTGCTCTTTGAGGAGGCCGCGCGGCCGGCGGGGCCCGACGGCCCGGCGAAGACCGCGGCGGCGCCGGCGAAGGCCGACGACCTGCGGCGGCTGCGCGACGAGTTGAACGCGACGCGGGAGCGCCTTGAAGCCGTGGTCTCAGACAAAGAGGCGGTCAACGAGGAGCTGCGCGCGGCCAACGAGGAGATGCTCTCGAGCGGCGAGGAGATGCAGAGCGTCAACGAGGAGCTCGAGACCACTCACGAGGAGCTGCAGTCCACCAACCAGGAGCTGCGCGCCCGCAACAGCGAGCTCGGCCAGGTGGGCGACGACCTCACCAACCTTCTGGCCAGCGTGAGCTTTCCCATCATCATGGTCGACCGCGACCTGCGCATCCGGCGCTTCACGCCGGCCGCCGAGCTCCTGTTCAAGGTGATCCCCGGCGACATCGGGCGACCGATCACCGACCTTCGCCTGCCCATCGATGTGGTCGACCTGGCCTCCGTGCTCGGCGAGGTGATCGCCTCGACGACCCTGCGCGAGCGTGAGGTACAAGACGACCAGGGACGCTGGTACATCATGCAGGTGCGCCCTTACGAGACCGTCGACGGGCGCATCGACGGCGCGGTCATGACGCTCTTCGACGTCGACGAGCTCACCCGCCGCTACGAAGTGCAACGCCATATCGCCCTCACCCTGCAGCAGAACTTCCTGCACCCGCTGCCGGCCGTCGCCGGCCTCGAGCTGGGCTGGGTCTCCAGGGCCGCGTTCGAGCCCGAGCTCGTGGGTGGCGACTTCAGCGACGTCTTTGTGGTCGACGATACGCACGTCGTGGCGCTGATCGGCGATGTCGCCGGCAAGGGGGTCAAGGCGGCCGGGCACACCGAGACCGTGCGTTCCAAGATGCGCGCCTTCGCCACGATCGACCTTTCGCCGGCGTTCGTGCTGGGGCGCACCAACGACCTCCTGATCAAGCTCAACCCCGACGACCCCCATGTGACGGCCTTTTGCGCCGTGCTCGACCCGGGCACCGGGCGAATGAGCTACGCGAGCGCCGGCCACCCCGCGCCCGTCCGCCTTGGCGCCGCGGCCTGCGGCGTGTTCGACGTCGAGTTCGGACCGCCGCTCGGGTCGTTCGCGTACACCTTCGCGAACGCCGAGGTCGAGCTCGACCGCAACGACGCTCTCGTGCTCTACACCGACGGCGTCACCGAGGCTCGCCAGGGCATCCGGCTGTTCGGCGAGGCACGCTTGCTCGAAGCGGTCTCCGACCTGCACGGCCATCCCGCTCAGGCTGTCGCCGACGGCGTGGCCGCCGCCGCTCGCGCCTTCGGGGGCGGCCGGTTGCGTGACGACCTGCAGGTGGTCGTCCTGCGGCTGACGTAACAGGCGCTCCCCGGCGGGCGGCGGTCGCTCGTGCGCGGCACGAGCCCGGGTCGGCCGAGGTTCGAGTCCGAGCGCGCCGGCAGCGTCCTCGGCCGGCGTCGGCGTGCTGTGGCCGCGCGTTTGAATCTGGCGGATTACCATAATACTTAGAGGGCGTCCACGAACGCCGTGTGCGCCCGACGTGACCGCCCGAGACGATGACCACCCGCGTTTTCCGTCCCGCGAGGGCACTGGTGACTTTGGAGCCAAGGGGACAGTGGGAGATGCAGGCATAGACGTACTCGGCGACTCGGGCGCCCCGCTTTTGGCGCACGACCTCGACCTTCGCCTCGTGGCCACAACGATGCTTCCGCCGGCCGCGTACCGCCGGCCACACCCACCGCGCACGACCTTCGGCGCGATTCCCGCAACGATCCTCGCACCCTGCGTCGTCCCGTCTTACCGGATGCGCGAAGGGCGCTCGTCAATGAACGTCGCTGCGCCCGTGCCGCCTCCGGCTCGGCTCGCCCGGCCTGCGAACGAGGGCGGGGGGTGGCGGCGCCGCTGACAAGCAGACCGACGTACGAGGCCGGAACAGGGAACTCCGTACGTCATGCGACTCACGTGGCCCCCCGTGCTCACCCCGGGCCGCGCACCGCGACTCCGTCCTTTCACCGGGCCGACTCGCCAAGCTGCCACGGAGGTCCACATGTCATGCGCACCAGTCCCCCTCACCGTCCTCATCGTCCACGATGGGTCCGCCGCAGACTCGGCTGAGGGCCGCGCGCTGGGCGCGCTCGACCGGTCTCTCGACGACCTCGGGGTACGCGTCATCGCCGCGCATTCGGCCGACGACGGCCTGGCCGTGCTGCGCGCCGACGCGTCGGTCGATGTCGCCGTGGTCGATTGGGACCTCTCGGGCGATGCCGTCCACACGCAGGAGCTGCTGACCCGCGCCCGCGAGCAGAACGATCGTCTGCCGATCTGGCTCATGGCCGACCGCACCGCCCTTGCCGACGTTCCGACCGGCGTGACCCGACACGTCAACGAGTACGTCTACCTGCTCGACGACACGGCCGACTGGATCGCGGGCAGGCTCCACGACGCCGCGGCCGCCCACCGCGCCGCCATCATGCCGCCCATGTTCGCCGCGCTTCGGGCCTTTGCGGCGCGGCACGAGTACTCGTGGCACACGCCCGGGCACGAAGGCGGCGCGGCCTTTCGCAAGTCGCCCACGGGGCGCCTCTTCTTCGACTTCTTCGGCGAACAGATGTTTCGCTCAGA
This sequence comes from uncultured Thermoleophilia bacterium, assembly GCA_964519555.1. Taxonomy (GTDB): domain Bacteria; phylum Actinomycetota; class Thermoleophilia; order UBA2241; family UBA2241; genus Bog-752. The sequence continues at coordinate 24,562 of CAZFJE010000014.1, forward strand.
CCTCTCGACCTCAGTCGGCGAGCTGGGCTCGCTGCTCGACCACTCCGGCCCCATCGGCGAGGCCGAGCGACGCGCCGCCGAGGTCTTCAACGCCGACATGACGCTCTTCGTGACGAACGGCACATCGACCTCGAACCGCGTTGTCCACCAGGCCTCGGTCGTCGCCGGCGACGTGGTCGTCAACGATCGCAACGCGCACAAGTCGATCGAGCAGGCCGATACCATCACCCACGCGGTGCCGGTCTACCTGATGCCGATCCGCAACCGCTACGGCATCATCGGCCCGATACTGCCCGAGGAGATGACCAGGGAGGCGATCGACGCGAAGATCGCCGCCTCGCCGCTCGCCCCGACGGGCGCGAGGCCCGTCCTGGCCACGGTCACCAACTCGACCTACGACGGTCTGCTGTACCACGTCCCCACCGTGAACAAGGTGCTGGGCGCGCACATCGACCGCATCCACTACGACGAGGCCTGGTATGGCTACGCCGCCTTCAACCCCATCTACCACGAGCGCCACGCCATGCACCGCGGCGACCCCGAGCCGGATGGCCCCACGACGTTCGTCACCCAGTCGACGCATAAGCTGCTCGCGGCGCTGTCGCAGGCGTCGTACATCCACGTGCGCAACGGTCGCCGCCCGATCGACCTGCCGCGCCTGAACGAAGCCTTCATGATGCACGCCAGCACGTCGCCGCTCTACGCGATCATCGCGTCCAACGACGTGGCCGCCGGCATGATGGCGGGTCGTGGCGGCCAGGTGCTCACCACGGAGTCGATCGAGGAGGCGGTGGCGTTTCGCAAGGCCCTTGCGCGCACGGCCTACGACTTCGGCGCCGACTGGTTCTTCCGTGGCTGGCAGCCTGATCGCGTCACGGAGCCCGCGACCGGCCACAGCGTCGCCTTCCACGACGCACCCGACGAGCTGCTGGTCAAGAGTGCCGCCCCCTGGCAGCTGCATCCCGACGACACCTGGCACGGCTTCAGCGGGCTGCCGTACGGCTACGCCATGCTCGACCCGATCAAGGTCACGGTGCTCACTCCCGGCATGGGTGACGACGGCAGGCTCGAACGCTGGGGCATTCCGGCGCCCCTGCTCACCGCCTACCTCGACGAGCGCGCCTCGATCGTCGCCGAAAAGACCCAGGACTTCTCGGTCCTCTTTCTGTTCTCGATGGGCGTGACGAAGGGCAAGTGGGGGTCGCTGCTCACCACGCTGTGCGACTTCAAGCGCGACTTCGACCGCAACGCGCCGCTCACCCGGGTCTTGCCGGCCGTGGTCGCCGGAGCCCCCAGGGTCTATGGGTCGATGGGGCTCGCTGACCTTGCCGGCGAGATGCACGAGACCCTGCGAGCGACCGGGCAGCTCGACGCGCTCCACGCGGCGTTCGCGACGCTGCCGACCCCGGAGCTGAAGAACGCCGACGCCTTCGCCCACGTCGTGCACGGCACGGTCGAGCAGGTCACGCTCGCCGCTGCCGCCGGGCGCACCACGGCTGTCGGCGTCGTGCCCTACCCGCCCGGCATCCCGCTGCTCATGCCGGGCGAGAACTGCGGCGCGCCCGACGGTCCCCACATCGCCTACCTGGATGCCTTGCAGGAGTTCGACCGACGATTCCCCGGCTTCGAGCATGCCCTGCACGGCGTGGGTCGCGACGACGGCGACTACACCCTCACCGTCATCGCCTGAAGCGAGCTGACGGCCATTCCCCGATGGTGGTCGCCAGCCGCCGAGTGACCTCATCAGAGCCGTCTCGCGCGTGTGAGCCGGACCCCCAGTGAAGGAGCGCCATGCCAGCCCAGCGACTCAGTCGTAGTCAACATCCCGCCGTGCGGCGGGCCGCCTCGCCGCCGCCCGCGGCGTCGCGGTTCCTCGGCCCCGGCGGGATCGCCCTGATCACCGTCGCGGCGATCCTTACCCTGCGGAGCCTGCCGAGCCTCGCCGAATACGGCTGGGCGAGCATCGCCTTTTACGTCGCGGGGGCCGTGTTCTTCTTCATACCGCTGGCCTTCGTGGCGGCCGAGCTCGCCACCGGCTGGCCGCGCGCCGGCGGCATGTACGCCTGGGTCAAGCAGGGGTGGGGCTCGCAGACAGGCTTTCTGGCAGTCTGGTTCGACTGGATCGAGAACGTCGTGTGGTTTCCGACCGTCCTCTCGTTCGTGGCGGCCACGCTCGCGTACATCTTTGCCCCGAGCCTTGCCGAGAACAAGCTCTACCTGGTCGTCGTCATGCTGGTGGTGTTCTGGGCTTTGACGCTGGCCAACTTCTTCGGCCTCAGGGGGATCCTGCGCTTCAACAACCTGGCCGTGGTGGTCGGCACGCTGTTCCCTGCGGCGCTGCTGATCGGCCTGGGCATCTTCTGGCTGGTCGCGGGACGGCACAACGCCATCCCCTTTCACGTCAGCAAGCTCATGCCCGATCTGGGGAGCGTGAACAACGTCGTCTTCTTCGCCGGCGTCCTGCTCGGCTTTGCCGGGGTCGAGATGGCCGGCTATCACGCCAAAGAGACCCGCAACATACGACGCGACTACCCCCGCGCCGTCTTTCTGTCGACCGGGCTCATCCTCGTGGTCTCGGTCCTGGCGACGCTGGCGATCGCGTTCGTCGTGCCCCAAGACAAGCTCAGCCTCGTGTCGGGGCTGATGCAGTCCTTCCAGGACTTCTTCCAGCAGCTGGGCCTGGGTGGCTGGGCGACGAAGGTCATGGCGGCTCTCGTGGGCCTCGGCACGCTCGCGGTGATCAGCACCTGGATGCTGGGACCGTCGAAGGGTGTTTACGCCGCCGAGGAGAGCGGCGAGCTGCCGCCCGAGCTGCACTACGTGAACAAACGCCACGTTCCCGTGGCCATGCTCCTCTTCCAGGGGGCACTGGGGACCTTCTTCTCTCTGGTGTTCCTGTTCGTGCCCAGCGTCAACACGAGCTACTGGATGCTCACGGCGCTCACCACGCAGCTTACGGTGCTCATGTACCTGCTGATGCTCAGCTCGGCGATCCGGCTGCGCTACACCGAGCCCGACACGGCGCGCCCGTACCGCATTCCCGGCGGTCGTTACCTGGGCATGTGGGTCGTGGCCGGCATGGGTATCGTCGGGTCGGCCTTCGGCCTGGTCGTCGGCTTCTTTCCCCCGAGCGGCATCCCGCACTGGCCCACGCCGATCTACATCGGCGCCATGCTGATCGGCATCGTCGTGTGCTCGCTGCCGCCGTTTCTGGCCAGCATCTTCAAGAAGCCCAGCTGGGGGATCGTGCACCCCGACGCCGTGCTGCTCGACCTGCCCGACGCCCCTGTCGCTCCCGTTACCGCGACACCGCTCGCCGACGTGAAAGCCAGCTGACGCCACCACGTCGGCGAGTCGCACGACCACCCTCGCCGGGCGCACCAACGACACCGATCCTCCAGGAGGCTGCATGCAACTTCACAAGGCAATCACCATCGAAGAGGTCGTCAACGGGGCCGTCGGCCCCTTCGACGACTACTGCGACGGGTACGGCAACCCCGGGGCCAGCGGTCTCGGGTACATCTCCGTGCTGAAGCTCTCGACCGGGACCGTCGTGAAGAACCTCGACACGGTCCTTGAGGGCATCGTCTCCTACGATCGCGCCGAGAAGAACGACGCCTACGCCGGGCAGATCAACATGCTGGCCGCGTCGTCGTTCAACGGTCTGAACGGCGCCGTGTGGGGTTACGACCTCGCCCGTCACGACGGCCTGACTGACGGGACGATCCAGCCCATCATGCGGCGCAGGCGTCACGACGGCGCCGAGATCCCGGTCTATCCGGTGGCCCCGCTGCTCGAGGCCGGCGAGCGCCTGTTCGGCACGGCGGCGGCGAGGCGCTTTCCCCTGTTGCCGGGATCGCACGTCGTGTGCGCGACCAAAGACACCACCGTCATCGGCCCGACCGCGGTGTGGTCGGCCATCGCCCTGGCGATCGCCGAGCACCGCGACCGCGACTCGAGCCTCTTCATCGAGGATGTCGGGCAGGACATTCCCGGGGCGACCGATGGCGAGCGTGAGAACGTGCTTCACGCCCGCATGGAGCATATCGTCGACAGCGTCGTGCTCTGCGGCGAAGATCAGGACGTCAAGTACAAGGAGATGTTCGTCGGGTTCAAGATGGAGTGGGTGCCAGAAGGGCACGTCGGTTGCGCCCTCACTTGCGCACCGTACCTCGTGCTCGCCAGGAATGCCGCACCGGACCCGGCCAGCGGCCTGCTCGACATGTCGCTGTCCGAGTGGGAGGCGCGGTTCGCTTCGTAGTCCCACCGTCCATGTGCGCCGCGGCCCAGGTCGTCGGGCGCGGCCGCGCTGAGACAGAAAAGAAAGGAGGGCACATGAGCCCCACAGGACCTCCGTTCGACCGGGACGATCCGACAGGATCGCCGGCCGATCGTCCGCCCGACGCCGTCGGTGGGGGAGCGGCCGCCGCCGAGACCCGCGGCGCCCGTTTTGGCCGCAAGGCCCATCGCGCTCGCCTGTACTTCTACGCCGGCGCCGCCGTCGTGATCCTGGTCTTCCTGATCGCGCTGGTGCTCGCCAACACAGGCCACGTCAGGGTCAGCTGGGTGTTCGGCGCCTCGTCTGTCTCGCTCGTCTGGCTGGTGCTCTTCGCCGCCATCCTCGGCTTGCTGCTGGGCATGTTGCTCGGCGCGCTCTTCCACTGGCGCACGCGCCGGCCGCGCGGCTGAGAAGCACGGCGCGACAGCACTGGACCTTCATCCTGTAGAGTCCGGGGGGTGAACGGCTCGCCCGAATCCCGCCCCCCGCTCAAGGCCTACGCCGCGCTGGTCGGCATGGCGGTCGCCTTCGGCGGCACGTTCGTGGCCACCAAGGTCGCGCTGCGGGGCTTCGAGCCCCTGCTGATCGCGTTCGTGCGCTTCACCGTGGCCGGCGCCATCCTGTGGCTCGTCTGGCGACGGCGAGGCGGGCGCGAGACGGTCAGTCGCCGCGAGCTCGGTCGTCTGGCGGCGCTGGGCTTCGTTTCGCTCACCGTCTACTTCACCTTCGAGAATCTCGGCATCGCCCACACGAGCGCGAGCGACGCCGCCATTCTGATCGCCACCATCCCCATCTTCGTGCTCGTCATCAACGCCTTCACCGTCCGCGAGCGCACCACGGGCAGCCAGTGGCTGGGCGTGGTGCTGTCGTTTTCCGGCGTGGCCGCGCTCGTCGAGCTCGGCGCGCGCGGCGCCGGCGGCAGTACGTTGGGCGGCAACCTGCTGGTGCTCGCCGCCTGCGTGGCCGGCGCGCTCTACACGGTCATGGCGCGGGGCCTCATGGTCACGCGTTCGGCGCTCTTCGTCACGACGTTCCAGAACCTGTTCGGGGCGCTGTTCATGGCGCCCCTGGCGGCGGTCGAGGCGGCGCTCGTGGGCGTGAAGACGCCCACCATCGCCGCCGTCGGCGCCACGCTCTACCTGGCGCTGCTCGGCTCGATCGTGGCCTACCTGCTGCTCAACTACGGCCTGCGCTTCGTGAGCGCCGGCAGGGCCTCGGCGTTCACCAACGTCGTGCCGGTGATCGCCGTGATCGGCGCTTTCATCGTGCTGGGCGAGCGGTTCGCGGCGGCTCAGGCGGTGGCTGCAGTGGTCGTGCTGGGCGGCGTGTTCCTGGCCAACCGCGGGCGCCGGGCGGCGCAGCCGGGCTGAGGCGTGGTCGAGACGCCCGGGAAGGGCGTCGAACGGGCGAGCGCCGCGGTGGGGGAGAGGCCGCGCTACGCCGTGCGGGCCGTCCGCGGATCGCTAGAAGTCGATGGGCAGAATGAGGTCGGCGTCGAGGGCGGCGACGAACTTGGCGGTCTCCTCCTGGAAGTGACGCCGCACGAGCTGGTCGGCCTGGCGGGCGAGGTGCTCGGTGCCTTCGTAGAGCGCCCGGTTCAAGCGCTCGACCTCTTGGCGGTCGAGCGTCACCGTGCGCTGCGTCTCGCAGTTGGGGCAGCGCAGGGTGATGTGCCAGGTCGAGGCGCCGCTGCGCTGCCACTCGGTGGGGTGCACGAGCGGCGAGCGGCACAGCGGACAGATGTGCGCGTCGCGCGGCGCGGCGGGGTCGGATGCGGCTGGGCAGGACACGGCGGTCTCGCGTTCGAAGACGAGCATGTCGCGTTCGGTGCCGTCGGGGAAGATGAAGCGCTCTATGTCGCAGTCGCCCATGTCCCAGATCCTCGTGTCGGGTCTGCCCGCCGTCGGTCTTCGCGCCGGCGGCCTTTCAGTGTCTAAGTATCGGCCGTTGCGACCTTCGGCTTGACCGTCGAGCCCGGCCCTGTCAAGCCGCGAGCCTGCGGGTCGATGCGGTATACTTCCGACTCCGCGAAGCGACCGAGGAGCGCATGCGGTGACTCACCCGCCCGCCGACAACCCCACCGTCAAGCGCGCCGTCAAGCGCGCCGCCGACCCGGCTGTGCTGCGCGCTCGGCCGATCGGCATGTTCGACTCCGGCATCGGGGGGCTCACCGTGCTGCACGAGTGTCTGGTGACCATGCCGGCCGAAGACTTCGTTTACCTGGGCGACACCGCGCGGTTCCCCTACGGCTCCAAAAGCCAGGACGACCTGCGCCTCTTCGCGCGCCAGATCGCGACCTTCTTAGACGACAGCGGCGTCAAGCTGCTCGTGGTGGCCTGCTATTCGGCCACGGCGGCGGCGCTGCCGGCGCTGCAGGAACAGTTCTCGACGCCCATCATCGGCGTCATCATGCCGGGCGCGAGGGCCGCCGTGCAGACGTCGCGCTACCGGCGCATCGGCGTGCTCGCCACCGAGGCGACGGTGGCCAGCGGCAGCTACGTGCGCGCCATCAGCACGCTTGACGGCGGCGCCGAGGTCATCCAGCAGGCTTGCCCCGGCCTCGCCACCTTCATCCAGGAGGGCGACGTCGCGAGCCACGAGATCATCGACGCCGTGCGGCGCTTCACGGCGCCGCTCAAGGAGCAGCGTCCCGACGTGGTCATCATGGGCTGCACGCACTATCCCGTGATCGCGCCCATGCTGCAGCGCCACCTGGGTCGCGACGTCACGCTGGTCAACCCGGCCGCCGAGATCGCCCGCGAGGTGGCCGAGGTCCTGGTGCGCCAGGACATCGACAACGACGCCGAGCGCGAAGGCTCGTATCGCTTCTTGTGCACCGGCGAGACCGACGCGTTTCGCGCCGTGGGCAGCCGCTTCCTGCAGATGCCGCTCGACGACGTCGAGCAGGTCGGGCTCGAGCGCCTGACAGCACTGGGTGACCGTGACCACACGGCTGCTCGCCCGCGGTAGCCTCTACGCCGCCGCCTACGTCGTTCTGACGCTCCTCGCTGGCGCGTTCGGGCTGGCGTCGGGCCAGGTGCAGTTCCGCATCTCCGAGGCGCTGTTGCCCTGCGCCTGCGTCGACCCCGCCGCCGTGGTCGGGCTCACACTGGGCACGGCGATCGCCAACGGCCTCACCAGCTCCCTCGGCCTGACCGACGTCTTCTTCGGCGCGCTGCTCACGCTGGTGGCGGCGGGCATCATGTGGCAAGTCGGTCCCCGCGTGGTAGCCTTGGCGGCGCCGGTAGTGGTGAACGCGTTCGGCGTGGGCGCCGAGCTGGCGCTCATCCTGCACTTGCCGTTCTGGCCCAGCGTCGGCTTCGTGGCGCTCGGCGAGACCGTCGTGCTGTTCACCGGCGGGTTGCTCGTCCTGAGCCTGATCCGTACGCACGGCGAGCTCTTCGGCTTCACCGAGCGGCCTCGCCGCGGCAAACGCGCCCTATCAAGTCAACAGAAGAGGTGACGAGACGTGAGACTCGGCAGACGACACGATGAGTTGCGGCCCCTGTCCATGGAACGCGACGTGGCGAAGTTCGCCGACGGGTCGGTACTCGTGCGTCTCGGCGACACCCACGTGCTCTGCACGGCCAAGTCGGTCGACGGCGTGCCCGGCTGGCGGCGCGGCAGCGGCTCCGGCT
>CAZFJE010000015.1:0-31605 GCA_964519555.1 uncultured Thermoleophilia bacterium
CGCAGGCCATCCAGTTAGTCAACGAGGCCGCCGACAAGTACTTCGTGGGCAACGCCCAGATGCTGCGCAAGCTCGAAGCCGTCGAGCGTGCGCTGTATCAGAACACCAAGATCGTGGTGCCGGCCGACACCCAGCTCGTCAACGTGATCGGCGACCTGGGCGGACTTGTGCCGATGCCGACCGACACGAACAACAAGCCGACCGTCAAGATCACGGCGGTGGGCTGAGAGACTGCCGAGCGCGACCTCAGCTACGGAGACGTCGGGCTCCGCGATTCGTCGCTCGCCTGCACGTCCATGGCCTGCGGGCCGCCCAGGGCGGCGACGTGACGATGGATCTCCTCGAGCAGATCGGTGTTCTTCTTGACGAGCAAGGTCATGGCGGTGTTCTCGCGCATGAGATCCTTGAGATCCTCGGTGTTCTTCTCGGTGTGGATGGCGATCTCAGAGGCGACCGTGTCGGCACGCTTGGCGGCGATCAAGAGAGCCGCCGCCTGCACGCCCGCCAACATCGAGAGGAACAGGTTCAGCAGGATGTAGGGGTAGGGGTCGAAGGCCTTGTGGTGAAGGACGCGGTGGAACAGCACCGTGTTGACCACAGCCCAGATGATCATGACGGCGAAGAAGCAAAAGACGAAGGGCCAGGAGCCCATCACGGCACGCATGCGGTCGGCGGCGCGCTCGCCCAGGGTCAACTGATCGCCGGAGCGTACCGCCGGATGCTTGTGCCAGTGGGTCTGCCAGCCTGTCTTAGCCATGGCTAGATGCTCTCCCAGGCTGAAGGGCCGGTCAAGTCACTCCTCGTGACCCACCTGAGCGCACCCTGCGAAGCCGGCGAGCACATCGGCCGTCCGACAGACACGGCCGATGCGGGGAAAGATGCGAGCCAGGGCAAAGGCGTGGTCGGCGGCGCTGCGCGCGCTCATGGCGTCCTCCACCAACACGAGCTGATAGCCGCGCTCGTAGCCGTCGCGGGCCGTCGATTCGACGCCGTAGTTGGTGGCGATGCCGCCCAGCACGACCGTGACGATGCCCCGTCGCCGCAGCTGCAGGTCGAGATCGGTGCCGTAGAACGCTCCCCACTGGCGTTTGGTCACGATGATGTCGCCCTCCGCGGGCCCGAGCTCGGGCACGATCTCGGCGAAGTCGGGCGCCATCTGCATCGGCACGCGAGGCTCGTCGACCGGCGCATGCAGACTGTCGCCACCGTCGGGACTGGGCGCGACGTGGACCAGAACGACGGGAGCTCCGGCGGAACGAAAGGCGGCGGCGAGCAGCGCGGCGTTGGCGATCACCGCGGCCGTCGAATGGGGCTCGGCGGGAAAGGCCGTGATGCCGCGCTGCAGGTCGATGAGCACGAGCGCGGTGGTTGTCGCATCAAGCTGAGTGAGGGGCATGGCGTCCTCCGATCGGTCTGACCGCCGCCCGGGCCTCCCCCGGAGCTCGGTCATCGTACCCGATTGGGAAGCGCCCCCATACTGCGTCGCGATGGACTGCGTCCTCGGCTATCCTGATTGGGAGGCGCCGGTCGACGGCTTAGAGCGCCGGCGGGCGCGACTCGAGGAGCTCGTGACCCGGGCGAGGTAGGAGCGATGGGTGGCCCGATCGCATGGGGTCGCCGTCACTGGTAGTCATCAGCGAGCAAGGGAGCGTCATGTTGCAACAGCGCGGCTTCGGCAAGATCGACTTTCGCCCCTCGGTGCTGGGCTTCGGCGCGATGCGGCTGCCCCAGCTCGCCGAGGGTGTCGAACCCGCCGACCCCGCCTACGGCCGGATCGACGTGCCAACCGCCAACGCCATGCTGCGGCGCGCGGTCGAGGCCGGCGTCAACTACGTCGACACGGCCTACCCCTACCACGACGGCGCCAGTGAGCGCTGGCTCGGCCGGGCGCTGCGCGTCGTGGCAGACGAGCTCTTCGGCCCCGGGGACGACGGCCTTGCGAGGCTGCGCACGCAGGTCAAGGTGGCAACAAAGCTGCCCATGTTCCGGGTCCAGTCACACGACGACTGCGAGCGCTATTTCAGCGAGCAGCTCGAGCGCCTGCAGCTGCCGTCGGTCGACTTCTACCTGCTCCATGGCCTGCGTACCGGCAGCCTGGACAAACTGCGAGACTACGACGTGCTGGGCTGGGCCGAGGAGGCGCTGGCTGCCGGACGCATCGGTCACCTCGGTTTTTCGTTCCACGACCAGTACCCCGTCTTCGAGGAGCTCGTCGATGCCACCGATCTCTGGGAGTTCTGCCAGATCCAGTACAACTTCATGGACGAGGAGTTCCAGGCCGGCACGCGCGGCCTGCGCTACGCAGCCGACAAAGGCCTCGGCGTGATCGTCATGGAGCCGCTGCGCGGCGGCCGCCTGACGCGCACGCCGCCGCAAGCGGCGGCGGCGATCTGGGATGCCGCCAACGCGCGCAGAGCGGCGGCGGGCCAGCCGCCCCGCACCCCGGCCGACTGGGCCCTGCAGTGGGTCTGGCATCACCCCGAGGTCTCGTTTCTGCTTTCGGGAATGAGCACCCCCGAGCAGCTCGAGAAGAACCTCGCCTGCGCCGAGCAAGCGGCCGTGGGAGCGTTGAGCAGCGAAGAGCTTGAGACCTGCCGGGCGGTGCGCGCCGCCTACCTGGCCTGCAGCCCGATCGACTGCACGAACTGCCGCTACTGCCAGCCGTGCCCGAGCGGCGTCGCGATCCCCGAGATCCTCAACCTCTACAACGACGCGATCATCTACGACACGGGGCGAGCGGCGGCGCGCTTCTCTTACGGCTGGCTCCCGGAACCGGCGCGCGCCGAGTCGTGCACGCGGTGCGGCGACTGCGAGGAGATCTGCCCGCAGCAGATCGCCATACCGGACTGGCTCGAGAAGATCCGCCAGTTCGTCGCACCCGACGCCTGAAGCCGGCTCGAGCCAAGTCGGATCTCCCGTGCCGTCCAGGAAGAGTCAGGCTCAGGCATCCCGCTGAAGGGCGGCAACGGCTCCTTCAACAGAGGCGAAGAGATGATCGGCGCCCAGCTGCTGCAAGAGTGCGCCGTGCTTAAGATCGTGATGGACCAGGTGCGACGCCCGGGCGATGCCCAACTCGACTCCCCGCGTTTCGAGCTCGGTGGCCAGATCGCGCAGCGCCTGTAGCCCCGTGTAGTCGATGTCGGACATGCCGTTGGCGTCCAGGACCACCGCCTGCACCGGTGTCGATGCACCATCGACGAGGTTGCGGACCCGCGAGCGCAGGTAGTCGGCGTTGCCGTACCACAAGGGGGCGTAGACCATGTAGACCAGCACCCCGGGGACATGTTCAGTCGCAAGGCCGATATCTGTTGGGATCCAGTGGTCGGTCTGCGGTTCACGCGCAAGGACGGCGTCCTGGGGTCGCGCCGAGCGCCGGGTCCGGTCGGCCAGCGAGAGGACGATGGCCACCGCAACACCCTGTTCGATGCCGACCAGGGCCACGACAAGAAGGGTGGCCGCGGCCAGGGCGAACTCGACGCGGTCGAAGCGCAAGATGGTGCGCAGCTGACCGACCCGAAACAGCCTGGTGGCAATGAACACCAAGGTGGCCGCCAGCATCGCCTGGGGCAGGTCGACCAGCAGTCCGGTAGCAACCAGCACCACGGCCAGCACGACGACGGCGGCGATGACGTTGGTGAGTTGGGAGCGGGCCCCTGAGGCGGTGGTAATGGCGGTGTTGGGCGGGCTGGCATCAACGGCAAACACACCGATGAGTCCGGCGGCGAGGCTGCCGGCCCCGACGCCGACCAAGTCACGGTTGAAGTCGTTGGCCGCCCGGGTCGTGGCGCTCGAGGCGCGGACCGTGGCCGCGGACTGGGCGACGCACAAGAAGGCCACGGTGAGCACCGTGGGCGGCAGTCGGCGAAGCTGTGACCAGGAGGCGGTGGGCAAGCCGACATGTGGGAGTCCGCCGTGGACTGCGCCCAGGATCGCCACGCCGTGGGAGGCAAGGCCGAAGGCCTCGACGGCGATGATGGACAAGATCAGGCCGACCAGTGCGCCCGGGAGCCGGTGGTCGATGCGCTGGGCGGCGGCGATCACGACAAGCACGCCGACGGCGATGGCCACCGACCAGCCATTGGTCTGGCCCAGCTGATCGATGATCGTGCGGATGCGGTCGATGGTGGTCGCACCACCACCGGGCACGCCGAGAATGACCGGCATCTGCAGGACGACGATCTCGACTGCGATCCCGGCGAGGATCCCGGTGATCACCGGTGTGGAGAGAAACTCCGCGATCCAGCCCAGGCGGAAGAGGCCGACGGCCACCAGCACAGCGCCCACCAACAGCGCCGTGAAGGCCATGGTGGTGATGTAGTCGGAGGTGCCCACTGCGGCGACCGAGGCCACGCCGATGGCCAGTACAGGGGCGATCGTGGAATCGGCGCCGACCGACAGGTGGGCCTTGGTGCCGATCAGGGCGTAGAGCACCGACCCGGAGACAAAGGCGTAGAGGCCGGCGACCGCCGGCAGGTGCGCGAGCTCGGCAGTAGCCATCTGCGACGGCAAAGCGACCGCGACCAGGGTCAGAGCGGCCAGCGCATCGGCGCTGAGCCAAGCTGCCCGGTAGTCCCGCAAGGTCGGTGGGACCCAGCGGGCGCTCATGCTTGGCGTGCGGCGGCCGCTGAAACGTCCCCTGTGGCTGCAATCTCTCGTGCCATGCTCAGACTCAAGCGCGAAGACGGCGAGCGGTCAAACTCCCGCCGTTGTCGATGGCCGGCCAGGTCACCGCCACCGGCGGACTGCCCATCCACACTGTGCACGCGATCCTCTATCGCAACGGGCAGCTCCCAGGCGGGTGAAGCAGCTGCTCTACGACGGCGAGGGGCCCCGCTCTTGCGGGGCCCCTCGCCGTTTGCGCGTGTGCCTGTGAGAGTATGGGCTTGGCTCAGTTGTCGAGCGAGTAGTAGTACGTGATGCCGTCGTACGCGGCGTTGCTCGTGCCGGCCGGACCGGTCACCGTCACGCTCGCGAGCTGGGGGATCTCGGGGATCCAGGCGGGCACTGTGCAGGTGATCTTCCCGCCCGTCAGCACGACGACGTCGGTGGCCGGGTCGTTCACACCAAAGGCGACCGCGGTGACGCCGGTGAAGCCGTCGCCCTTGATCGTCATCGTGAAGCCGCCGTCGAGGTCACCGACGGAGGAGCTCAGGCTGGTCACCACGGGGACGTAGCTGTAGGTGTCGTCTTCCCCTACGGCGCTCGTGCCGGCCGGCGTGGTCACGGTCACGTCGACCGTGCCGCTCGCATCGTAAGTCGGCACCGTGCAGGTGATCTGCGAGTCGCTTACCACCACGGCGCTCGTGGCGAGCTCCGTGCCGAAGTGCACCGCGGTGGCGCCGGTGAAGCCGCTGCCCATGATCGTGACGCCAGCGGCATCGCTCATGGGGCCGCTGGGCGGGTTGACCTTGTCCACCGCGGGAGGCGCCGGAGCGACGGTCACCGAGACCGTGTAGTCCTGGGTGGAGCCGTCGGCCGCGGTGACGGTGTAGACGACGGGGGCGCTGAAGTCGATATAGCTCATGCCGCTCGTCTGCGGGGCGTCGCCGACCGCAACCGACGCGCCGGTAGTCGTGAAACTCGCCACCAGTTCGCTGAGGTCGGTGCCGTACGGCCAAGTCAGGGCGATGGCGTGCGCGCTCTGATCGATCGTGCCGGTGACCGCGTGCTTGATGTTCGTCTCAAAGCCGAACGACGTGATCGCCTTGGCGGAGTTGGCCGCGACCGTGACCGTCACCCTGTAGCTCTGCGCGGGGGCGCCGGCGGCGGTCACCGTGTAGACGACGGGGGCGCTGAAGTCGTTGGGCGTGACGCTACTCGCCTGCGTGATGCTGCCGACCTTGACCGCGGAGCCGGTCGTCGTGAAGGTCGCGACGAGCGCGGTGACCGTGGTGCCGAAGGGCACGGTAACGGCGATGGTGTGGGCGCTCTGGTCGATGACGCCGCTGATGTCGCCGCTGCTGTTCGTTTCGCGACTCGCAAAGGCGAAAGCGGTGATGGTGGGCGCCGCGACGGGAGCTTTGTAGGTGTAGCGGTCGGCGGTCACCCGGGCGCTGACACCGCCCCTTGTCGTGACGATCACGTTCACGGTGCCCTTACCGGCGGGCGCCGTGCAGACCACCTGGCTGTGCGCGCGCACGTGGTAGCGCGCCGCCTTGGTGCCGAACATGACCTTGGTCACCAGGCTGCGTCCGAAGCTCGTAAAGGCGCGACCGCTGACGAGCACGGTGTTGCCGCCGACGGTCGTGCCGCTAACTGGGCTGAGGAACGTGACGGCGGGTTTCTGGTTGGCCGCGAGGGCGGCGCTCGGCGCGGCCAGACCCGCGAGGAAGACCGCGACCAGAGCCAGGCCGATCAGGCCGAGCACGAGCTTGGAGACGGTGCGCGAGCGCGCAGCCCGGGGGCGATGCGCCGATTGTCGTGCGGCGGCTGAGGATCGCTGAGGTGTGGCCGACGGTCGTTGCGGCGTGGCGCCTGCGCGGTCTTGGGGCATGGCCTGTCTCCTCGGGTGCGGGGGTCTGATTGCCGTTCCGGGGTTCAGGCCGAGTTGCCAAGGCGTGCCCAGTCGCGGGGGGTCCCTTATGTTGTCGACACGAACGGGGCACAGTTGATGAAAGCGGAGCAATTGCACGGGGCGTGCCTACCGCGGGTGGGGTCGGGTACCTAGAGGAAACCTTGGAGAGCTGCCGGGTGAGTCTTTGAAGGACCTTGGATGAGACCGAGCTCGGCCCAAAGCAAGGGCCCGCGGCGCACCCCCAAGCGCGCGCCGCGGCCCTTCGCGAATCAGGCTTCCAGACTCAGGCCTGGCCGCCTCGTCGAAATGATCGCCTTCTCTTTCGGCTCATGGCCGATCTCGCGCAGGATGGCGATGCGCTGCTCGATCGGCGGGTGAGTATCGAAGAGGTGGGCGAGCGACTCTCGCGCCTTGCCGAAAGGACTGGCGATGAAGAGGTGCGCGGTCGCGCCGGTCGCGCCCTGCACGGAGCCCGAGTAAAGGGCGATCTTCTCCAGTGCACGGGCCAGGGCGATCGGGTCTCGGGTGAGCTCGACGGCCGAGGCATCGGCCAGGTACTCGCGTTGGCGCGAGATCGCAAGCTGCGTGAGGCGGGCCAGCGGATAGGCCAGGCCGGCGATGGCCGCACTGGCCATGGCGATGAGGGCGACAAAGACGAACAGCAGGGCGAAGATCACCCCGAAGTCGACTTCGTCCTTCTTCCGGCGGCGTCGCCTGCGCGGTCGTGACGCGCCCACCAGCAGACCGGCCGCCCGCAGGCCGAGCAAGCCAGCGTTGAGGAAGAACACGGCTACACCTACTATGAGGCCGACCATGATGCCGACGAGTGTGCCGAGGCGGATGTCGTAGTTGCGGATGTGGGCCATCTCATGGGCGACCACGCCCTGCAGCTCTTGGCGATCCAGGGTAGCCAGTAGGCCGCTGGTGACCGCCACCGCGGCATGGTCCGGGTCGCGACCGGTAGCCAGGGCGTTGGGGGACTTGTCGCGTATCACGAACACCCTGGGGAGGGGCAGTCCGGAGGCGATGGCCATCTCTTCGACCACATTGCAGAGCTTGGGCTCGGTTTCAGCATTGACTTCTCTGGCCCGGCTGAGCGACAGGATCATCGCCGCGCCCCGATAGTAGGCGACAGCGGCCCACACGAGACCAAGCAGGCACAGCAGGCTCGCCAGGATCACTCCGCCGGCAGCGCGGTCGCTCCACATGAAGCCGATGACGTAGCCCACGCCGAGCAGCGCGCCGGCCACGATCACGATGAGAACGAGCGATGCCCGCTTGTTCTTGGCGATCTGCTCGTACATGCCCACCCCCCCTGAGCGCCTTGCCCCTGGATGCATTCATCGTACAGGTGAGGCCGGACGGGTTCTTGCCCGCCTTGCCGAGCTTGACTGCCGGCCGGAGCAAACGGGGTCGTGGTCGAGTCCGCTCAGGCGGTTCCAGTCACACTCAAAACAAGGAGAGCCTCGACGTGCAAGGCGTCGGGACTCCCCCGCACTCGCCGACGACACCCTGTTCCTGGCGGTCCGAGTTGGGAACACGCGATGCTAGGCTCTGGTCGGCCAGGCCGCTGAAACCAACGTGCTCGTCCGGACATGACCAAGTGAGGCGCGCCGACCTATCGACACGCCACGCCCGAGGTGCCTGCGACGAGAAAGCGAGGTCGCCCGTGGATGAGGCGCGACGTAAGGGCCAGTTCCAAGCCATCTACGAAGCCGCCTATCCGCGTATCCTCGGGTATGCGCTGCGACACTCGGCGACGCCCGAGGACGCCGCCGATCTGGTCGCTGAGACGTTCTTGACAGCCTGGCGGCGCTTTGACGAGCTGCCGCCCGACGACCAGACCCTCTTGTGGCTCTACGGAGTCGTCCACCGCCAGCTCGCCAATCAGCGTCGCGGCCAGCGCCGCCGAGAGGCCCTGGCCGATCGTCTGGCCGCCGACCTCGCGCCCTCGTTGCGGGTCTGGCCTGACCAGACTCCCAGTGATCTGGCGCTGCTTGGTCGTGCCTGGCAACGCCTGCGCCCACAGGACCGCGAGCTGCTCGGTCTGGTTGTCTGGGAAGGACTCGACAACGGACAGCTCGCTCGCGTGCTCGGCTGTTCGCGTACGGCCCTCAAGTTGCGCTTGCACCGGGCCCGTCGACGCTTCGCGGCCGAGCTTGCCAGTGAAGGCGTGGAGCTCGCCTCGGCGTACGGCGACACGACTGCGGCAGGGCCCGCGATGGATCGGTCCGGCGACCGGCGTACTCCTGGTCGCCCGAACCTCTCAGCGGTCGCCCCGCTCGTGAAACCGATGCTGGCCGCCGGACATGAACCCTGCGGACGGACACCCGCCCGCCCCGGTACGGAGGAGCTGTCATGAAGCACCGATCCGAGCGCATCGACAACGCCGTGGCCAAACTGGCCCGCGTCGACGATGCACAGCTTGCCTCCCTGTCGCAGAGCCCGGCCGCACAGGCCCTGTTTGAGGAGGTCACAGCCGTGGAGCACACCTCACACGCAAGCGACACGAGGCCGGCCTTGGCGAGGTCGCGGCGCCGTCACCTGCGCGTCGCCCTGATCGCGGCGGCGATCGCCATAGGTGCGGCCGCCATCTTTGGCGTCGTCTCGGAGCTGCGCCAGGCGCCACCGGCCGCGGCGGCTGTCGAGTTCCACACGTCGGGCAGCTACATCGTCGCCACCGTCGAGAACCCCTTCGCAGCCGAACGGCAGCTCGACGACGCCTTCGCCGCTCAACATCTGGACATCACACTCAAGCTGGTCCCGGTGTCGCCCAGCCTGGTGGGATCTGTGGTCTACATGGGCAGTTCAGCGGGAGCCAGCGACATCGGCGTGCTGTACAGCGCGACCAGGCAAGCGCCCGGCGGCCCACTGCCGATCGGCCTGCGCATTCCCGTTGACTTCAAGGGCCAGGCAGATATCGTGCTGGGCCGAACGGCGCGACCCAGTGAGACCTACGTCTCGACCGGTGATGCCTTCGCCCCCGGAGAGGTTCTCCACGGAAGCGGCCTTGTGGGGATGCGGGTCAGTGCGGCGCTGCTCAAGCTCAAGGCCCTCGGACTGAGCGCCGAGTGGCGTGACCTGCGAGTCGCCAAGCCCGTCAAGGGCAGCCTACCGGCGCCAGTCGCCTCGCCGACCTCGGGCGCCGCGCCGGCCCCGGGCGTCTCAGGGGCGCCGGCCTCCACGGAGTCGGTCACCGTCGATCCCCAAACGATACTCAACAACGTGGTGATCGCCGCCGATCCCCTGGCGCCTGGCAAAGTGCTCATCTCGACGCAGGCGCAGAAACCATGACTGGGCCGAGCAGAGCCACAAGCTCGGGGAACCTGTCCGCGACCGCTTCAGCAGCGTGATCGACACCGCGGGCGACGGCAAGCTGAGCTTCGTGCAGCCTGGCAAACTCGCCCGTGGCCCGGCGCCGCTTGGCCTCGAGCTGCAGGTGGCGCAGGCAGGGCCGACCCGGTAGCGAGCGCGGCCCAGCATCCATCGCACGCCCGCGGGGCTCGTGCCGCCTCGACTCCGCCGCCTCAGCGCCGCCGGATCGTCGTGTGAGCAATGCCCATAACGACGAGCAGGACGACGGGCACCATGTAGGGCGTAAGTCCGTGGCGTGTGCCGACGGTCAGGGCGAGGACGACCACGACGACGACGCCCGAGATGAGGTAGCCCTGCCAGGTCTGGGGGCGCATGCCGTAGCCGAAGCGCTTCGGCCCAAACCAGGGGATCGGGCCTTGATCGCGCCGTGCGGGGCTCAGCTCGTCGTTCGTTTCGCCGCGCTGGTCGGCGTCTCGTTGGTCGGGATAGAGGTCATCATCCATGTCTGTCACGATCCACCCTCTCGATCCACGAGGCGATCGTGGCGATCACCTTGGGGTCGACGTGGCTGGGCTGCGTGTAGTCAAGCGGGGTAGGCGCTCCCGTGCCGCTCAGGAACAGATGGTCGTCCTTGGGAAACCGCGCCACGGTCACGTCCTTGCGCCCCTTCAGGCCCCTGATCCACACGTCGAGGTCGTTCTTCACGGTGCACTGGTAGTCGCGATCGCCCTGCAGGAGGAGCAGTGGCTGAGGGATAGCCCGCGCCGTGGCCATCTCGTTGTAGGCAAGTGCGCTCAGAAAGTAGACGGGGTGCGCACCACCCAGCAGCACGGCGCTCGGGCTGTCCTTCTCGAGTGCGGCCCGGCTGTCGATCTGGGCGATCTGGGCGGCAAGGTCGGGTAGCTCGGCCTTGGCTTTCGCACCGATCGTGCCGGGCAGCGTCGCCAGATAGTGCAGCTGGCGCAGCGTCGCGGAGGCGACCGACTCGGTGCCGGCGGCCAGCATGATGACCCCGGCCAGCTGCGGGGCCTGCTTTGCGATGAGCGGTGCGTAGGTGCCGCCCTGGGAGTGGCCGGCCACGAAGATGCGATGGGGATCGATGAGCGGCGTTTGCTGCAGCATGTGGATCGCCGCCAATGCGTCGGGCACGTACTCCTGGGTGGGCGTGAAGGTCAGGGGGTTGAGGTCCTGGGGGTAGTCGCGGGTGCGCTTGTCGTAGCGCAGGCTGGCGATGCCGCGCGCGGCCAGACCGAGGGCGATGTCCTGGAAGGGCTTGTTGGGCCCGACCGACTCGTTCTGGTCGCCGGGGCCCGAGCCTCCGACGAGCACGACGGCCGGGAAAGGGCCCCTGCCGGCGGGCAGCGTCAGGGTGGCGTGCAGCGGCGGCGAGCCCACCCCGACGGGGATCTGGCGGACACTGGATGTACCGCTGGCCGGCAGCGACCCGCTCGTCGTCGGGCTCGTCGTCGGAGCAGACGGCAGCGCCGCCGGCGTAGCCCCGGCAGGCTGCAGATGGAGGCCGCCGATCAGGCCGTGAGCATCGACCGTGACCGTGACGCTCACCTGCTTGCCGAGTGCGGCGCTCAGTTGGTTTGTCCCGGAGACCGTGACCACGAAGACGATGCTGTCCGGCACGCTCGAGCTGATCGAGTCGAGCCGCAGGCCCGTGGTGCCGGTCCAGCTTGCGTTCAGCGTGGCCGCGGCCGGCGCTGGCAGCGTGGCGAGGTAGGCGCTGTCGAAGTGCGCGGGGAACTCGGCGGTGGCCACAGGCTCGTGACTGACGGCCCCGACCAGCCAGGCAGCCTGCTTGCCGGCAGGTGTGTTCGGAAAGCCTGCGGTGGAGCTGTGCGATGAGCCGCAGGCGGCCACGACGAGCGCCAAAGCCACGACGAGCGAGGTAGCGCAAGCGACGAGGAGTCGCGGCCTGCATTTGCGCCTCGCCTTGTCATGACGAGGGCGCGGCCGCTCAGACGGGAAGTGCGAAAGAGACATGGCAGTCCTTCCTTAAACGCCCGAGGGTCCGCGGCGTCGGGCGGGAAAGACCGACCGTGCATGTACAAGCGTTTAGCCGGTGAGCTTGTAGCTCTGCCTGCGGACCCAGAGGCAGCCGGTACTGCCAACGCATTTATACCACGGCGCCCACGACTGGGGACGCGCGAAGTCTCTCCTGCATCCGGCGCCGCCACCGACCGAACGCCGACTGCCCTGCCGCAGCCTCGTGGACGTTCATGGATGGCCACTACGCGAAGCGAACCGCACGCTGCGGACAATCACTGTCATGCAGCGCTGCAGCTCATGCCCGCCAAGCGAGCTAGTCTTCACGTCGAGAGGAGCCATCCCATGGTTGACGACAACGACGACCTGCGCTGGCTGAAGGCCCAGCGGCCTTCAGTCGAGCCGCCCGACGCCGCGACGACCCTGTGGGCGCGAGCCGCCGTGCTGGCTCACGCCGAACAGTCGCAACAACTGCCCCACCTCGTAGCCCCGACGGCGGCGGAGTCCAGGCCGGCTGCGCGCCGCGGACTCGCCCGTTTCTTGCGAGGTCGCCGGGCGCTGGCGGTGGCTGCGGCAGCGGCCGTCGTGGCGGCCGCCGGCGTCGCGGCAGTGGTCGGCATCCCGCACACGAGCGACAAGGGGCTCGTGAACAGCGTGCCCACGGCTCAGGCAAAGACCCTGCTGGCCTTGAGCTCCCGTGTGCTGGCGGCACCGGCACCGCCCGGCGATGCCACACTCGTCCAGCGCACCACCACGCTCTCCAGCCGCCAGTCCACCGGAGCAGACCTTTACCTGGATAACGGCCACTACTACTACGCGCCGACCGTCGCCGGCCTTCACGACGCCACCGGGGTGGTCGACTACGACCTCAAGCCGGCAATCGAGGCGGCGGCCGGCGTGGCCACGGCCGATCCGCAGACCGCCCGGGCCGCCTTCCTGCAGGCGATCGGCTCGACGCTGTACCCGAAGGTCGGCCTGCCGGACGCCACCCGCGCCCAGCAAGACAACTACATCTGGATCACCGCGATCGACGCCCTTGGTGCAGCCTACGGCCGGCCCGAGGTGCTTGCCGGCATGCTGAACGTCCTGGCCACCATCGACGGCCTGACCGTGGCGCACGACACCTACCAGGGTCGGCCCGTGCTTGAGCTCACGCTGACGGCCCACGTGGTGCCCTCCAGTCCCGAAGCTCTGCGCGCCGAGGCGGCCAAGGCAACGGATGCCGGCATACGCCGGAAGCTCCTCTGGGCGGCAAAGCAGCGGGACTCCCATCCAGAGGCACCATATACGGACGTCGAGACCCTTACCCTCAACGACCAGACCGGAGCTCTGCTCGTCTACCAGGACGATGGGGGCGGCCCGCAGGCGGTCGCCGCAGGCGAGGGAGTCGCCGTCACCATCACCTACGACGTCTCCCGCGTCGCTGCGGCCGACTACGGCCTTCGATGAGCTTCGAGGTCCGGCACATGCCCGACGACTCGGACGCCGCCGTGATCGCTCGCTCCCTGGCCGACCCGGAGCTCTTCGGTGAGCTGTTCGACAGACACTGGCCGGCGGTCTACCGCTACTGCCGGTCGCGAGCGGGCACCGACGGAGAGGATCTGGCTGCCGAGACGTTCCGGCTTGCTTTCGACCGACGCGCCACCTATGAGCTCGATCGGCCCGACGCCAGGCCCTGGCTGCTCGGACTGGCGACCAACCTCATCCGCAACCATCTGCGCAGCTGCAGCCGGGGTACGCGGGCACTCGAGCGCCTCGCAGAGGCAGGCTCAGTCGATGACCCCACCGACACGATCATCGAGCGTACGGAGGCAGCTCAGCTGGGCCCCACCCTGGCACAGGCTCTCGATGGGATGCCCAGCCGCGACCGCGACGCCCTGCTCCTCTTTGCCTGGAACGACTTGAGCTACGAAGAGGTCGGTGTCGCCCTCAACGTCCCCGTGGGCACGGTAGCCTCCCGCATCAGCAGAGCGCGGCTTCAGCTCCGCGCCCGCCTTGCCGAGCTTGGCTGCCGGCCGGAGCAAACGGGGTCGTAGTCGAGTCCGCTGAGTCGGCTTCAGCCAGAGGTGATCGACGCCGGCGCGGAAACCCTTTACGCCCCACTGACGATAGATGGAAAGCCCACGGCGTGGTCGGTCCAGACGATGGTGAAGTAGCCGGCATTCGCCGTTCGATAGACGAGCTTGTGACGCTTGAGGTCGCGTTCGAGGTGGGCCAACGTGAAAGAGGGAAGCCAAGGGTGCGCGCCGACGGCGGCATCGAGCGCCGGCAGTGCACAAGGCCTCGGGAACACCCAAGCCTGACGGTCGCTCCGCTCGATGGCCGCAAGGTAGGGATGGTAGCGATCGACCCCCGGGTCTGTCGCCACGACCTTGCCACCCGACTCAAAGGCCAAGGCATAGGCCACCCAGTACCCCGCGTAGACGTGCTTCAGGTGGGAGCGATCGAGCGCGGCGACAAGGGGCTGGAGCCATTGATCAGGGTCGGTGCGCCAGCTCGTCCACCCGGAGCGAGCGCCGCTGCTGCCGGCGATCGGCACATACGGGGCGAGTCTTGCCGCCGCCGACAAGGTCAAGACAAGGGCGACGATCAGGCCCAGGGCCGGCGCGGAGCGCGCCAGTCGTGAAGGTCTTCTTGGGAGATCGCACAGCGCTGACGCTGCAAGCAGGGCAAGCACGGGCGACAAATAGAGCGCATAGCGCCCGTCCTGCCAATACCAAGAAGAGGGCGAGTAGGCGTAGATGAAGGGAAACAGTGCCACGAAAAGCACGAGTGGAACGGCACGACGCTCGAGGGCCAGACGGACCACCCAGACAAGCACCAGGCCGACCAGCAGCACGTAGAGGGTGGTGCCGGCTATGGGACCGGCGAGCCAGTCACCACTGCTGCGCAGCCTGACCCCGGAAACGAGCGGTGCTACATGCCCGAAGAAGGTGCCCAGGCGTCCCGCCCACGTCGTGCCACGCGAATGCAGGACCTGGGTGCGCAAAGACGGGTAGCCGTGACCGACGTTGGCAAGCAGCCAGGGCAACGCCCCACCCAGCGCCACGGCCACCATCAACACCACACCCGTCAGCCGCAGTCGTGCACGGTGACGGGCCAGGCGATAGCCCAACCAAAGCAGCGCGGGAAGCGCGTAGTAGACGATCTCGGGCGAGCACCACCAGCCGAGACCCATGAACAGTCCAAGCGCCGCCCAGTCGAAGAGGCGCGCCGGGCGGCCTTGCCCGATCCGCACAGCAAAGAGCAGAGTCGCGAGGCCGCAGACCAGCGTCAGAAACCGGAAGCCGTACTCGACCGTGGACGAGAAGAGGTAGACCTCGGGCCAGACCCAGAAGATGAGCGCCCCAAGCAGCGCCGCACGTGGCTCGAACAATCGGCGACCGATTCGCCAGAGCAGCAGGGCGGCGATCGCATCCAGCAGGATCGGCGTAAGCCCCAGGACGAAGCGTGACTGCCCAAACAGCGCGAACAGCGCCGCCACGAGGTAGGGCTCACCGCCGCCGTAGTTCTGCCCCCAGTAGAAGGTAAAGAGGTGCCCGCGGAGGATCTCATGGGCCATAAGGCCGACCACGGCCTGGTCCGAATTGACCGGCGCACGCCCCAGGATCCATAGGCGCAAAAACAGGCCGAGCGCGACAACGAGCCCGACCGCGACCGCTATCGGGAGACCGGGCCCGACCACCGACCACCGACCGCCTTCGTGGGCCGCGGTCAAGCCTGTGCGATCAGAGGAAGCTTCGCCGATTACCGTTGACCGGCGGCACGTCTGCCCTTCAACTCTCGCTGTTCGCACGATCTTCGCCGTCGCTGATGCCGGGACGCCCCGGCCTTGCCCGAGGCCGGACCAGCGTGACGACCATGACCACGATCACCATCGTCAGGGCGATGCCGATGATCACGCCGATCGACGGTCGGCGCGAACTTGATCGCCTTGCAGCTGCCACGCTCACGGGGTGGATGGTCAGGTAGCTCGCAACGACCGGGGAGGTGAAGAACACTCCGCCGTCGCGCCCGGGCGTGCTCTGCCACCCCTGCCAGGCCCTGGAGTTGTAGGCCTCAACCGACTCCGGATAGGCCGTCGGAATGTACGGCGACTGCTGGTAGATGATCTGCTCCATCTTGTGGACGATCACGGCCCGCTTGACCGGATCGATCGTCGTCTGCTGCTCCAGGAAGAGCTTGTCGTAGCGGGCATCGGACCAGGCGCAGTCGCTCCAGCTGTCGATTTGCGGCGTCGTAAAGAGGCTCAAGATGAAGTTGGGGTCGGGCTCTCCGCCCCAGCCCCAGAGGAGCATGTCGTAGTCGGGTTCGAAGGTGTTGCCGCTTACGTTGTACAGACCGTCGTCGATCGCACCGTCGCTCATGACGGACAGGTCGACCTTGAGCCCGAGGGCAGCGAACCAGCCGGCGATGAGCTTGCCGGCCAGCTGACTCGACGTGGAGCTCGATCTGGTCCACAGGCGCAACACGACGGGCTTGTTCCGCTTGTTCAAGCGCACCCCGTGTCTCAGCCGGTAGCCGGCGGCGGTCAGCATTCGACCGGCCTTGGCCAGATCGAACGTGTAGGCTTGGCCGGCAGGCGGCTGCCAGTGCCAGTCGGGGTCGGTCCACAGGTGAGAGACCAGCACCGACGTGGCCGGCTGCGCAAGGCCGCCGTAGGCGACCTGCGCGATCCTGGTGTGGTCGATCGCCCACTGCAGGGCCTGGCGGAAACGCCAGTCCTTGAGCACGGGGTTGCCCAGCGACGGGCCCGTGTAGCAGTTGAAAGCGAGATCGTCGACAGCCGGGGCGACGTAGGCGGCGGGCGTGTAGGTGGAGCTGCCTCGGAGCTGTTCGTACTGCGCCTCGGTCAGGCCCCAGGCCCCTTGCAATGAACCAGTGGCGAGATCGTGCGCCATCGTGTCGGCGTTCTGGTAGTAGACGAAGTCGACCTCGTCGATCTTGGGCGCGCCGCCCCAGTAGTCCGGGTTGGCCGTCAGCACAGCGTAGGTGTCTTTCTTGTACTGGGTGAGCTGGAAGGGGCCGCTGCCGACGATAGGCGCTGAGTCCCCATAGTCGGCCACCGTCCGGCCGGGGATCGAGCCCCAGATGTGCTGCGGCACGATGTAGACCAGCATGTCGAGCATGTTGGCCTTGGGCCTCGTGCAGGTGAACACGACGGTGTTGTCGTTGGGGGCCGCCACGCTCTTGATGAAGGTCGTGTAGGCCGTGTAGCTGGCCAGCCGGTTCTTGATGACGTAGTCGTAGGTGAAAGCGACGTCGTGGGCGGTGAGCGGCGCGCCGTCTTGCCAGGTGACTCCCGACCTGATGTGGAAGGTCCAGACCTTGCCGGCGTCGGATACCCTCCAACGGTCGGCGAGACCCGTGGCCGCCGCGCCCTGCGGGTGGCTGTAGTCGGTGCCAAAGCCGGTCAAGAGGTCGTAGTTGAGCGACCAGATCTCGCGGCACGACTGACTTTGTCCGGCGAACGGGTTCAGGTCGTCGGGAGCATCGCCCGTGATCCCGAGCTTCAGAATGACTTTGCCGGCGGGCGGCGGAGTGCTGCTCGTGGCCAGGGCTCCCGCCAAACCCCAGACGAGGCCGGCGCCCAGCAGGACCGCCACGACCAGCGCGATGAGACGCGGGCGCGACACTCCGCGCAGCACCGCACCGGGCGCCCCGACACGGTGTCGAGATCGTCCATGAGAGCGTCTGAACGACGACATCCAAGGGCGGCAAGGATGGTTAGTGAGAGCCACGCTGCCATCGTACACGAGGCGAGCAGCGACCCGGGGGAGTCCCGAGCCGAGACTCTTGAATATCCAGAGACGAGCACCCCGATCGTCGAGTGTCCAAAACGGCCGGCCAACTCCACATCCGCGCCGCCCGGCGCCACGGGCCTCGTGATACGTTGCACTGCGCACGCGAGGGTAGTTAGACAAAGACGGTCGAAGCCCGTCTGTGCCGGAGAGGACGTTGGACGTGACAGAGCTGATGCAGACCGAGGCGCCGCTCGTTGAGGCGATGCGAGTTTACCACGAGCGAGACACCGCGGCCTTCCACACCTCGGGCCACAAGCTCGGCGCCGGCGCTCCCGCCGACCTTATCGAGGCGCTCGGCGAGCGCTTCTTCACGACCGACATCGCCATCGCCGGCGGCCTCGACGACACTCAGGCATCGGGTGGCCTGCTGCGCCGCGCCGAAGAGCTCGCGGCCCAAGCCTGGGGTGCCGGGTGTGCGTTCTTTCCGGCCAACGGCTCGAGTAGCGGCCTGCAGGCGCTGGTCATGGCGGTCGCCGGACCCGGCGACGTGGTCATCGTGCCGCGCAACGCCCACAAGGCGCTGCTGGCCGGCCTGATCCTCTCGGGGGCTCGACCGCTCTGGGTCGAGCCGGTCATCGACGAGGCCTGGCAGATCGCTGTGAACGTACCGCTCGAGACCTACGCGGCGGCCATCGAGGCCCATCCTCGGGCGCGCGCCGTCTTTGTCACCTCACCGAGTTACAACGGCTACTGCGCCGACGTCGCCGGACTGGCGACGGTGGCGCACGCCGCCGGCATGGCACTCGTGGTCGACCAGGCTTGGGGTGCCCACTTGAGATTCTCATCTGCCCTGCCGCTCGACGCCATGGCGGCCGGCGCCGACGCCGCCGTGATCAGCGTGCACAAGCTGCTGGCCGCCCTCTCGCAAGCCTCGGTCGTGCTCGCCGCGGGCGAGCGCATCGACGCCGAACGCCTGCGCACCGTGGTCACGATGCTGTGCACGACCAGCCCGCTCTCGTCGATGTACCTGTCGATCGACGCCGCTCGCCGACAGATGGTCGACGACGGCGAGGCGCTCTGGGCCGAAGCCCTGCGCCTCGCCGCCCTGGCCCGCCGGCGTCTGTCGCTCATCCCCGGCGTCGCCGTGCTCGATCGCGACGAGGCAGTGCGGCCGGGCTCTGTCGACTTCGACCCGGTCCGTCTCACGATCTCGGCCGCGGGCCTTGGCCTGTCGGGCTACGAGCTCGAGCGTCTGCTGCGCAGCGATCATGCCATCGCCGTCGAGGCCGCCGATCCCCACAACATCGTCGCCAACATCACCTTCGGCGACTCCGCGGCGACCGTCGACCGTCTGGTCGTCGCGCTTGAGACGATCAGTTCGCGCGTGGCCGGAAAGGGCGAGGGCGCAACGACCATCGCGTCGCCCAAGTTGCCTCTCTTCACGGGCCTGGCTTGCAGCCCGCGTGAGGCCTTCTTTGGGCCCTCTGAAGCGCTGCCGCTGCGTGCCTGCGTCGGGCGTGTCAGCGCCGAGATGGTCGTGCCGTACCCACCTGGGATCCCGGTCCTGGGTCCGGGAGAGGAGATCTCGTCAGAGACGGTGGACTATCTGGTCGAGGCGGCGGCACGCGGCGTCTACGTCCACGGTCCGCGCGACCTCGCGCTCACGACGCTGCTCGTCGTGTCGCACGCAGGCTGAGGAGCTCGTCTCACGATCCAGTCGCGGTCTGGCAGACGACATGCGCGCACTGGACGCAGGTCGCCGCCGGTTCGCACAGAGGTTGACGCGGCCATGCCCAAGCGATCAAGGTCTGCACATGAGTGTTCGACCGAGCCACGAGACCGCTGGGGGCGGCAGCGGTCGTGCGCCAGGCACCGCGGAAGGGCTGCAGGCGGGGGCGACGATGCCCCTGCCGACCGGCGACTTCTCTGCCTGGCTCGGCGCGACGTGCGCCACGCTGTGGCACGACGTGCCGGCCGAGGTGCCCTGCGGGAGCTGCAACGCTTGCTGCCGCACGCATCATCAGCTGCACCTGCGGCCCGGGGAGAAGGCCGCCCGCAAGCGGCTGCCGCGGGAGCATCTGTCCGTGGCCCGCGGCTTGCCGCCCGGCTATCTCGTGCTCGGCTACGACGAGCGCGGCGCCTGCCCTGTGCTTCTCGACGACCGCTGCTCGATCTACGAGGACCGGCCGCTCGTCTGCCGCACCTACGACTGCCGGATCTACGCCGCGACCGGCGTCGCGGCGGACAGGGACGAGATCGCCCGGCAGGTGCGGCGCTGGCGCTTCAGCTACGAGACGGCACAGGACCGCGAGCTGCGCGAGGCAGTGCTCGCGGCGGTGCGCTTCATCCGCGAGCACCCCGGCTGCCTTCCCAGCCGCGCCGCCTACGAACAGCCGATCCGCGTGGCCACGCTGGGCGTCGCCGCGCACGAGGCGTTCCGCGAGGGCGCGCGCGCCGCGGCCCGGTCGCCCGCGCGGACAGAGCATCTGCGCTTCTTCGCCATCGCCAACGCCAACGAGGAGCTCTTCGGC
Organism: uncultured Thermoleophilia bacterium; assembly: GCA_964519555.1. Lineage (GTDB taxonomy): Bacteria > Actinomycetota > Thermoleophilia > UBA2241 > UBA2241 > Bog-752. Next base: position 20,100 of record CAZFJE010000015.1, read on the forward strand.
GACGGCTGAAGGCCCCGGTCTCGCTTGCCGGTCGGGCGCCTCTACGGTCGGTCGGCTAGGCGACCCTCGCTGCCGTCACGCCTCTCCCGCCAGACGTCCGTTGCGCAACAGGCTCCCACAGGCGACGGCACCCACCACGAAGATGCCGGCACCCCACCAGAAGGCGGTGGAATAACCGTGCACGAGCGCCAAGTTGAGCAGCGCCGGGCTGGGGCGCACACCGATCGCGGCACGGGAGGTGGCGGTCGCCAGGTAGTGAGCTGTGGCGCTCACCGCCAGCGTGTTCAGCAACGCCGTGCCGATCGAAGTGCCGACCTGCTGCTGGGTCTGAGCCGTGGCCGAAGCCACCCCGGCGTCGGCGGCCGGCACGCGGAAGGTGGCCGTGTTCATCGCCGGCGACGTCACAAGACCGACTCCGAGCCCCATGACCATCAAGGGGCCAAGAAGGTCGTTGGCGTAGCTTGAGTGCAGCCCGATCCTGGTAAGCCAAGCCACACCGACCGCTGCTACCAGCATGCCGGCCACCACCAGCGGCTTGGGGCCGGTGCGCGCCAGCAACACGATGTTCGACGTCAGACCCGCGGCCGATGCGGCCACGAGCATCGGCAGAAAGGCAAGGCCTGTCACGACAGCCGAGTAGCCCAGCGTCGCCTGCAGGTAGTACGTCAGAAACAGAAAGACACCGGCCATCCCGGCCATGGCGACGAGCATCGCCACGTAGGAACCGGCGCGGTTGCGGTCGAGGACGATCCGCAGCGGCAGGAGCGGACTGGCGACGCGGGCCTGCAGCCAGACAAAGACCCCGAGCAGCGCGACACCGGCCACCAGAAAGCCCCAGGTCAGCGGTGAGTGCCAGCCGTGGGTGTCGGCGTTCGAACAGCCGTACACGAGGCAGAACAGGCCGGCCGAGACTGCGACCGCACCCAGCAGGTCGACCTTGGGCCGCACCTTGGGCCGTTGCTGGTGCAGCAGCAGCACCGCCCCGATGACACCGGCGGTCGCAAAGAAGAGGTTGATGTACAGGCACCAGCGCCAGGAGAGGTACTCGGTCAGCACGCCACCCAGCAGAAGACCGATCGCGCCGCCCGACGCGACGATCGCCCCGTAGACGCCGAACGCCTTGCCGCGATCTTTCTTGTCGGGAAAGGTCGTGGTCAGAAGCGACAAGGCGGTGGGCGTAAGCAGGGCGGCAAAGGCGCCCTGGCTGGCCCGGGCCGCGACCAGCATGTCGAAGCTGCCCGAGGCTCCGCCGATAGCCGAAGCGACGGCGAAGCCGATCAGACCGACGATGAAGGTGAGCTTGCGCCCGAGCAGGTCGGCCAGTTTGCCGCCCAGCAGTAGCAGGCTGCCAAAGGCAAGGGCATAGGCGGTGACGACCCACTGCCGCTCGGCGTTACTGAAATGCAGCGCCTTCTGCGCCGACGGTAAGGCGATGTTCACGACCGTGGCATCGAGAATGACCATCAGCGAGGCGATGGCGATCACGGCCAGGATCAGCCACTTGCGCCTGTCTTGCGCGGCGGCCTGCGCTGGCCCAGGTGAGCCCGGAGCGCGGTCGGACGTAATCGATGCGGCGGCCGAGCCGCCAACGGGGGGAGTCATGGGTGTGCTCCTCTGGTGCTAGTTCTCAGTTGAAACGGCGGAGACCGCGGCGACCAAGGCGCGCGTACCCTGCAGGAGGGCGCGCAGGTCGGTGTCGCTCATGTGCCCAAGCCACTGCGCCAAGCGCTCCTCCTTGACACGCACAAGACATTCGGCGAGCTCTCCCGCCTTGGCGGTGGGCACCACGCGCGTCTTGCGCTTGTCGCGGGGGTCGCGCTCGCGCTCGGCAAGCTCGGCGTCATGAAGGCGGTCGACCAACATGCTGGCCGCCGGCTCAGAGATGGCCAGGATGCGGGCAAGGTGCCCCACCGACAGGGAGCCCTCGCGCTGCAACACGAAGATCGCTTTCAGCTGGACCATGGTGAGGTCGAGCTCGGTCCAGGCACGCACCGGCAGGGTCTGGTCGGCCAGATCGTTCAGCGCTTGCGTGCACTGCGTGACGAGCAGACTCGCCTGATCGGTGACGGTCACGGTTGTTCTCCTCAAAAAGGATCTGGTGATTAATAGAGACAGATATATTTACATGATATGTCCGTAGGACGGAAGAAGCAAACTGGCCTGTAGCGTCTGGGTCGGTCGATGGCCGGGCGCCTCTCGGTTGGACGCGGAGCGCTGGTCAACGCCGGCGGCGGCGGCGATGCCGCGGACGGTGGCGTGATCGTAGTCGTGCGTGGCGAACTCGTCGCGAGCAGCGTCCAGAATGGCCGCGCGCGTAACGGCCACGCCGGGACGCCTACGCCGTTCGACGCGGTTGGCGACCTTGGGCGCGCCAACCCCGTCGCTCACGTCGTCCCGGCCACGCGCTCGGCACGCGACATCGCTTCGTGCCCCTCGTGCTCGCCGATCCGGCGCCCCGTGAACAGAGCCGGGATGAGCGCCAGGAAGGCGACCAGCGATGCCGCGTAGTACGACCACCTGAACGACTTCGCGATGTCGTCGCGGAAGAGGCCGCCGATGGTGTTGGTGAGCTTGGCTTGTTCCCGAGCCATGGGCGTGTCCGGCGCCGCGGTGGGCGCGCCAGCCAACGCACTACTCACGCTAAGGTTCGTGCCCCCATCCTGCTTCGCGGCCTCGACGGTCTTGGCCAGGGACAGCCCGATCTGCTGCCGAGCCGCGACCGGGAGCACGGTCTGCGTCTGCACAAAGCGCTGTGACTGCCGGGCGGCGGCCGTGACGTTGACCACCACCTGGTGGGAGAAGATGGCGACCAGTACGGCAATGCCCAGTGAGAATCCCACCTGGCGCAGGGTATTGAGGGCGGCCGAGCCGACGCCCGAGACCTGCGGCGGCAGGGAGCCCATGGCCGCCGACGAGACCGAGGGAAAGACACAACCCATACCCACGCCCAGAAAGATGACACGCCAGCCCACAGAGAGTGCCGTGCTCTGCCCACCGAGCTGAGCGAGCAGCAACATGCCCACGCCGAAGAAGGCGGCGCCGACGGCCGCCGGCAGGCGTGGCCCGATGCGATCGGTGAGCCTGCCGACGAGCGGTCCGAGGACGAGGGCCATGAGGGGCATCGGCGTGATCGCGATCGCGGCTTTCAGCTCGCTGTAGCCGAGCACCGAGATGAGGAAGATGGGCAGCAGGAACAAAGCGCCGCCCATCGTCGCCCCGACCAGCATCATGGTGGTGTTGGCGGCGGTAAAGGAGCGGATGCGCAACAGCCGGAAATCGAACATCGGCGACGGGACGCGCAGCTCCCACCAGGCAAACAGGGGGAGTGCGGCGATGCCGACGGCGAACAGCACCAAGGTCTTCGGCGCCGTCCATCCCCAGGTGCTCGTCTGTATCAGCGCCAGGACAAAACATAAGAGCCCGACGGCCGAGATCGCGACGCCGACGAGGTCGATGCCGAAGCTCGAACGGCGGGCCTCGCCCTTGGGCACGACCCACCAGCACAACACCAAGGCTCCCGCCCCGATGGGCACGTTGATGAAGAACACCCAGTGCCAACTGGCGTACTCGACGAGAAAGCCGCCGAGCGTCGGGCCCACGGCGGCCGCAACCCCACCGAGCGCTCCCCAGAGGCCCACGGCCATGCCCTGCTGCCGGCGCGGGAAGACTTTGAAGAGAATGGCCAGCGAGATCGGGGCCATGGCGGCACCGCCGACGCCCTGCACGACGCGAAAGCCGATCAGCCAATTGATGTTGGGAGCCAAACCGCAGGCGAGCGAGGCGATGCTGAACACGGCGAGGCCGCACAGGAACACGAGCTTGAGGCCAAACTTGTCGCCGAAGCGACCCATGGAGAGGAAGAGCACGGCAAGCGCCAGGCTGTAGGCGTTGACGACCCACGAGACGGCGGTGACCGTCGTGTTCAAGTCCTTGATGACCGCCGGAATGGCGATGTTGACGATGGTGACGTCGAGCAGCGTCATGAACATACCGAGCGAGACGGCGGCCAGGATCAGCCACTTGTGCGGGTGACCCTGGTCGAGTTCCGGCGCAGGCTGCGATGTCGCCGGCGTCACTGGTGCCTGATCCACGAACCTTCCTTTCGATTGCGAGACGTCGAGAGATGTCGCCGAAGCACGAAATTCTACGCCTATTGATCAGTCCACCCACTGCGCCTGACGTCCCAGGCCGCCCGATCCACGGGGAACAAGATTCGCTTGGCTCCGCCGTCCTTCACGAGAGTCAGCGACGGCTATCGGCAAGTGCCCTCGGCAGCGCAACGGCGGCCCGCAAAAGATCGCGACGCGAGCGACCAAGCGCCTCGTGTAGGGCGGCAGTTGCCCGGGGTCCATCGAGGGCAGGCCCATGGCCAACCAGCAGATGCTCAGGCTCATAGGCCCCCAGACGATGCGGTGGCCACAACCGCAGCCCGATGTGGACCCCGGCTCCCATGCAGCCCGGCGCAAAGCCCGGTGCCGTGCCGATCGCCTCGGCGACCACAAGGACCCGAGGCTCAGCCCACCACAGTGCGACCTCCTGCCAGAAGCGGGCGCTCACGAGGCGGATCACCTCGAAGGGCGTGTCGGGCAGGGCGGCCGGCACCTTGAGGTGAGGCACGCCCAGGCGGTCGGCCAACGCGGCGCAGTCACGGTTGTGACGATCAAGGAGCTGGATCACCGCCCCAGGTTTGCCAAGCGCCGCCACGCGCTCCAGCGTGGCCGGCTCGTCGACAGGGTCGACGAGCCACACCCGTCCGCCGTCGATGAGCGCGTGCGAGGTGCGCGCCACGGGCTCATCGACTATCCAGGTGAGACCTCTGGGGCTCTCCTCAAGCGAGGCGATCGACACCACGGCTTCTCCTTTCACGGCAACGCAGACAGTCCGGCGTCGAAGCGCCCACCGCGCGACAGCCCCACGCGGCGCTGTCGCCGGCTAGGCGCCCACCGGCTCCGCCGTCTCTTCGCCTGTTGGGGGAGAAGCCGGGGCCGCGGTGGCGACCAGTGAGCCGGCGGCACTGAGGGCGGCTACCGCGACCATCAACGGCAGGCCCGAGCGTTCGATGCCCAAGGCGCGGTCGAGAGACAGGCGTCCTGGTCCGGATTCGGCCAGTCCCAGCAGGGCGGCGATCAGGACGACGTTGTACTCATAGCCGCCGTTCGTGGCCCAGGGGCCGTTCTTCCAGTGCACGGTGCGGATCGCCGTGAGCATGACCGAGATGAGGGCCGTTTCAGCCAGCGGTGTGGCAAGCCCCAGGGCGAGCAGCGCACCGCCGCCGCTTTCGGCCAAGCCGGCCACCAGGGCGTTGCGGCGGCCGGGAGCCAGCCCGATCGCCTCAAATCCTTCACCGGTCTTCTTCAGACCCCCGCCGCCAAACCAGCCGAAGAGCTTCTGGGTCCCGTGACCGATGAAGAAGCCGCCGACCGCCGTGCGCACTACCAGTCGCCCCAAGCCCATGGTGTCCCCCTTCCGGAGCAGATAGGCCCGCATTCCCTGCCAGACCCCTCCGAGAAACACGCACCTCCAACGCTTGAATGCAGAAAGCCCCGAGCAGACCACACCTATCTGTCGAACGAGTCCGGCTGCGCGACCGCATGATGGAGGGCTGCTTTGAGCAAGACCCGCACGCGAACGTGGGATGCGGTAGTGGTGGGCGCCGGGCCAAACGGCCTGGCCGCCGCGATCTGCCTTGCCCGATCCGGATGGTCGGTGCTGGTCTGCGAGGCCGCAGAGACCGTGGGTGGTGGCTCGCGCTCGGCCGATCTCACCCTGCCCGGCTTCGTCCACGATGTCTGTTCGTCCGTCTATCCGCTCGCTGTGTCTTCTCCTTTCTTTGCGACCATGCCTCTGGCGAAGTTCGGGTTGGAGTGGGTACAGCCGCCGGCTGCCTGCGCGCATCCTCTCGAAGACGGCACGGCCGTTGTGTTGGAGCGCACCGTCGAGAGCACGGCGGCGGGCCTGGGCCACGAAGGCGCTGCCGCGCGCGCACCCAGCCGCGAAAGTCACAGCGACGGCGCAGCCTATCGTCGTGTCATGGCGCCGCTTGTCGCGCACTGGAGTGAGCTGCGCAACGATCTCCTCGGCCCGCTGCGGTTTCCGCCGCTCCATCCTCTGGTTCTTGCCCGGTTCGGCCTGCGCGGGTCGCACTCAGCCGAGGGATTCGCAGACCACACCTTCGCGGGTCACCGCGGCCGCGCGCTCTTTGCCGGCGTGGCCGCCCACTCCATGCTCCCGCTGGATCGCCCGGGCAGTGCCGCCTTTGGGCTGGTGCTGATGGCAAGCGCCCACGCCGCCGGCTGGCCGCTGGCGCGCGGCGGCTCGCAGCATATCGCCGATGCCCTTGCCGGCTACCTCCTCTCGCTGGGCGGCGAAGTAGAGACCGGCCGGCGCATCGACGACATCGATCAGCTGCCCGCGGCGCGTGCCACCCTGTTTGACGTCACGCCACGGCAGCTTGTGAGCATCGCCGGCAGTCGACTGCCCGGCCGCTACGTCGCCGCGCTTGGTCGTTATCGTTACGGCCCAGCGGCGTTCAAGCTCGACTGGGCTCTGGACGGCCCGATCCCCTGGACGGCCCCCGAGTGCGCTCGCGCAGCCACAGTGCATGTCGGCGGAGACCTCGCAGAGATCGCCGCCTCACAGGCCGCGGTGTGGCGCGGCCGCGTGTCGGACCGACCCTTTGTCATCGTCGTCCAGCCGAGCCTCTTTGACCCGGGGCGCACCCCTCCAGGTAAACACACAGCCTGGGCCTACTGTCATGTGCCGAACAGCTGGCACGGCGACGCCACCAAGGCCATCGAGGCCCAGCTCGAGCGCTTCGCGCCCGGCTTTTGCGACCTGGTCCTTGCCCGCCATGTCAGCACGCCCAAGGACCTCGAGGCCTACGACGCCAACTACGTCGGCGGCGACATCAACGGCGGCGTAGCGGACCTGAGGCAGCTGTTCGCGAGACCGGTCGCGCGCTGGAACCCCTACCGCACCCCCAACGACGGCATCTATCTGTGCTCGTCGTCAACGCCGCCCGGCGGCGGAGTCCACGGCATGTGCGGCTACCACGCGGCGCTGGCCGCGATCGCGAGCCGCAGAACGACGCCGGTGCCGTCGCGCTGAGTCGCCGCCAAGGGAGCGTGGCGTGGCCTGAGGCCGGAGGGTAGTCGAGGGCTCCGGACCGATCGCACCGCGCCAAGGATGTTCGTCTGACAGCCATGGGCTCCAAGTGGGCATGCTTCTCGGGACGCACCCGTCCGTTTGCGGTGCCGACCACGACCTCGAGCGATGCCCAGTTGCTCGTGCCCACTTCACACCACAAAGGAGAGTCGCAGTGAGTCCCAAGGACGTGAAGGTCGCCATGGTTACCGGTGGTGGCCAGGGAATCGGAGAAGCCATCTCAAAGAGACTGGCACACGATGGATTCGCAGTCGCTGTCGCCGACCTGAACGAGGTGAACTCCCGCAAGGTAGCCGATGCCATCAATGGTGACGGCGGCAGAGCGATCGCGGTAGAGGTGGACGTCGCAGACCGCGACGACGTGTTTGCTGCGGTGGAAGACTCCGCCGCTCAGCTGGGCGGCTTTGACGTCATCGTGAACAACGCCGGAGTCGGCCCGACCACGCCCATCGATACCATCACGCCTGAACAGTTCGATACGGTGTACCGGATCAACGTTGCCGGTGTGCTCTGGGGAACTCAGGCTGCTCACAAGAAGTTCAAAGAACTTGGTCATGGCGGGAAGATCATCAACGCCACCTCGCAAGCAGGAGTGGTTGGCAACCCCGGCCTCGCCCTGTACTCCGGAACCAAGTTCGCCATCAGGGGAATCACGCAAGCGGCTGCTCGCGATCTGGCAGAAGAGGGCATCACGGTCAATGCCTACGCACCGGGCATCGTCAAGACGCCGATGATGTTCGGCATCGCCCACGAAGTCGGTAAGCAAGCGGGAGAGTCTGACGAGTGGGGCATGCAGACGTTCGCGAAGGACATCGCGCTGGGTCGGCTGTCTGAGCCCGAGGATGTCGCTGCCGCTGTCTCGTTCCTGGCTGGTCCCGACTCCGACTACGTCACCGGACAGACGCTCGAGGTCGATGGGGGAATGCAGTTCCACTGAAACCACGCTCTCAGGTGTCCAGAAGGAGGAGTTCAGGTCATGCCTCGTGCTATCCGATTTGATCACTACGGTGCAGTGGATGTGTTGCAGGTCGTGGAGGTAGAGCGGCCCGTACCTGCCGAGGGGCAGGTGCTTGTGGAAGTGATGAGCGCTGGGATCAACCCAGGCGAGATCGCCATCCGTGAGGGCCGGCTGGATGCACGGTGGCCGGCCACGTTCCCGTCCGGCCAGGGCAGTGATTTCGCCGGTCGGGTGGTCGAGGTCGGCCCGCGCGTCGTGGGCGTGGACGTCGGCGAGGAGGTCATCGGGTTCACCGACGGTCGAGCATCTCAGGCCGATTTCGTGCTTGCCTCGGCCGAGCATGTGACGGCCAAGCCCGACGTCGTCGGTTGGGACCAGGCCGGCGCGCTCAAGGTCGCCGGGACCACCGCGTACGCTGCCGTCCGTGCCGTGCAGCCGACAGCGGGCGAGACCGTGGCGGTAAGCGGCGCAGCCGGTGGAGTTGGAGCGTTGACAGTGCAACTGGCGCGCCGCGCCGGCGCGCGGGTGATCGGTATTGCGAGCGCGTCGAATGCCGATTGGCTGCGATCGGTCGACGTCGAGCCGCTGCCCTACGGAGATGGGCTCGCAGATAGACTCCGCGCGGCTTCGCCGGACGGCATCGACGCCTTCATCGACACCTTCGGGGGCGGCTACGTTCAAGTCGCCCTTGAGCTGGGCGTCGAGCCCACGCGGGTCGAGACGATCGCCGACTTCGCTGCCGCGGAGAGGTACGGCGTGCAGGCCGTAGGCGGCGCTACGGCCAGCACCGCGGCGGTGCTGGCCGACCTGGCCGAGCTGATCGCCAGTGGCGAGCTGGTGGTCCCGATCGCCGCGGCCTACCCCATCGACCAGGTCCGCGAGGCCTACACTGAACTGGCGAAGCGACACACCCGCGGCAAGATCGTTCTGCGGATGCGGTGAACCGCTGGGGCCGCAGACTCAGCCGGCGGCCAGACTCCTGCGGACATCCCTGCCGCCGTCACCAGGATCAGGGCGCCACTCCGTTGCCCGGGGCGATCGGCTGCGGTGGATCGGCGACCAGGACGTGGGCTTCGCCGCTGTGTATGGCGAAGACGATGGCCTCGGCTACCAGCTCGGGCGGGTGGGGCTCGATGTGGTGCCCTCCGGCGAAGTGACCGGCGCGCAACTTCTGATGGAACTCAGTGGCGGTGACTAAGGGGTAGACGAGCGACACCGTCACGCCGGCGGCAGCGAACTCGAGGCGGCCGACCTGGGAAAGCATGTTGAGCGCCGCCTTGGTGGTGGCGTAGCCGCCGAGCCCGGGAAAGACGCGCAGCGTCGTGCCCGAGCTCACGTTGACGATGGCGCCGCCGGACTGTGCCCGCATCGCTGGAAGCACCGCCTGCATCGCGAGCAGCGGGGCCACCACGTTGAGCTCGAAGACGGCGCGCAGATCCCCCGGGTCGAGGTCTTCGAGGGGGACGTGCAAGCCCTGGCCCGCGTTGTTGACGAGTACGTCGACCCGGCCGAAAGTGTCGAGGGTCCGGGCCACGAGCCGCTCGACCGCCCCCGGGGCCGTCACATCCGTGGGCACCGCGAGGGAGCCCGATAGTTCGGCGGCGAGGGCGTCGAGCCGATCGGCACGACGAGCCGCCAGGACGACGCGCGCGCCGTTCTCACTCAACAGGCGCGCCGTTGCCGCGCCGATCCCCGATGACGCTCCCGTGACGATGCAGACCGCGTCAGTGACGTCCATTTCTGTCCTCCGCGCTTCGATGAAAGGCGTGAGCTACCAAGAGCCGGGCCGAGTGCCGCTGCCCGGTCGCAGCCGCGGCCGGGCGGACGATGCCCGTTCCAGTGTAGCGCCGGGAAGCAGGCATGCCGTGGGCGGCTCGGCCAAGGAGGGATGCGACACGAACATCCCCAAGGACGCCTTCATCGTCATCGTGAAGGAGAATCCCTTCGAGAACATGCCCCAGGGTGGCGTGCTCCTCTCGGAGAGGCTGAAGGACCACTGACTGGTCGCTCCGCCAAGGCCCCCGGGAAAGAGAACGATGCACTATCGGGACTTCGGCGCGATCGACTTTCGGCCGTGAGGCCGGCAGCGGTCAGCCTTCGCTCGGCGTTGCGGCGGGCGTAAGCGGCGGACGCTGCGCCGGCGCCTGCAGCTTGGGGCGCGTCAATGACGCCAGCGCCCCGAGGAGCGCCAGCCCCGCGCCCGTGAACATGGCGTACTTGTAGCCCAGCGCGTAGTTCTCGGCGATCTGCGTAGCGGCGGTCGCGGCTGCGGCCCCATGTGCCGCCGCGCCAACGGCTTGGCCGCCAGTGTAGATGAGCCGGGTGCCCGAGACGCCGAGCTGGCTGGCGGCGATCGCGCCCAGCACCGCCACGCTCAGCGCCTGACCCGTCACGCGCATCGTGCTCAGGAAGGCGCTCGCCAGGCTCAGCTTGCTGCGCTCCACACTACCCATGATGGCGCTGGTGTTGGGCGCGCTGAAGGCCGCCATGCCCACGCCGACGACCGCCAGACTGACCATCACCCGCGCGATCCCGGCCGTGATCGGCACGGTCGCCAGCATCACCATCCCGGCGGCCACGAGGACCATGCCGGTCGTACTCAACAGGCGCGAGCCGAGCCTGTCGCTCAAGCGGCCGGCGAACGGACTGAGGATCGCCATCATCGCCGGCTGGGCGACCATGAGCCAGCCCGTCTGTCCTGCGGAACGCCCCTGCACGATCTCGAGGTAGATCGCCGTGAGGATGCTGATCCCGTAGAGCGCCATGTAGTTGAGCAGCGCCGCCGTGTTGGCGCTCGCGAAGAGCCGGTTGTGCAACAACAGGTCGAGGTCGAGGAGCGGGTCTGCGACGTGCAACTCCGTGTAGACGAACCCGACCAGGCTGACGGCCGACGCGCACAGCAAGACGATGGTGCGCGCCGCCCCCCAGCCCCACTCGGGGCTGAAGGTCAGGGGCACCAGCAGACAGACGAGGAAGGCACCCAGCAGTGCGGCCCCGACGACGTCGTTGCGCGGCGCCTTCGCGTTCGGGCGTTCGCCGCGCGGCAACAAGAGCCAGCCCCAGGCGAAGGTCGCGATCCCGATCGGGATGTTGATGTAGAAGATCCACCGCCAGCCCAGGTTGTCGACGATCTGGCCGCCCAGCACCGGCCCCACCGCCAGGCCGATGTACACCGCCATGACGTTGATGCCCAGCGCCTTGCCGCGCTCGTGAGGCGGAAAGGCAGACGTCACGATCGCCGCCGACGTCGCCGCCAGCAGCGCGCCGCCGCCGCCCTGGATCACTCGGCTGGCGATCAGCCAGGATCCGTTCATGGCGAGCCCCGAGAGCAGGGATCCGATCGTGAATATCAGGATCCCGGCCAGGTAGAAGTGAACGCGGCCG